>NZ_JBHIRN010000001.1:0-50452 GCF_042197205.1 Bartonella sp. AA2SXKL
TACCCTGAATTGTGTAAGTTGGTGCTTTACCATTAGATACATCTGCACCACCACCAAAATATTGTGATGTATTTTGACTTACACTTGCAACGTCCCGATTAACCTGCTCCAACTGCGCAAAATTCACTGCATCATCAGGTTCTTCCCCAGCTGCCACTCCTGTAATCTGCTTATTGCCAGCATCAATACCATCCACAGTTATTTTAGCCCCATCAGCAAACAAAATGCCATCATCACTGATAGAGCTTCTCCCAGCGGTAACTCGTTCCACTGTAATATTATTAGCTAGATCAAATGTTACATTATTGTTTTCCTCACCTTTTGTAATCTTAAGGTTGTCGCTTGCAGCCGACAAATCTACAGTATCTTGTACACCAACAGCTTTAGCATTTTTACCTCCAACAGATAGTGTCCAACCTTGGTCTACGTATTTTTGTAATGATTTTAACTGTGCAACATTAACGGCATCAGTGTCGCCACTACCAGCTGCCACTCCTACAATCTGGCGCGTTTTTTTTGATTTAGCATCACCAACACTCACTGCACCTAGCGTACTCGCCCATATCATGTCGTCAGAATCTGAAGGGCCTTTAGTTAAAGAATTATACCCGATAGCGCCAGCAGCAACATCAGCCACAGACTCGCTCCCAAGAGCAACACCCTTATGCTCAGTCGCTCTTGCATCTGAACCAATCGCTATCGAAAGATCTGTTTGAGCTTGAGCACCATAACCTATAGCAATTGCTTTTTGTCCACCTGCAAGTGATTTGTTACCGAATGCAATACTATCAACGCCTTTTGCTTTTGCACGCCCACCAATAGCAATCGTATTGCTTGCTACTGCTTCAGACGCAACCCCTATAGCAATACTTGCTTGTCCACCTGCAAGTGCAGCAATACCAAAAGCTTGTGATCCCCCAAACTTTGCAGTTGCAGCCGCTCCAAATGCTGTTGAATAATGCCCCGTTGCGGAAGATCCACACCCAGTTGCAAAAGAATACACACCATAAGCTTCAGGCAGAACATTTGAAAGACCACCGGTTGCTTTTCCCATATATCCCCCCTTACCGGTCAGACCATCATCAACCCAATTAAGCTGAACCTTCGCCCAGTTAAAAGGACGCTTGCCATTAATCTCTTTATTCATAGAAACTCTTTCATATAGTTCCTCTGCAGTGATTTGGTTATTAGTACCTTGATTGCTTCCACCACGATCAACAACATTAAACACACCACAGTAATCCCTATCGCCAGCTAATACAATACTGCCATGGCTAGCGTATTGATAAGACACGCTAGGACCACTTGTACTTTGAAATTTATCACCTGTTATCGCAAGATTTGCAGCAACCACAGGAGAAACACTCGACAAGAGCGCCGCTATAACTGTTCCCAATGAAACAGCTTTAATCAAATTTGGTGTTGAATATTTTTTCATAATACCCCCTCATAACAATAGATTAAAAACACAAAAAAGGTGTGTTCTAGAGCTTTCTTATTTCCCTTGCGTGTTCCTGCTTTTACAGCGTGTTTTAGGACATAAATAAAATTAAGACGTAAGCTGTTGTTTCTGCAACGCCTTTAGAGGGTAATTAGGGGTAGGTTCGTGAAAGTCAATTTGAGGAAGGTAAAAAAATACTTAATATTAGAATGGATTTCATTTTTCTATCAAAGGTTGTGTGTCGTTTTTAGCTTTGATCTCTTTGAAAAAGGTATAATTTTTGTGCCTATTGATCATCCGCTTAGGCATCAGTTTATTTTTCGTGAATAAGCTCTTTTATTTCATTAGAGGATTTATGAAAGCTTTTTACTAAAATGCCCCATCTATATCCTTACTCATGGTAATGTGTCTCGTTGCTGTATCCTATTTTACAAAAATACTCACTGCTACTTGTTCTTTTATTCCCTTCAGTTGTGAAAAATTCACTGCATCAGTATTGCTAGTTCCTTCTGCAACATTTGTTACTTTTTTACTTGCCGCATTAATATTACCGGTGGTTATTTGCGGGACATCAGTAATTACTAAGCCTGTTGCATCGACTTTTCTTTTCTCTCCTAATGTTATGCTTTTCAATGCTATATCATTAGCCAAACCAAATATGAGCTTATTTTCATCGTCCTTATCTCTTTTAACCCTGAAGTTACTTCCTCCAGATGAAAAATTCATTGTACTATCTAGCACCCATATCTTTAGCTGCCTCACCAGAAATAGACAGTTTCCAACCTTTTTTTCTTACGACTTCTTCTAAATCCTGCAACTGTCTAAGGTTCACTGCATCGGCAGGTTTGCTACCAGCTGCTACACCTATAATTTGTCGCGTTATGTTTTTACTAGGAACACCAATACTTACTGCAAATTTCGTACTTTTCCATTGAAATTCAGTGTTTTTAGCCGGTCCTTTCAGAAGAGACGTATACCCAAAAACGCCATCAGCCCTACCGGACACAGAGTTGTTCTCAATAGCCCCCATCAACCGTCACTTTAGAATAAGAACCTAAAGCGATACTTCCAACCCCATTTGCTTTTGAATAGAAGCCCATAGAAATAGCTTCTTGAGCAAATGCATATAGCACGGAATGACCAAGTGAAATCGAACCATATTCTAAAGCTTTAGAAATAGCTCCCACTACTGTTGAATAATCACTCTTCGCAAGTTGTATAATCATTTTCCCCGTATTCGCTCTTCTTATTATATTCACTACCTATTGCGATACTGCTTTTCTCTAAAGCGTAAGCCATATTGCCTACAGAAACGCTTCATTCTTTTTCCGTTTGCGCTCCACTACCCTAAAGCAATACTTGTGTTTGGAGTACGTTGCATATCTGTAAATCGTTGCATTATAAAGCATACGTTTAAAACTATACGAAAATAAAAGCTAAAACTGTCTTCTTTTAATAAAGGGTATATTCGTATTTACATTTCTTGAAGCATTTTAATAAATCAAAATAATAGCAATCAATTTTTTAAATCTTTACCATTAAGGTCTTTTATTCTCAAAAAAAGTTGTCATAGGCTTTTTATATTCGGATTTTATATAATTACGGGTGTTTTATACATTTAGAATAGCTTTAGAGAACTCTGGAAGAAAGTAAAAAATTTGCCCTTTTCTTCAATTAAGAAAAAGGCAAATCAATTTTATGGATTTAGTCGTTTATTAGTTGAGTATCACATTAACCCCTGTACTTATACCCCAGTGACCTCCAGAAGTGGTAATTGACAAGTTGGAACCAATATCACCGTTCTCTGAAGTATAACCTGCACCAAAAGCAAAAGCAGATTGACTACGCCATAAACCACTACCAAATGCGATTGTTAATTTTCCAGGAATATCACTATAGCGTAAACCAGCTACCGCTAAACCAACAGCTGCTGCTTGTCTTGCCTCTTTTCGAACATCCTCAACAGCATAACTTAATGTCGAAAACTTCATATCCGTATACGAATTAGCCTCACTAACTCCATCTTTTACAAGATGAGAAACTTGCTCATCCGTATACTTATTGGCATTTTCAAGCACAAAATCCATCTTATCTTTTAATTGACCGCCATTAACCGCTTCTTTCGAATCCTTTTCAATCTTTCCATCGGCTACATTGGCTATTAATACTGGAGAACTGTCATCTCCACCAACTAATGTAACTTTATTGGTCTTTTTGCCCGTTTTTTTATCTTTATCGTATTGTACAGATCCCTCCGTAACTTTATTTTCAATATCCTTGACCTGATCTGTAATCATTTGCTGAGTTTCCCAAAGCTGTCCTCCATTCACAGCTTCTTTTGAATCTCTGTCTACCTTGCCATCCTCTACATTGATAATCTTACTTGGACTCTTAACACCCTGAGCATCAACATGAGATGCATCATAGCTTCCTTTTTCTTCATTCCAATTCAGACTATTCGAAGAGGTACCTTTTTCAACTTCTTTTATACGATCGTTGATAGTGCTCATGCTGTCATTAACAACATCAAATGCTTCAGAGACATTATTACGCTCCTCTTTATCACCTTTCGTACCATCCTTATTAAAGACCTGAACGGTGAATTTTGGTCCTTGCCAGTTTCCTTCCTTATCATAACCAGCTCCTCCACCAAAATATGAGGCAAATGTCTGTTGAAGAGTATAAATCTGACCACCATTAATCGCATCAGTCGAATCTTCTGATATCTTTCCTTTCGCAAGGAACGTGATCTTGCTGTTTTCCTTTTTACCTTCTTCCTCATGCTGTGCTACAAACGCACCTGCATCATCACTCCACAACAACGCATTTTGCTCAATGTTGTCTGAAATCTCATTATGAAGATTCTTGAAAACCTTATTTACACCGGCAAACGCGGCTGCAATGCTATCATAATCCTCCTCTACAAAGCTTCCATCTTCTTGGAAAGTCATTATCTTGAAACCTGGAAGGACCCAGCCATCACCATCATACTTAGCATCACCACCAAAATACTTTGCTAGCGATTGATTCAGATCATAAATCTGTCCACCATTAACCGCATCACTCGAGCCTGATACTATAGAGCCAGCCGCAAGTGATGTGATCTTGCTTGCTTTTCTGTCATCACCTTTCCCATGCAGAGCGACAAAAGCTTTGTCACCATCGCTCCAAGATAAAGAATCTTGTGCAACTCCCTCTGAGACCTCCTTAATGCGAGCGTTCACATTCTTGATATTGTCATCAAGCCCTTTAAAGGCAGAACCAACATCGGTATGCGGTTTATCTGTTACTTCACCACCTTTATCAATACTAGATAAATTATAAGTTGGCCCTTTAAAAGCACCATCCTTAAATTCAGCATCTCCACCCAACAATTTTGCTATATCCATTGAAAGAATGTGAACTTGTCCTCCATTGATAACATCCGTTGAGTTTTCCGCAATCGATCCGGCGGCTACATTATGGAGCGCAACAGGTGTAGCATCCTTCCCTTTCCCAAAAGTTACATTTGTATAATCAGTTTGATTATCTGTTGTTTTATCGTAAAGAACAACAGAAGAACTATCCGACAGAAGGGTATCAGAAAGATCCTTCAAACCTTTATCAAATTGCTCTTTGTTCACAGCTTCATTGGCTTTTTCTGCTGCCTTTACACCAGAAAGAGTTCGATCCTTACCACCCTTGTTTGCGATATTGATTTCACTACCTTCTACTCCTTTACCAATGTTGATAATACCTTCATTTTTCGTAACAAGCAAATTACTGATTACATCGCTGATCGCAGTTTGAACCTTTGTGAAAAGTTTACCCACACCTGAAAATGCATCTGATACATTCTTATAGCTTGATTCAGCTTCAGTGCCATCATCATTGATAATTTTGAGCTTAAAATCAGGAACTTTCAATTCCCCATCCTTATATTCAGCGTCATCAGAAAAATATTTTGCAACCTTATCGCCCAGTGAATAAAGTTGAGAACCATTTACGGCATCCATCGATTCTTTCGTAATATCTCCTACAGCAAGCGATGTGATTTTACTTGCCTTTCTGTCATCACCTTCCCCATGCTGGGCAACAAAAGCTTTGTCAGCATCGCTCCAAGATAAAGAATCTTGTGCAACTCCTTCTGAGACTTCCTTAATGCGAGCATTCACATTCTTGATATTGTCATCAAGTCCTTTAAAGGCAGAACCAACATCGGTATGCGGTTTATCTGTTACAACACCTTTTTCATCAATATTCGATAATTTATACTCTGGTACTTTAAAGTTTTTGCCATCAAAGGATACATCTCCACCTAAAATTTTTGATAAATCCTCAGTGATTGCATGAAGCTGATCGCCATTAATCGCATCACTCGAAGCTGATATTATAGAACCAGCGGCAAGTGATGTGATCTTGCTGTTTTCCTTTTCTCCATCTTTTTCCCCATGCTTGGCTACAAAGGATTGTTCTTTACCATCCCACAACAGAGCATCGCCTTGGACAGATTCTTTGATATTCGTGACTTTGTCATTAAAATCATTAACGATGTTCTGCACATTCTTATTCACACTCTGGAAATTCTTATCAATTCCGTCAAAGGCTTCCGCTACATTATTGTAGGTTTTTTCTTCAACTTCAATTTCATTGCTCTCTAAGTTGAAAACTTTGAGTTTGAAGGTTGGTTTGTTCAATACGCCATTCTCATACGTAGCATCGCCGCCAAAATATTCTGCAACTTTGTTGCCCAGTGCATAAAGCTGGGAACCTGTTATAGTTTCGTGCGAATCTTTCTCTACCTTACCATCAGCAACATTAACAATCTTGCTCGCATCCTTCTCACCATGAGCAGCATTGTAGGCACCATCATCACCTACACTGCCATCCCAATTTAAACTATTCGAAGAGAGGTCATTTTCAAATTCCTTTATACGAGCATTCACATTCTTGATATTATCATCAAGTCCTTTAAAGGCAGAACCAACATCGGTATGAGATTTATCTGTTACTTCACCTTTTTTATCAATATTCGATAATTTATACCTTGGTACTTTAAAGTTTTTTCCATCAAAGGATACATCTCCACCTAAAATTTTTGATAAATCCCCAGTAATTGTATGAAGCTGACCACCATTAACGGCATCTGTCGAATTTGTGCTAAGATCTCCACCTGCAAGACCTGTTATTTTTTTACCTGCAGCATCAATACCATCCGCTATTACTTTGGGACCATTTTCAATAGTTAAGCCCGTTTTATCTAAAGTGATGTCTTTTAATTTTACACTGTTCAATGTGACATCTTGTGCCAAATCAAATGTTATTTTTTTGTCTTTATTGTCTGTTGTATCACTATTTTTAATCTCAAAGTTTTTGCTTCCAGAAACCAAATTTAATATATCACCCGGCTGAAAGTTTGAAACAGCCTTATCATTAAGAGAAAGTGTCCACCCTTGTGCTACAAATTCTCTTAATTTTTTCAGCTGTGCAATGTTGACGGCATCAGTGTCTGCATAACCCGCTGCCACACCTGTAAGCTGTCGTGTTATCTTATTCGGAGTATCACCAACACTAAAAGCTCCTTGAGTGCTCTTCCATATCACACCATCATCCGTTGACTGGCTCCCTATGGAAGGATCATAGCCAACTGCGGACACTGAGTTACGAGAAACAGATTTATAACCCACAGCAACACCACCCTCAGGAAGTACTTGTACATTTGAACCTAATGCCATACTATTTTTAGCTGTTGCAGCTGAAAGTCCACCTAATGCAATACTATTTTCACCAGATGCATTTGCAAAACCACCTAATGCAATACTATTTTCACCAGATACATTTGCAGAACCACCTAATGCAATACCATTGTTAGCAGTTGCACTTGAAAGCTTACCTATAGCAATACTTTCTTGCCCACCTTTTCCCTCACTGGCAGCAATTGTAATGCTCTCCGTTTCGGCGTGCCATTTAAAGACACTATCATCGGCAGCTTTTTTAATCTCATTGTGAAGATTTACATAAGACTTACCCACACCCTCAAAGGCTTTGGCTACATTTGGAAAACTTTCTTCTTCCATCTCATTCGTCTCAGGATTTAAAGTTTTAATTTTGAACTCTGGATTATCCCATTGACCATTCGTAAATTTAACACCACCGCCTAAATATCCAGCTATATGGGTAGCTACAACATTCAACTGACTACCATTTGCCGCCTCTTGTGAATCTGCACTAAGATCACCAGATGTAACGCCCATTACCTTTTTATTTCCAGCATCAATACCACCGGTGGTTATTTTCGGACCATCAGTAATTACTAAGCCCGTGGCATCGAAGGTATTTGTACCTGCTTTTAAGCTTGTTAACGTAATGTCTTGAGCCAGATCAAATTTTACTTTATTGTTATCTTCGCCCTTTGTAATATTTAGGTTGCTACTTCCTGCGGAAAAATCTACCGCGCTATCCATAAGAACGGTTGTAGCATTTTTATCTCCAACAGAGAATTTCCAACCGTTTTGTCTTACAACTTGTTCTAAGTCCTGCAACTGTCTAAGGTTCACTGCATCGGTAACATTAGAACCAGCTGCTACGCCTGTAATTTGTCTGGTTATACCCTTACTATAATCACCAAATGAAACTGTTCTCTCTTTTTCATCAGAACTATCGGTTAGAGAAGAGCCGATTGCAATGCTATTTTTAGTATTTCTACTACTACCAGCTAAAGCAGTTAAGCCGATAGCAACCCCTTGGTCAGCCTTCGTCTGCGCTACCTGCCCGAAAACAATAGCATCATGCGCTTCTCCCTGAGCTCGTTCACCATAAATAAGAGGATTACCCAAATCCTGACTGCTAGTTATCTGATCTCCCTTTACAACTCTTGGAGTTAAAGCTGCTCTTGTTATTTTTTTACTTCCAGCATTCATATCAATTGAACGTATCGAATCGCTGGTTTCTGCCAAAACATTCACTATAGGACTATAATCACTTACACCAGTAAGAGTTTTGGTTAAAAAATTTTCATAGTCATCAGCAGCACTTACCTTGGATGTCAAAGCAACATTCAGCGCTGTTAAATAATTTTCCTGTGATGAACTAGAAGAATCCAAATCATTCGAAAAAACAGGGGAAATACTGGCTAAAAGTGCCGCTATTGAAGTCAAGGATAGGACTTTAATAAAAGGAAAACGAGAAAATTTTAAATTGCTCCCTGCTAATTTTGTATATAATTTTTTCATAATGAACTCCCCAATGAAAGAAATAACTATAAACACAAAAAAGACACATTTAAACGCTATTAGGTCCCCTAAAATTGGTTTTTCTAAACGTATTCAAAAATTTAGTACCTGACTGAAAAGATAGAGAAGTTGTGTTTTAGGTTTTATGGTTAATGCGTTTTGCTCTTTTACATTTCCTAAGAAAGTAAATTTTTTTGTGGTGATTGGTTTTTTTTAACCTTTAAACTTATTGGTTGTTTTTTGCAAGGGGTAGAGTTAATTTAGCATATTGTTTTATAGCTTCTTCCAGTAAAGTTGAAATACATTTGAATGGAGATTTTTGTCTTAGTAGAAAGCTTTTTAATAGATTTGTAGAGAGCAAAAGGTTTTTTTATCTGTAGAGTGCTACAGATTTTTCAGATTTAAAAATTAAAGAAGAAAATAATAAACTTATAATTTATGAAAAAACTCATTATCTTATTTTGAAATAAGAGGTTCATTTTGTTGAAAGCGTCCGGTTTTTCTGTTTTTTAAACCTGTATTTATCGTTAGCGCTTATCAATTTATATATATTTTTTTACATACGTAACAACAATTCACCCCTGCCTCATAAGACAGGGGTGAAAAGGAATTTTTATGTATTTTGTTTATTATCAATTCAATGTCATATTGAATCCCGCACCTACACCCCAGTGACCTCCAGAAGTTGTTGCGGATATGTTAGAGCGGTATTTTCCATTTTCTGAGGTGTAACCTGCACCAAAGGCAAATGCAGACTGACTACGCCATAAACCAGTACCAAATCCAACGCTTAATTTTCCAGGTGTATCATTGTAGCGTAAGTTAGACACTGCAAGACCAATAGCCGCTGCTTGTCTTGCCTCTTTTTTCACACTCTCAATACTATAGTTTAAAATATCAAACTTCATATCTGTATATTGCTTAGCCCGATCAACAGCATCATCAATCGCATCAATCACAATATTATTAACCCGTTGATCTGTATACTGCTTGGATTCATCAAGAATAATCTTCATCTGTTCTTTAGTATAATCATGAAGTTGACCACCATTTACAGCCTCTTTCGAGCCTTTTTCAATTTTACCATCAGCTACATTATCAATCAGAACAGGTTCACTGGCATCCCCCCCCGCTAATGTGATTTTATTGGTTTTTTTGCCGTTTTCATCTCTATCATAACGAACAGCATCCTCTTCAATGCCGTCAACTCTATTATTGATGTTATCAACTTTGGCATCAATATTGATAACTGTATCACCAATATCAGCAATCGTATTGGAAATGGTATCAACTCTGTTGGTAAGATGTTTCACATCTTTTTCGACACCAGTGACACGTTCATTGGTTTCCCAAAGTTGCCCACCATTGACGGCATCTTTCGAGCCTTTTTCAACTTTACCATCAGCTACATTGATAATTTTATTCGGCTTTCCATCGCGACCAGCATCATAGGCTTTTTCTTTATCATTCCACTTTAAAGCATCTGAATCGACCTTGTTGATGACATCATCAATACGGTTATTAATATTTGACATATTTTTATTGACGTCACCAAAAGCATCAGCGACATTATGATGCTCTGTCTCAACAGTCGTACCATCAGCATTGACTTGAACAATCTTAAAAGTAGGATCTGTCCATTTGCCATTCTCATATTTGGCACCGCCACCGAAATAATTCGCAAGTTGGTTATTCATGGAATAAAGTTGGTTGCCCGTAATGGCATCTGTTGAACCTTGAGCAATCTCACCATCTAAAAGATACTTCAATTTGCTGTTTGTTTTCTTACCATCTTTTTCATGACGTGCCACAAATGCTTCTTCCTCATCATCCCACAGTAAAGCATCTTTAGAGAAATCTTCAATTTTCTGGTTAAACTCATTGGATACATTCGTTAAGCGTTGATTCACATCTTGAACATTTTTATCAAGACCTGTTAAAGCATCACCAACATTGTAAAAATTAGCCTTCCCTACTTCACCACCTACAATAGCGGATAAAGTATATTTCAGCCCTTCAAAAGCACCGTTAATGAACTTTGCACCACCACCAAAAAACTTTGCAATATCTGCTGATATTTTATTAATCTGACTACCATTGATTGCATCGTTGGAATTTTCAGAAATGCTACCATCTTTTACGTTATGAAGAGCAACTGGTCCGTTGTTCTTATCGCCGCCCAAAGTTACACTACCATAATTAACACTATTATCGTCATTCTTATCATAGAGAACCGCAGCAGCAGTTACTGTCTCAATATCTTTAGAAATCTTATCTATGCTTTTATCAAGTTGGTCTTTGTTAACAGCTTCATCACCATTTTCTGCCTCCCGCACGCCAGAAATTTTACGTCCTGAACCACCAACACCTGCAATATTGATCTCAGTACCAGCGGTATCCTTACCAATAGTAATAATACCTGATGCACCTCCATCTTGCTTAACAAGACTATTTTTTACCACATCGGAAATCTTATTATCAATATTTGTGATAGAAGTATTAACACCTGTAAACGCTTCCGTAACATTATGATAGGTCTCCCCCTGAATAAGGAAAGCTGGTTCTATACCGTTCAATACATCTGCACTACCACCAAAATATTTCGATGTATTTTGAGCGACTGTTTTAAGATTGTCAGTAACAGTTGTAACCTTCTTATCCGTAGCAAAAAGCTGTGAACCATTTACCGCTTGCGTTGATGTTTGAGAAAGTTCTCCATCTTTTACACCGGAAAGTGTTCTTTCTTGCTTATCTTTATTTACAAGGCTGATTTCAGTACCACCGGTTGCTTTACCCACAGTAATAAGACCATCTTCTCCCTCCTGCTTTACAAGGCTATTTTCTGTTACATTGTTAATCTGATTATAGATATCCGTAATAGAACTATCGACACCTTCAAAAGCATCAGCAACATTCGTATACCTATTCTCAACAATATTACCATCAGGATCGTTACGAGAAACTTTGAATACAGGCCCTGTCCATTCTCCATTCTCATATTTAGCACCACCGCCAAAATAATTCGCAATCTTATCGCCCATCTTATAAAGTTGAGAACCATTTATTGCATCTGTTGAATCTCCTGAAATATCGCCATCCGCAAGGAACTTAATCTTACTATCTGTCTTCTGTCCATCTTTTTCATGAAGTGCAACAAATGCACTCTCAGAACTGCTCCACAATAAAGCATCTTTAGAGAGACCCTGAATTTCCTCAGTAAAATTATTGACTACATGTGTTAAACGACTATTCACATTTTTGACATTCGCATCAAGCCCAGTCAAAGCATCACCAACATTTTCAAAGGTTTTCTGTTCTACCTTACCATCTGCAGAAACGGTAGATAAATTATACTGTGGTCCAACAAAAACACCATTTTCAAATGAAGTACCACCACCAAAGAATTTTGCAATATCTCCAGAGATTGTATTAATTTGACTACCATTTACAGCTTCCATGGAGTCTTTGGAAATTTCACCATTTTTTACACCTGCAATGGTTCGCTCTCCCTCAGTACCTCTAATATCAATTTTCGTACCGCCTTTTTCAGCACCAATAGTGATAAGCTTCTGATCTTCTTTCCATTTAACAAGACTATTTTCTGTTACATTATTAATCTGACTATAAATATCTGTGATAGAAGTATCAACAGCAGCGAAAGCATCCGTTACATTGTCGTGTTTTGTATTCTGAACCATAAAAGTTGGTTTGATACCATTAAGTATATCTGTCTCCTCACCACCAAAAAAATCCACTATATTAGTAATATAATTAAACAGTTGATGGCCATTTATTGCTTCTGTTGAATCGGAACTGACTTTTCCAACTGCAACGCCAGAAATAATTCGATCCTTGCCTTCAGAGTTCGCAATATTGATTTCGATACCTTCTTTTTCAGCACCAATGGTAATATTTTTTTTACTTTTACTCCATTTAACAAGACTATTGTCTTCTATCTCAAACTTCATTTTATATAATTGTGAAAGATTAACAGCATCATGCTCATTGCTACCATCTGCGACTCCTGTAATTTTTGTATTGGCGGCATGAATACCACCCTTGGTCATTCTTGGGCCATCTTTGATCATGAAACCGGCATTACTCATTCTGCTGTCCCCTGTTTCTACACGACCAACTTTAATATATTCGCTTAAATCAAACTTTACTTCATTGTTATCACCTTTGGTAATTTTTATATTTGTGTTCTCACTCTCATTATTATCATCGTCTTTATGCTTAACTGCAACAAACTTTACTGTACTTCCTGCTTCAACATCTGTAGCTTCTTCATCTTCAACAGCAAGTTTCCAGCCCGTTTCCATCCCCGCTGTAAAGTCTTTCAGCTGTTTATAATTTACTGCATCAGTATCATCAGTACCAGCTTTCACTTTTGTAATCTTTTTGCCACCAGCATCAATACCTTTCATAGTTATGCTTGGACCACCATCAACAAACTTAAAGCCATCGTTGCTCATAATGCTGTTGCCTGTCGTGACACTCGTGAGCTTAAGAGTATCATTCAAAGAAAATGTAACTTTATTACTGTCTTTTGCAATTTTTATATTTTTGCTACCATCTTCATTTTCACCAGCAACAAAATCTACTGTACTCCCAGCTTTAACATCTGTAGCATTGTTACCATCAACAGAAAGTTTCCAGCCATTTTCTGCAAGTGTCCTTACCTCTTTCAGCTGTTCATAATTTACAGCATCAGTATTGCCTTCTGCCTTAGCTACTCCTGTAATTTTTTTATCACCAGCATTAATACCATTCAAAGTTATGCTTGGTCCATTACCATCAATAAACTTAAAGCCCTCATCACTCATAATGCTGTTGCCTGTCGTGACACTCGTAAGCTTAAGGTTATCATTCAAAGAAAATGTAACTTTATTACTGTCTTTTGCAATCTTTATATTTTTGCTTCCGTCCTCACCCGCATCCGCAACAAGATCTACTGTACTCCCAGCTTTAACATCTGTAGCATTGTTCCCATCAACAGAAAGTTTCCAGCCTGCTTCAGCAAGTGTTCTTACCTCCGTCAACTGCTTATAATTTACAGCATCAGTATCTTCTTCCCCTGCCGCTACTCCTTTAATCGTTTTATTACCAGCATGAATGCCATTAACAGTTATGCTCGGCCCCTCATCACCGTCAAATCTAAAGCCAGCAGCATCCATAATGCTGTCTCCTGCTGTGACAGTCATTACCTGAATATCATCAGCTAGATCAAATGTGACATTGTGATCATTATCTTTTTCGATCTTGATATTTTTTGTACCTTTATTGTCAACTGACTGAAAATTTACTGTACCATTTGGACCAATAGCCGTAGCATTTCCACCGTTAACAGCAAGCTGCCAACTCGTTTTGTTCGCGTTTTTCACCTCTTGCAACTGTTTATAATTCACTGCATCGTTAGGTTCAGACCCATCTGCTACGTTTGTGATCTTTTGCTTGGCTGCATCAATACCATCAATAGTCATGCTTGGACCATCATTACCATTAATAAAAAAGCCGTCTACAGTCATGCGTGAACCGCTTTCACCGTTAACAAAAAAGCCATCATCACTCATCGTGCTTTGGCCTGTGGTGACTTGCGTCAATTTAAGATGATCATTTAAAGTAAATTCAATTTTATGCTTATTATCTGCAGTGTTTTTTGCAATCTTTAAGTTGTCTTTTCCCGCTTCTTTTTCACTTTTCACTGAAAAATCTACAGTATTGCCTGAATTCACATCTGTCGGATCGGTATCGTTAGCAGAAAGTTTCCAAGCTCCTGAAACTAAATCTTTCATGGCTTTTAGCTGTGCTACGTTTACCGCATCGGTATCTTCACTTCCAGCAGCGACCCCTGTAATTTGTCGTGTTAGCGTACCATTACCAATACCACCAACTTCCCCTACACTAAAAGCTCCTGTTGTGCTTTTCCAAGCCATATTGGTTTTTGTTGTCTCTTTACCTGTTGCAGGATCATAACCAGAAACACCCTTCTCTCTATCAGAGATAGCCCCACCACCTACAGCAACACCATCTCTAACAAGCACTTGCGAATTTACACCAATGGCAACCGAATCTTCTGTTTCAGCATAAGCTTGCGTACCTATAGCAATGGCATTTTCTGCCTTCGCGATTACTTTTCTGTTAGGATTATTTTCTTCAGTTCTGTCAGAGCGCCTGCCCCCTATTGCAATAGCACCTGAAGCTTTAGCTTCAGCATCTGTACCTATAGCAATCGTATAACTCTTTTCTGCCTTTACCTTTGTACCTAAAGCAATGCTATTTGTACCTAATGCAGTTGCAAGCCCTCCAATAGAAACTGAAGATTTGCCCGATGCTTCTGAGCCTACACCCATAGCAACACTTGCTATACCACTTGCAAGTGCGGAAACACCAAAAGCTTGTGCACCCCCTGCCTTTGCTGTCGCACCTGCACCAAATACGGTTGAATAATTACCCGTCGCTGCAGATCCACAACCCGTTGCAAAAGAATAAACACCATAAGCCTCAGGCATAGCATTAATGATACCACTAGTGTTTGTTCCCATATAAGTAGCATTGTTGGTTAGAATCCCAGCGCCTTGCCAAGTAACCTTTTCAGTGGTCGTGCCATAAGGTTTACGACCATTAAAAACTTTCTCACCAATAAATCGCTCATATTGTTCTTGTGCGGTTATTCGTTGATTATCGGAAATTCCCTGCTGTTGTTTGCCGCCACGACCAATAACGTTGTCTGCACCACAGTAGTCATCATCACCAGCCAACACAACACTACCATGACTACCGTGTAGATATGCAACACCAGTACCAGCTGTACTTTGACTCACCCCTCCTACTATCGCAAGATTCGCCGCAAAAACAGGAGAAACACTCGATAAGAGTGTCGCCATTACCGTACTAAGAGAGACAACTTTAATTAAATTTGGTGTGGAATATTTTTTTTTCATAAGAATCTCCTCCTACAGAGTTCAACATCATCACAACGCGCGAAAACACACATGGCAAAACCCTTAGTTTGCGCACTTCAAAAACCAATAAATCAAGACAAAACTCCCCCCTACGATACCGATACTTATCCGGCATCGACCTAAAATCTCTGCAACAACATCGAATCTAGAAAAGTCCCCAACCCTTTTAGCTAGAGGGATTCAAGCTAAAAAATAAATAAAAACACAAGACTTTGAAAATATACCGTAATCTCCATTCAAAAACACTGCGATTTATCTCTTAACAAAATAGTTTCACTAAAGAGCAATTCTACTTTTCAAATAAAGCGCATCAGAAGAATGGCAAGAGCGTAAAAATAATTTTTTATAAATTTGTAAAAATACTTCTCAATAAATTAGCTGTTCTTATACGCACAAATTTATGATTTTTTTAACTTATCGCACAATGTAATAGATAATGATTATCATGATAATCTCACTTTTTGTTGCGAGGTAAACTGTTTCAATATACTATACATCTCTTTGAAAGAAATCTGTCTTAAATATAATGATGCACGCTCTGTAAAAAGTTTTAACGTACTCATCTTATCATCTTCATAAAAAGACAAAAGCGCATCTATAAATAGTCTTTCGTTCTTCTCTCTTATATATCTGTTACCCTTCTATAGGAACAAAACATCGTCATTGTATTTTCACTATTGTATAAATTTTTTAATATCACAAACCGAAAAGAAGCTGTTTTCTAAACTCTTTCCTCTCACAGAACCCACTGTATTTTCACTGTTGTCCGTATCTTTTCTTCAACCAACAAATATTTCAGGAATGATGCTATACTCGCTTCCTTTTGAATCAATTTTGTTTGTATTGCTACCCGTCGTTCTTTTTATGAACCGTTTCATTTTTAATCAGAACAGTCTATTGATTTATAATGATAGTTTCTCGTTTTTCAGATCGAATAAGAGACTCGAAGATCGTGAGATCTTCACATTCCAAACTTGGTTATACAGCAGAAAATCAAAAAAGTTTTATTTTTTTTAAAGGCTGTTCATTCGTATCTTATGAAATTTCTAGATGTGCTTTTCAGTTTCGATTTTACGCTTTAAATGTAATTTTAAAAGTGGCAAAGTGGCTTCGACTTCTTCTATATCATTGAGGTTTTGAATAAGCTCTTGCAATCTTCCATAAAGCTCTGCTGCTAATTCCGCAACATCTTCAGGAGAAAGTGTTATTTTTGCATCATGATAGGTCGTATAAGCTAAATGTCCAAGCTTTTTCATCAGCCCAACAGGTATCGCTTGCGGTTTAAAACCAGCTGCTTTCGCCTTTGCCATATCTGAAAACATATCACCATTGCCTGTTACTAGCCAATCTAATGAAACACCACAAATTTCTTGATATTTGGAGAGCGCAGAGGCTGTAGGCTCACTTATACCAGTTTCATAAGTTCCTATAGAGCCAGCAGTGATACCAAGATGTTCAGCAAACTGCTTACGCTCTGTAAAACCAAGAGCGTGACGCACTTCACGAAAACGTTTTGCCAACTCAGTTTTAGGTTTTGCTTCCGGACGAGCCAAAAAAACACTCCAAAATCAATATAATTGCTGACTAAATAATTATATTGATTTACATCTATCATTACTGCCCCTTAAGAAGAGCAGTTATCACATACATAACCCCACAAAAACGGATGTTACAGCATCCATTCAAGCAGGAGCGAAAATTATGACAATTACAAAAATGCAATCGCCGTGGTATTTTTCTGAGCTGCGCCCCCTGTAATATAACCTTGGAAAAACTCAAGCCTATCAGAGGCTATTTTCCAGAGTCAAAAACATTTGGACACAGGCCAATGAAAAAACTAAATGCGCCCCTGCCAACTCTATCAGTTTGCATGCCAAGCCAATTCTTGCCAACTGCTTTCTCAAAAGTTGCAGTCATATTCTTTCAAAAGCAAAAAGCCTAATACGATTCTCTTCATTTCATGCTGTGTAATATACCACTGAAATCTTATTACAAAAATATGCTAATGCATTTCCCATAGGTTTTTATAAGGTAAAAAGTTTATCAATGTCTAAAAATCAATATAAAATAGGCAAAATAATTGGTATTCTACAAAAAACGAGATTATCACTCGTTATTAAAAAGTTAGACGTTTACAAACCCTGTTTGCTTATTTTATATATTAATGGCACTGATTTAGCTGTAACTGGCAATAGAGATTTCAGGGTGTTTGGTTTATCGTCAGAATACTCTTCCTCTACGCATATTAAAAGCCTTTTGGCAATGTATTTTAAATGCTATAAATTCTATAGTAAACACATTGCCATCCATATTTACAATTGGGCGCTTCAAAATCTTGGAGTAATAAAATCTTTAATAGGCTTTGATTTAAAAGCGCGTATTTTGCAGAAAATTGACAAAACCATGAGGTTCGTATACATGGCAATTCTAAGTGATGATAGTGGAGTGATACTTAAAAAAGCTGCATGGAAACCCGCAACGTTGAGGAATTAAGCATGACCTCTTTATGCGATAAAGAATTATCTGATACACTGGTTGGTCTTTATGACGACTATCAACGCGGTTTCGACATTGGAGAAGAGCTTAAACTGTGCGTGGATTTGGCGTTATCTCTTGAATTGGAACTCAGTATTCACCGTTTAAGTGAAACAGATGCTGTTTTAAAAAAAGAGATTGTGCAAACCTTGCATCGTCGTAGAAATACTCATTCCAATGAAGATGAAATTGATACAATTTTTCATATGGATTTTGAAAAACAAAAATAATACAATACTCTCCCCATATGATACGATATTACCTCATCGCTTTACTTTCTGCTACGCTTAAACAAAAAACTTTCAAGAAGATTTAAAGTGTTACGTTTTCGTCTTCTTAACAACAGTGAGATGAATTAAAGAAACGCATCAATTCTTTTAGATCATTATCAAAAAATAGAGAGTATTCTCTAGCATACATCAATTTATGCTTTGTTCATTAAGCACCAACTTTTACATTTTCTCAACTCTCCTTTAAAAGCAAAATATGAAATGTGCTGCAGCGTAAATGTTTAAAAATAGCGTATATTGACCACTCTTAAATGTAATTTATTGTTTTTCATGTTTATAAAACAGCACTATGAGTATTCCAACAAACGCAACAATGCTTTGAAAAAAATATATCGATTGAGGTGATATGTTACTGTTATCGCTTGCCATGATGAGATAGACTCCGAGGATCAAGCATCCAGAGATACCATTAAAACTTGCCTGCAATCTTCCTTGGTATTCAGGATCACAAGAGAGTTGTGATAAAGAAATCGAAAGAGCCCAACTCGAAAGTCCAAATCCAATCATAAAGTAAACAGGAAAAACAACAAAATTGTGTGTATTAACAGATAAAATAGCGAGGCCAATAGCCATAAAAGCTAATAAAATGGCTAATGTTTTCCTTATGGATAAAACTTTACAAAGAAGTGGTGAAAAAAACGCACCTGTCAATACACCCATAGAATAAAGCACCTCAAATATTGCAAAGGTCCTGTTATCCGCATGTAAAACCTCTTGTATATAAGGAACGAGAATAACAGGAATGGTCATCAAAAGAGTCATAATAATCATCTGGCTTATATAAGGTACAAAAAGAGCCGGATTCTGTTTAAAATAATGAAGAGATGCTGTATAATTTTCCCACCAATTTTGCTGGTTTTGTTTTTTAGATCTTCGGTTTTTAGGTACCTTCATTGCAAAATTAAATAAACCAGCAATGATAAAGAATATACCACCTATTAGAAGAGTTCCTTTTGTTCCTGCATAGGACAGTATAAATCCACTTAAGCCCATACCTACGATAGTGCCAAGTTCATAAACCATATCGATGGTTGCATTTGCATTGATGAGCTGTTCCTTCAGCACAATACTTTGAATTAAAGAAATAGCTGATGGCATATAAAAAGGAATAAAAATACCCAAAAGAGCAGATAAGACCATCAATTCAATTTCTATACCAAAATGCCAAAGCATTACCCAGCCCACGATTACCAAACCTCTCACAAGATTTGAAATAATAATCTGCGTTTTACGGTTATATTTATCTGCCAATATGCCAAAAATAGGCGCAAAAATAATGCCAGGCGTCCAAAGAAAAAGCATCATCAACGCTACACCACGGATTGAGCCCGTCTGATTGTAAGCAATCCATGACAATGTAATATAATTTAGTCCACTTCCAAATGTAGCAAATAAGCCGCTCAAAGTAAAATAGAGAAAAGTTCTATTTTCAAATAAAGCAATGCGTTCCTTCAAATTTGAAGTGAACATAAATTATCCTCTAAAATGAATACCAGTCGATATGCATGATACATCCTGTTTAAAAACAGGCATTCTTACAATTTTTATTTTAGATCATTAAATTTAAGAAAGCAAAATTTCTTTTTTGAGGCTTTTACAATCTTTGTGCTGTTTTATGATTAATTCTTCTATGAAAACGGAACATTTATGGACAAAAACAAAATTAATATTTTATGTGCGTTTTATTCAGAAGCTACACCTTTATACATCTGTGAAACAATTTTACGGTATGGAAGCTTCACTCACATTATTGTCCTTATTATTCTGTGCACTAAAATATGCTCGAGTATATTCCTCCATGTCGTTCTTCTATCACCACACTTCGTCTCTAAAAGAATAAACATACTATTATCCTCACAATAAATATTGCTAATTTTTCTACTCCCCTTCTCTAAATCTTTTAAAACAAGCCCATTACAGTTAGTTTTCTAATTAAAATATATAACGTGATATTTTTCCTGAGCAGTTAAATTATTGCAATCACATCTCTAAAGTTTCAGATTTAGAGTAAGAATACATAAAGGAGGATTTATCGTGGATAAATTGATTAATAAATGATTTTATTCATAATCAAAAAAACTTATCTATATGATGTCGTATTTGATGATGAATTATCAGCTTTGGAGAGGATTATTCGTAGCAATTTCTTATAAAATACAGCAATTGGGAGGAAAACATGAATTCAGAAGCGCAGTCAATTGAAAATATAGACAAGTATTAAAAATGGAAGCAAGTCATTTTTAAAGAATTCAATACAACCATGAATAACACAATTAGGCCTTTTCTGCCTATTCGGTGTAAATGGATACTCAAAAAATATGCTTAGATTTGGGTTCTACAATAAGTTGACCGCAAAAAATATGATGGAAGACCTGATAACTTATTGCGATAATTATAAAAGTTTTGGAAAAAACACATCTTTTGTTACATTCGAGGAGCCGGCCCCATACAAAGTATCGAAGTTTATAGAGAAAAATTCTGATCTATGCTTAAAAACTTGCGAGATTTTGACAACCGAGAATGACCTAAGTATATACAAAAAATATGTACAATCGTCTATGGGAGTTCTGCTTTCATAGCGAACCTATATTCATAGTTTACAATACCCCGTCTTATATAAACAGAATTAAGTAAGTTCTATATTTATGTTAACTTTCCAGCCTAGGTGGGTTTTTTCTGATCTTCTCTCTACAGAACAAAAAGCAAAAAATGCATTCTCGTTGTAGGAAAAAAGCTTGAACCTTTTGATATTATCACAAAATCTCCTTTTTTAGGAAAATATGGCGCCCCCCAAAATAGAGAATGGACGCAATACTTCCTGCAAGATAATAATATTGAATCCCCACCTTGCCCATATCATATAATGGAGCACGATAATGACTAAATTTTCTAAAATTAAATTAAATAAAAATATCCATGATATATTCAAAATGATGCTTCCAGAGCAAGGATCAATAGAGATACAAAGAGATTTTCCAAAAAAAATACACGATTGGCATATTCACTAGGTCGATGAAACTCTCTTAATTATAGAGGGAGAGTTAGATTTTTTCTATAGCGAAAAACATATAACCTGTACACTAGGAGATATTATACATCTACCTGCCAATACAAGGCACAAATCAATTGCGGCAGATGTAGGATGCATATATGCAATTGCTACAGAAAATCTCACTATTGGAGATATTAGAGATGGGTAACCGCACGCTCTTTAATGGATTCTTTCTCATACAGGATTTTATTCTTTTACTCCTGCTTCCCATAATGCGCCCATAGATTCTGCGGAAAATAAGGCTATGAAATTTACGTCCTCTACCCAAACCAACGTAGAAACTTTTCAGAAACCGCATTTTACAGTACAAAATAGAACGTTATTCTTTAGGAATAAAAAATGGATCAAGCTTAACGGATTAAACAAAAAGGAAATAATTTTGTTTACAGCTTTATTGTCGAGCATTCACGAATGGATTCTGGTATTATCTCTATCTGAAATTCCCTACAAGCATGAAGCAGAAAAGTTATCAAGCATATTTAGTATACCTAATGAAAACTGCTATTACCATGCGTGATGGCTCTAAAATGTAGATGGATTTGAATTTTTAAATAATTTTTAACTCTTGCATCACTTTATTTCCATACTTTTTAAATAATATTCAATAACTTAAGTAAAATAAATATTTTTATTTTGGGTTTTGTTGTGTTGTTAATCTAAAGCATGTGAAGAGAATATATTAAAGAATTAAAATATTTATATATCGAAATTGAAGATGTCCTATTTTACCCAAAAAAGAACTATTATGACATAGGTGAATTTAGCTATTAATCTTTTGTTGCCAACAAGTGGTAAAATGATGCTGAATGTAGAAAAAATTGCATAAGAACCTTTAACAAAAATGATTAAAATTTAGATAGAATTACAAGGTATAAAATAGAATTTATTCCATCAACGCTGCAATTTTTTCTGGTTAATTTATTCTACCAATATCATTAAAGCTTTCTTCTAATGACATCGTCTATCATTGGAGGGAGATATATGATTGTTTTTCGAATTGTGACAGCACAGAAATTTCGTGATTTATTTTGTCCATTAAAAGATGTTTGTTAGTTGAGTAAGTTAAAAAATACATAGCATTCCGTATAATGTAGTGTGTATGTATAAAACTTCTCAGGGTGATCGTGTTATTTGGGAAAGATTTTACAGCAATTACGAGTATCTCTAGAATGAAAAGCACTGATTTTTAGAACAGAGAAAAACATTGATTATAACAGTTTATTAGGCTAAACGCAGAATATTATTCTAATAATTGATGGTTAATTGTAACGGGATAGTTTTTTGATAATCATAAAGAAAAAGGTATAGAGCGTGTTTCTTTTAGTTAAGGAAAAGTATTGCTCATTTTTCTTTCTAAAAGTAAGCAAATTCAAAGATAATTTTTTGTTCTTGTAGTGGTGAGAAAATAATTGTCGAAGTCAGTGAAGGGGAGATTCTAATAGATTGTTACAAAGTTTAATAAAAGTTGGAATACTTAAAAATTCTTAGTTCCTATGATGATTTAAGAATACCAGATTAGGATACGGAGAATTCAAGAGCTCAAAACTTTGTGATAATATTGGTTTAGAATTACATCTTGTTCATTCAGACGAGATGAGCCAATTATTATATGTCACAGAGACATATGGGTGGAAAATTTAAAAAAAGCTTATCCAGAATCTGACTTAAAGGTTATTGGAACTTTAGTAGTAAGATTGGCTTGGTCTCATGTTTCTCAAAAATTAGCAACCAATCTTGTTGTGACTAGACTAAATTTGGAAGATCTGCTCACTGAGCGTTTTTATAATATTATGAAATGATAAAAATATTAATATTTCTTCTTGTCTGGGACATGAAGCCGGTGCTATTTGTATTTATTATCCGTTGCACCATTGTCCGAAATATATTTTAAGTGGTTGTCACTTGAAATATGCCTTGGAAAATTATTTGGCAAGAGAGTGTACCTATATGTATTGGAAAGTAATTTCCTATTATTTGTCTCAATCTATGGGTACAACGTTGCCAAGTATAGAATTCATGCTGACAGATGACTTTCAAAAAATAAGTGCCTATAACGCATTTGAACTAAACTTTTATGAAAAACTGGAATTTAGTACCGAACCATATTCGACAATGGAGAAAATCATAAAATGGCTTGAGTCTCTGTTTAAGAGGGAGGAGGCTATTGCATAATTCTGTTTTTCTTATGATTGTGATTGGTTGTTTGACGAGTTTTTGTGCTAGTGGTGTATTATCTATTGGCCTTTCTTTGTTACAATTCCAAGATACAACGGGAGAAGCGTCTGCTACTTTAAATGTCGTTAATTTAATCGCAATTGGAATTTCTGGCTTATGTTTGGGAAACGTGTTGGCGCACTATCAAGGCTTTATAATTGGGTTTTATAGTCAAATTATTGGCGCTTGTTTATTGTCTTTCTTATTATTTATGAACAATCCAGTACTTATTTTATTTGTATTTTTTTTTACTTGCTCTCTTGATGGGGGCTGATAACCTAAATAACAATAGTGCCTTGAATCAGCTGATTCCAGCTCCCAAACAAAAAGCTGGAATTTTTGCATTTTACACTAGTTGCTGTCAGTTTTTTGTTATTATATCCCCATTGCTTATATATTTTATAATTGCGCATTTGGGGCACAAAATAGCCATAGCCTTTATTGTATTTATCTATCTTTTGAATGCCTGCTTATGGTTTCGTATAAAGTCTATACAACAACTAAACAGAGCAAAAGAGCTATTAAAAAAGCCATCTCAAAAAGCTTATGGAGTTGGGTTCAGGTGCCTTTGGCGGATTTCTGCGTTGCGTTTTTTAACGATTAATCGTATTTTGAATAATTCTCTCTATACGGGGCCTATTGTTTTATTGCCACTTGTTCTTGCTTCTATAACATCAGATAATATAAAATTTACAGCCATTCAAAATTCTATTTTTGCTTTGTCAGCACTGGGTTTTGTGATCAATGGTCTTATCTTATCTTATTATTTACGGAAATTTCCATCTTTAATTCGTTTTTTTGTATGGGGGCACCGGCTTTTGCCGTGATCGCAATCTCTTTTGTTTTATATTTAAATTTTACTCAATATTCCCTTTATATTATGGGATTTTTATTAGGTATTGGGCAATTTTATTTTAGGGTATCGGGAATAACAATTGGACAAGCTATCACACCTAGTGAAAATTTAGCCGAGGTGATTTTGGCAGGCGATGCCAGTGTACGCATCATAACAGCTTTATTCTCTATTGTACTTTTATATGCAGGAAAATTTTTTTCATTTTCTATATTATACGTCCTGTGTGTATTTATAGGCTTTTGCGCCCCTTTATTTATTTTGCACGGACTATCTATTTACATACAAAGCTTAGAGATAAAAGAAAGCGCCGCATGAATGATGTTCAATTATTATATTACGTCAGCCTTTTTTTGATTATCGTATAGATAAAAATTTTGTACAAATATTCATGACATTAATTTTAAATAAACACATTGCGTGAGAAAAGCTGAGGTATTCGTTACCTCTCATGTGGGATAAAACGCATTTAGCGCGTTAATCAACGAAATTGCAAATAGCACTATGATCACCATTAATTCTAAAAGCTCTACCAGAAGTTAGTGATAATGGCAAAAATCCTGTGATGATATTTGAAAAGATCGTTTATACTAGATCAGGTTATCTCAAGATCGAGAGGAGAGGAGCTTAAAAAGTATAAAATTCATGGAAATTCAACAGCAATTTCTAGGTGTACATAATGATAAGCATAGATCGACGCGAACTGGTGAATTGCAAACAATAAAAAATCCTGCAAATGCTGAGCTTTTTAAACTATGTCATATCAAGCATATGAAAGTTCGTTTTAAATTAATGGCGGAGAGAGAGGGATTCGAACCCTCGATATGGTTTCCCATATACACGCGTTCCAGGCGTGCGCCTTCAACCACTCGGCCACCTCTCCAGAAGTTCGCACTATACCCAGAAAGAAATAACGTGCAAGTCTAAACTACACATTCAAAACCCAAAAAACAAATTCATTTATTAAAGTAAGAGCTTTTATCTGTTGAATAACAAGCACATCCCTTCTTTTTAAGAAAAAACTTTTTTCGTGGATAGGTTTGTAGAATACAATAATGAGAATAAAAAGATTGTCACCAGTTATAAACTTTCATGCTCATTTACGCACTTTCTGCTTCACAAAAAAAATACTTCTCTTAAAATTAGCATAAAGCCCATAGTTTTACACAACCAAATAATTAAAATCACTTACTTATACGTCATAGGAAGGGATGGTATGTGGGGGAAGAACATTTTAAGAGAGGATAAGCGGCTCTTATGCATTTTCTTAAATAGCACGAATTTTTGCAACATTGAGAGCTGTAAAATAGTGTGATGGTATCAGTTTTCTCTTTCATAGGATTACATAATAAGCCCTATTCTAAATCCTCTATTCAATTTCACACTTCTATATTTAGTTGATACTAAAGAAAATAAAATTCAGAAAAAACTTTGCATTTTTAATTTAATATGTATGAATATATTTTATTTTCTAAAATGAAAAAATAGTCTCATTTTGATCAAATACAAAATCATAAAAATGCAAACCTGTTTTCATTTTTACCATATATTTTTAAATTCAGCTTTACAGTTTTCAAAATATCTAAAGTAGTCTCCATTATTTAAAAAAATTACGTATTACTTTATACTTTTGATTATCGCATTCTTTAAGCGTGATATGGTCTCATCACAAAACAGAATACTCTAAAAATACTATTTTCTTTCTCATCCACACGTTTGTAAAAAAACATCTCTTAAAGCTTGCCACATCTACCTCATACGGTATCTATGAATGGTATAAAATCTATTGGATAACATCATCTTTCCTTAAATAAAAAGTAAAAGCCAAGTACTATCACGCTATTTGTCGCCTAATGTTACAATATCTATTGCTATTTGAGAGAATGCATAAAAGGAATTTATTCTTTCTTAGAGTGTTTTTATCCATACATTACTCCTCCTTGTAATGTATAAAAGAGTAATTTTTATTAATTAAATATAGAGAAATTTAAAACGAAAAAACCCTACAATATTCAGGGTTCTCATTATGTAAAACGATAAATTACCATTATAAATTAATATACTGTATTAATGTTTTACAACACTAAAGATCTGATTAGTCTGCAAAATGCAGCTCGTTCTTTCCCCTTAATGTTCTTTATTACCTTATATCCTTGCTTAGAGCACGTACAGCTCGTGCAGTTTCACATTGTAATGCTTTTTGTGCTAAAATTTTCATATCTTCAAAACTATGAGTCTGTAAACACGCCTTTACTGGAGAAATATCGCAAGATATCATAGAAAGCTCATTAATTCCCAATCCAGTCAAAATCATTGCACCAAAAGGATCTCCAGCCATACCACCACATACACTCACCCAACACTTATGTTGTGCAGCTCCCTGAATAGTCTGATAAATCATACGCAAAACTGCTGGATCAAGGCTATCAGCTTCAGACACAAGGTACGGATTTTGCCGATCAACAGCCATTGTATACTGTGTTAGGTCATTGGTTCCAATTGAAAAAAAATCAACATGGGCGCTTAATACATCTGCCATAATGGCCGCTGCTGGAACTTCGATCATAATACCAAGTTTTAATTTTGGTGCATCAACATCGTTGCGGATTTCCTCTGCAATCTTTTTTATAGCGACAATCTCTGAAACAGACATGACCATCGGAAACACAATCCATAGATCTCCACCCTCTTTTGCCGCTCGATATAAAGCACGTAATTGAGGCACCAAAAGATCACGTCGACGTAACAAAAGCCGCGTTCCTCGAACACCTAAAAAAGGATTGTCCTCTTTAGATAAATGTAAATGCGTAACCTGTTTATCTCCACCAATATCAAGTGCACGAATAATTAATGGCTTATCTCCTACAGCTGTAATCATCGCCCGATATATATTAAATTGTAGCTCTTCATCTGGAATATATGGATTCTCTAAAAACAAAAATTCCGTGCGCATGAGTCCAACACCTTCAGCCCCTAAATCAAGCGCAACAGGAACCTGATTTGCGTAGTTGACATTAGCCATGATACGAATTCTTTGACCATCTGTCGTTTGCGCTGGTAATCTACATGCATTTATTTCACTGACACGTTTTTGCGCAACAGTATCAATATGCCTTTGAGCATCTTCAACGTCTTCAAGCGTAGGATTAAGGTAAATAAACCCGTTATCGCCATCAATAATAGCCTGAATATCAGACTGAATTGCTAAAATATCATCACCTGCAGCAACAACCATTGGAATACCAAGAGTACGCGCCAAAATAGCTGTATGAGATAATGGACCTCCCCATGCTGTTGCTAATCCTTTTACCCTTGTACAATCAAGTTGTGCTACATCAGAAGGAGAAAGGTCATTTGTAACCAGAATTACACCATGTGGAATATCATTTAAAAAGAACGATCTATAGGATGGATTGATTTCACCTAAAACACGTCGACCAACATCAACTAAATTAACAGCACGTGCTGCTAACAAAGGATTATCTACCTTAAAAAACATATCTGAAAATTGACGAACCGCTCTATCCCAAGACCAAGCGACACCATGACCTTCCGCTATAAAACGACAAGCTTGAGCTATTAAATTTTCATCTTCAAGCAAAACCATTTGCGCAGAAAAAATCGCAGCAGAATCTGCTCCCATACGCACTGTAATATCAGAAATCACAGATGCCATTTTATGTTTTGTTTTTGTAAGAGCATTTTCAAGACATGCTGCACCAGCTGCAAAATCAATTGGCTGATCTATTATGGAAATATCATTTTGCCTTAAAACAAAAATCTTACCAAATGCTAATCCTGAACTCGCTCCAACACCAGAAATGCCTTTTTGCATAGAGCGTGGATACCAACCATGAAAAGCCTTTGTTTGAGATTCCATTGCTCTCATCAGACATTTTTCACTAATACTCACTTTTTTTGCAATAGCAATGGCATCATTGAGAAGTTGTGCTCCTTCTGTAGCATCTGTAGAAAAAATCAGAACATCACCGTTTTTTGCTCCTAATTGCAATAAACCAACCAAATTTTTCATTTCAACGGTATATTGACCATGGCGAACTCTGATAGAGTTTTGAGCCTTTTTCGCAAAATCAACCCATAGAGAAGCTGGTCGTGCATGAAGACCACTTGGATAATCTAAAGTCCATTCCTGACACACCGAAAGGTCACCAATAAAAGTTTTTTCTATCTTCATCTCTTGGTCAAACAAAGTTGTAACAATTTGCTGTTTGTCCATAGTTGTTGCAAGTACTTCAAGCTGTTTTTTATCAAATAAAAGAGACGTCAATTTTTTACAAATTTCTCTATAGCGATCTGGACACGCTGCAATGGCAATAACCAAATATGCTTTCTTGCCATCCTGCCACTCAACACCAGCAGGCACCTGTATAACAGCAACAGCATCCTTGATAATTAAATCACGATTTTCAGCCATACCATGAGGAATGGCTATACCATTTCCAAGCCAAGTATTGGTTGTTTCTTCACGTGCAAGCATACTTGCCAGATAACACTTATCAACTGCACCAACCTGCACAAGCAATTCAGCAGCAGCATAAATTGCATCATTTTTATGATCAAAAGCAGCTGCAAGTTGTACAGATCTTATAGACAAGATTTCACCATCAGTAAAATCTACATTCATTGCTTCTGCTTTCTCATATCTCATCATGAATTCAAATTGCCTCACATTTGAACACCAATATCTCTGATACATTCCTTTTCAAAGCTGCATTTCCCAAAATACAAGCTATAAATACCACCACAGCTCTCTTTATATTTACAGAATATAGCTAAGTGAGGTGCTTAAATACCTCAATATAACCGATAAAACAATTAGATATTATTATCCACCTAAGTGCTTAAAACCATCATAAACAAGTCCGCCTCTTACTCTTTTACTTTACAAAGACAAAACCCCGTTTTTTACAGCACTAATCACCTGAAAAACTATGCTTTCAAAATGCTCTCATTATCCTAAGTTATCCAACATAACTTTTCACTATTCTCCCTACAAGAAAGCATCCTTCCCAATCATCCGTAACTTCAGCTAATATTTTAATTGATTCCTCAAAGTTTATTTAACCTATTATCCCTCTTTATAAGTTCATTACATAATTACAAATTGCTCCATGCAACTTATCATCTTTAAAATTCCGTGCTACCCATCTTATGATATCAAACTCTCGATATATAATATTTATATATTTTAAGCTACACCTTTACTTCAATCAATATCGCAAATACACAATGCCCTCTGTCGCACATTTGCAAAGTACGACATCCCCCCCCCAAGCACCATCACCAACTACTAAAATCAAGAAAAACTCTACAAATAAGATAAATAAAGTAAAAAATGAAAAGCAATTATTGCCTTAACCCTAGCTCTTATGCTTGTCTATTTTCAACAATACACAATAATAGTGAAATCAGAAAAAATATTCTTGAAGGGCGCTGATTGCAAGTTGGTTATTTTTATATCTTTAAACACCGTACTCCTTAAAAATATAATTTCACTCTCGATTTACCGAAAATTCCTTAATGCACGTCACTTTCAAAGTAGTTTTGACTACCTTCTTATGGATTTTTTATCCCTATGTCTTTTTAAATGAATAGCCCCACCTACCCACACTACCACCTAAAAACAGTATGACAACTCATCAATACCACAATGCCGATAAAAAGATCCATCTTTATCAAAATGATTACATCAATAATGCTCTCATTAAATTTCTCATAATTTTCTGAAAACAAACTGCTTCTCTTATAAGAAATTACTCGACGCTTCTTCATACATAAAAAGAAAGTCTCTCCTCACTGATTATTATACAGAAACTTATCAACAAACTCTATCATAATATCAATATGTTCAGTACTTAAATACTAACATAACAGCGCACAAACTTTTTCCCTCATTGAGAAAAGCCATTTCCCCGATTCTACCTTTTTATCTTCTACATTTATTATAGTACCAACGCAAAAAGGGAAAGATGAGATTCATCTTTCCCTTTGAATACTTATAAAACCACAACTACAATTCAATGAAATCCCGTTGATGGCTAGAGAGTGTTACAGATTACTCTGCTGCCTCCACCATAGGAATGACTGAAACATAGGAACGATTACCCGCTTTGCGTTGAAAAGAAACCTTTCCATTTGATAATGCAAAAAGCGTATGGTCTTTTCCAATGCCGACATTGTTTCCAGGATGCCAACGTGTACCACGCTGGCGAATAATAATATTTCCGGCAATAACGGTTTCACCACCAAATTTTTTAACGCCTAGACGTTTCGATTCTGAATCACGACCATTACGCGAGGAACCACCAGCTTTTTTATGTGCCATAGACGCTCTCCTTTAATCTTTCTTACTCTTTGATGCTACAGATGCTTTCTTCTGCGACGCAGTCTTTTTTTCAACCGTTTTTTTAGCCGTCTTCTCAACAGAAGCAGCAGCTTTTGTTTCTTTTGGTGTAGTTTCTTCTTCTTTTATAGGTTTCGCAGCAACTTTTTTAGGTTTTGAACCACCCATTAAAATTTCTAAAACACGAAGCCTCGTAAATTCTTGACGATGGCCACGCGTGCGTTTAGAATTTTGACGACGGCGCTTCTTAAATGCGATAACCTTGCGCCCACGTGCCTGTTCTAAAATCTCAGCTGTCACCAATGCATCAGCAACGACAGGGGTACCAATAACCGCATTACCTTCTTGCCCAACCATTAATATGTCATTGAATTCAACCACATCACCCGCATTTCCACTAACTTTTTCAACTTTTACCACTTGATTAGCAACAATGCGGTATTGCTTACCACCAGTTTTAATGACTGCGAACATTTTTTATCCTTCCGTTCACTCCAGCTCTTATTTAATTTCTGCCTTGAAATAAGGGAAAATAGGCTGCTTTTTATCAGTCGTAATAGATCCCAAAGAAGGATAAAACCTTCTTCAACACAAATATGCGCAGATTTCCCCACGCTTATATTTTGTATATATGAAGGAATTTCTATTCTCTGTCAATAAAGTCCCATAAAAAAGAAAAAAAGGTTGTACCAAAAACAATTGAAGGTTATCTACCCCTTATACACTCAAATAGTGCCGATTTTTGTTTCACTTTATTATGGAGAGATGGCTGAGTGGTTGAAAGCACCGCACTCGAAATGCGGCATAGGGGCAACTCTATCGGGGGTTCAAATCCCTCTCTCTCCGCCACAGTTTATAAAGCGATATTATTAAAACTGTCTTTAATCCTAGCTTTCCGGTTGTAGCTGTAGCTTGCCAGCGGGTTTTGTATATTTTGACACTAGGTTTTGTACCAATTTATTTTTTTCAAAGAGTTTTTAAGGGGTTCTCAAAGGGTCTTCAAAGACCTCTCAAAGGTCTTTATCGTTTTTGCGAATAAATTCTCATTTTTACAATTTTTGCACTTTTTTGATTTTCTGTTACATAAATCTAATCCAGATAATAAGAGAAGGCATAGTAAAATTAAAGAATTATCTCATATTTCTCTCTCATTCTACTTTTGCTTAGTTAGTACAAAACCTACTGTAAAATTATATTTATTTTGCACGTCTTGCTTGAATATGTGCTAGCAACCCTAATGTTGAACTATCACGATTATCCGCTTTACTTTCTCCACGAAGAATTGGTAGTAACTCGTTTGCTAATTCTTTACCAAGTTCAACACCCCATTGATCAAATGAATTAATATTCATTAAAATCCCTTCAACAAAAGTGCGATGTTCATAAAGCGCAATAAGACGACCGAGTGCAAAAGGTGTTAATGAATCTTGAACCAGCGTAATGCTGGGACGGTTTCCTTTAAAACTTCTATGACGTGCTAAATGGTCTGCTTCACCCTCATCAACTCCATTTTTTATCAAGATATGCCGAGCATCTTCAAGACTACGCCCCTTCATCAAGGCTTTTGATTGTGCTAAACCGTTTGCTAGCAACATCTCATACATAGAATGTAATTTTTTCTCATGCCCTTTTATAAATAAAATAAATTCTACAGGAATAATATCTGTTCCTTGATGCAGAAGCTGAAAAAAAGCATGTTGACTATTTGTTCCTGAATCCCCCCAAACAATTGGACCACTTGAAAAACTTAATGGTTTTCCATCCAGCGAGACTTGCTTACCATTTGATTCCATATCAAGCTGTTGTAAATAAGCTGGAAAATGTATTAAACGCTGTGCATAAGGAATGATCGAACGTGATGAATAACCACAAATAACACGATGCCAGAATCCTAAAAGAGCAAAACGAATAGGAATATTTTTATGCAAAGACATAGTTTTAAAATGTTGATCCATTTGCAAAGCACCATTGAGAAATTGGCGAAAATTTCCACCACCTACTGCAAACATAACAACAAGTCCAATGGCTGACCAAATTGAATAACGTCCTCCAACCCAATTCCAAAATTTAAAAACTCTTGTGGAATCTATGCCAAATTCTGCCACTTTATCAAGCGCACTTGAAACAGCAACAAAATGCGTACAAACGGCTTCTTCTCCTAAATGTGAACAAATCCACTGACGTGCAACTTGAGCATTGACCATTGTTTCAGCCGTTGTAAAAGTTTTAGAAGCAATGACAAACAGCGTTGTTGCTGGATTCAAAATAGAGAGAGTATCAGAAATATGGGCACTGTCAGCATTCGAAACAAAATGACACTGTGGACCATCATGATAAGGTTTTAAAGCATACGTGACCATTGCAGGACCAAGATCAGAACCACCAATACCAATATTGACAATATCACTTATTCTCTCGCCACTGCTTCCCTTATAGCTTCCATCACGCACCTTTTCAGAAAATCTTTCCATATCGTCAAGGACGTCTTGAATATCGCGAATAAGATTATGACCATCCAACATGAAAATTTCATCAGCAGGTAAACGTAATGCAATATGAAGAACTGAGCGTTTTTCAGTTGTATTAATCGCCTTACCAGAAAACATTGCATCACGCCGGCCTAACACATCTGCTGCGACCGCTAAATCATCTAGAAGTTGCAATGTTTTAAATGTCACACCACATTTTGAAAAATCGAAAAGAAGATCATCAAGTCTGAGAGAAAAATGGGAAAAACGCTGTTCATCTTCTACAAAATGCCGACGAATATCATAGACCCCATCCTTTGCAGCATGGTTTCTTAAAGCTTTTAATGTGGCTTCAAAAGCCATTTCATTTCGAATCGAAAAGCTATCTCCCATAAGCTTATCCTATACGGTTATTGATAATGAAATCTATGCCCAAACAATAACAAAGCAGAAAACACCTCCTTTATTGCTCGCTATTTTTACTGCTCACATAAAAATGAAAGAATATACAAAATAAAAGGATAAGATCCGAAAATGATATTTTTACAAGAATAAACTTTCAAATCTTTTCTATCATATACGTCATTTAACTTGATTGAGTTCTTTTGTTAAACGTAAATCTTCTTCTGCTTTTGGTCTTATAAAACGCCCTAAAAAAAGATAAACAACCGGTGTGACATAAAGCGTAAAAATAGTTGCTAAACCTAAGCCACCCACGATAACCCAACCTAAAGCTATACGCGCCTCTGCGCCAGCACCTTTGGCTAAAACCAAAGGAATACCTCCTAAAATGGCACAAATCATTGTCATACAAACTGGACGAAGGCGAATGTTTGCTGCTTCTTCTACGGCTTCACGCACGCTTCTTCCCTGATCACGTAATTGATCTGCAAATTCAACAATAAGAATACCATTTTTTGCCATAACACCAATTAACAAAATTAATCCAATTTGGCTGTAAATATTCAGACTCACACCACTCAATAGCATAGCAATTACAGCACAACCAATCCCTAATGGGACAGTGGCCATGATAATAAATCCTGAAATAAAGCTTTCAAACTGAGCAGCCAAAATCAATAAAATAATCAAAAAGGCAATGCCAAAAACAATCATAAAACTGGAGGATGTTTCATTAAGTGTTTCAGCTTCCCCTAAGGGAACTACATAGGTCCCTTTCGATAACAAAGGAGAAGCAATTTTCTGTACCGTTTGGTAAGCTTCCCCTAAAGCAATACCCGGAGCAAGATTTGCGCTTAAAATAACAGCACTCATGCGTTTTTCCCGTTTTAATTGGGGAGAGATAGCTTTTTCATGTAAACGCGCAATAACCGATAAAGGAACATATCGATTGTCTTTGGTCTTTAAAAAAATGTTTTCTAAATCATTAGGACTCTTCATAGAATTTTTACGCGACATCAATTTAACATCGTAAGAATGATCATCCACGTTAATAGAACCAATCTTTTTACCATCCAACATTGCTTGTAATGTATCGCCCAAATTGGTGATATCAATCCCTAAATCGGAGGCTTTTTTTCGGTTGATTTCAATGAAAAATTGCGGTTGTGTTGCATCAACAGTAAGGCGTGGGCGAATAAAACGCGGATCATCTTGTAAAGTACTCACCAGCTTATCAGCAATGGGTTGTAATGTTGCATAATCATTGCCAAGAATTGCAAACTGTAATCCTTGCCCAGTTCCTCTCACACCCAAAGAATTTCCCTGCGCAGCAAACACAAAAACTGCGGGAAACTGTTTAACTTTTTCATTAATATCTTTCACGATTTCTTGCTGACTCCGTAAACGTTTATCCCAAGATGAAAGCAATAAAATTAAAAAAGCAGTATTGGGTGAACCGCCAGCACCCGCAATAGAGTAACTGTTAGCAATCTCCCCTGCATCACGTAATGGCTGTAGACTTGCTTCAATTTGCTCTATTTGCTCGTTCAAATATTGTGTTGAAATACCTTGTGGTCCATTAATAACCAAAAAGATCACAGCTCTGTCTTCTGCTGGCGTTAATTCCTGTTGTAGCTTCGTATAGCCTCCAACACAAAGACCCGCAAAAATAAGTGAAGCAAAAACAACAGCCCAAGGCTTTTCTAAACACTTATGCAAACTGTAAGTATATGCCTTATGAAAAAAAGTACCTAATTTATATAAAAAAGCAAAATGATGGGACTCTTCCTCTTTCTCCTCAATATGTTCTTTGAGAAAACGCGAAGCCAACATGGGACAAAGCGTTAAGGCAACAACTGAAGAAAGCAAAATAGAAATTGCCAAAACAAAACCAAATTCTCTAAAAAGACCTCCAACTTGCCCAGGAAGAAAGGAAATAGGAACAAACACAGCCACTAAAGTCAATGTTGTTGCTAAAACAGCAAAAAATACTTCACGTGTTCCTATCACCGCCGCAGCCCTAGACCCTAAACCCATGTTGCGCCACCGAACAATATTCTCAAGAACAACAATAGCATCATCCACAACAAGCCCTGTTGCTAAAACAAGTCCTAAAAATGTGAGAATATTCAATGAAAATCCTACAAGATAAATAGCTGCAATGGTACCAATCAAAGCGACAGGAAGAGATACAGCAGGTATCAGTGTTGCACGAATGTCTCTGAGAAAAAGAAAAATGACTAAGATAACACTCAAAATAGCAATAACCAACGCAACTTCAACCTCATGAAGAGCGCTTTTAATAAAAATTGCATCGTCATTAATAACGTCTATATGTACAGAAGAAGGAACAATACTTTTGAGATTATCAACAACGGCTCTCACACCTTCAGAAATATTAAGAGTGTTGGATTGTGCTTTACGCACAATCCCTAATCCAATACCTGTCTTTCCATTAATACGAAGAATAACCGTTTCTATATCCGGCGATAAAGTAACATGCGCAACATCACCAAGATGCACACGAGGCTTTAAAACAACTTGTTCAAAAGATTCTGGTGTTGTTAAACGTGCAGTAGCACGCACAACTAAAGTTTGTTTAGAATTGCGTAATGATCCTACTGGCACATCCGTTGTCATATCAGCAAGAACACGTGAAATATCTGCTACAGTTAATCCATAACTGGCAAGTTTTGCTTGATCTATATCAATCTGAAAAATCTTTGTGCGAGCACTATCGACCTGTACATCACCAACACCATCAACAGCAGAAATTGCATCAACAATCTGATCGTTTACAATCGTGGTTAAATCATCAACACTCATTGTTGGTGACGTCACAACCAAATACATCATGGCAGCAGCATTCGAATCTGCTTTAATAATCAAAGGCGAATCCGCATCTTTCGGTAAAGAATAGGTAATACGGGAGAGAGCATCACGAATATCAGATGCTGCAACATTCAAATCAACACCAACATTAAAATTAATCTGCACACGGGAGCGCCCAAAAGAAGACGTTGAAGAAATCGTCTTAACACCTGAAACACGAGAAACAGCATCTTCTATAATTTTTGTAACTTCACGATCAATTGTTTCTGCCGACGCACCTGAAAACACCGTCACAATCGTTGTTACGGGAGTATCAACATCGGGTAATTCTCTTACATCAACATTTAACCATGCTGCAAATCCTGCAATGATGATCATAGCATTTAAAACAAAAGTAAAAACCGGTCTGCGAATAAATAAGGTAATGAGACCACCTTGCTCGACCTGTGACATCGGCTGTTTTGTGCTCAATTCTTGGCTCATTGTATATCCGTTCCGTAAACTACTGGTAATTGCTGTTGATGAGACTTTGGGTCATCAATCATTACTTTACTTCCTGGATAAAGCATTTGTACTCCTTGAATGACAACTTGATCACCATTTTCTAGGGGTGCTTTTACGAAAACTTGATCTGCTTTATGCTGAATAATTGATACGGGTATAGCCTCTACTTTCCCTTCTCTCACACGCCAAACGAATGACCCTTTACTATTCCATTGAACTGCAAGAGGATTAACGACAGGAAAAGAACCACCATGAAATTGCAAGGCAACAGAAAAAGACATACCAGACATGAGCGTATCTTTTTCATTATTGATTTCAACCTGAGCATGAAGTGTGCGACTTTCTGGATCAACGATATTATCAATCGCATAAATATGACCAACAAAAGATCTATCTGGCTGCGCGATTAACGTTGCCGTTACCTCATCTCCTTTATGGATGCGCGACACATACCGTTCAGGGGCCCATATATCGACCAAAATACGTTCTCTATTCTCAATACGGCCTATTACAGTATTAAGGGTCACGTTATTCCCTGCATCAACGGGCAAAATACCAACAACTCCAGGAATCGGTGCACGAATTGTTCGCCGATCGAGATCTAATTCAGCATTACGCAAAACTAAATTTGCGTTATCCAACTCTAAGCGTGCTGTAATTTCTTGAACTTCCGTTGCTGTATTGCTGGCACGTAACTTAAGAATACGCGAAAGCGTTAACGCATTATTATCACGTTGTACTTTTGCTTTTGCAGCCGCTATTTCCTCTTTTTTAGAATCAAGCTTTGCAATCACATCACCTACTTGTACTTTTGTACCCGCTGACACAAAAAGCTTATCAATAACACCTAGAGATAAAGGGGTAAGCTCGACTTCTGCAAGTGCTTGTCCACTCCCAAGAACGTTAAGTTGTTCATAAAAATCTTGAATTTTTACAAGATCAACGACAACCTTTACCGGTGGCCTTCCCATTTTTTCATTTGAAGCTTTATCCGATACTCTTGTTTTATCCACCATAGAAATGGGTTGGTCTGCACTCTTTTTTCCAGCCCAATAAGTAACCGTTAAAACAACGATTAAAAACACTAATGGAAAGCTCTTTTTTAATAACGCCATACATCCGCCCTTGCTGTGTCATGTTCATCTGAAATAGTTTTCAACAGTAATATCGGCGTTTTACACAAAAACCCAACAGCGGGTGTGTATATCTTATCCCCACCGCAAAAAACACATCTCATCTCTGCTTGACTATCTTTCATAGATTAAAACGTCAAGTTAACTATCGTTCATATTGCTTTGTATGGTCATGACAAAAAAATGTTCATATCAAAACCAACTGAAGCCATAATATATTATATCTTTTTTAAAATATATCATAAAAAAAGAGAGATTTTTTTTATGACGACTCAAGTTTCACTTGCATTTCTTTAATGAAACGATTAGGAACCCTTTGTCTTAGACAATGTAAAAAATTGAAATGTATGCACCCGTAGCTCAGCTGGATAGAGCACCAGACTACGAATCTGGGGGTCAGGAGTTCGAATCTCTTCGGGTGCGCCATCTATCAATATCTTACTTATAAAGTCAGACTTTTTAAATTCTTTATTTTGTGATTTATTTTTACCTATCTTTGTATTTTGTTATTTCATTCTGTTGTGAGTCGTTTCTTTAGCCATTTTGCTAGAATAAGATGTTATGAGTCCTTCAATTCAGCTCTAAGGTGCTTTTATTAGCTTATAATCGTAGCGATTGCATGAGTAGCGTATGTTGTTGTTTTCTTTTTTCAATCTATGCGCTTGTTTTTGGTCTCTTCCGGATTATACTCTCTACTCAGTTAGGTAATTTTTTACGTGCTTATTTCTAATTGTTCCATAACTGGATGTTTCTGGATATTTTATTCCTAGCAGTCCCATCTTAAGAGGGACTTCAGATGTGCCGCCATAAATTCCGGTTTACCACCATGTGAAACTTTTTCAGTGTGTTGTTGGAAAGAATAAATAAACTACTTCTCAAACGTACTACTATGAAACACTTATGGTATCCATTAATGTCATCAGCATTTGTTGCAAACCAAAGCTTCTTTTCGCAATATTTTTAATTGAATTAAACGTATTTTTACTGCTTAAAAGCAAAAAGATTCTTTTTCCTAAAAAACAATAAAACTCTTCTTGTGCTTCTTTAGCATTATCTCTTGCATGGCATATCATCGATTTCTATGATATCTTAATATTTTTCTGTTCTCTATGAATTTTTCTAATTAATCCATGGAGTACAGATCTCAAACATTAATAAAAGCTGAATTTAAAGAATTTTTCCATGCCTAAAACTGATATTGAAATTGCTCGCACTGCTAAAAAGCAACATATTATTGAAATTGCACAAAAAATTGGTATTTCACATGAAAATCTCATTCCCTATGGTCATGATAAAGCTAAAATTTCTTCTGAATACATAAAATCGCTTAATAAAAATCCAGATGGTAAACTTATCCTTGTCACAGCTATCAATCCCACACCTGCGGGAGAAGGCAAAACAACAACAACAGTTGGACTAAGTGATGCTCTTAATCTTATTGGTAAAAAAACAATAGCTACCTTGAGAGAACCATCTTTAGGTCCCTGTTTTGGTGTAAAAGGTGGTGCTGCTGGTGGTGGTTATGCACAAGTCATTCCAATGGATGACCTTAATTTACATTTTACCGGTGATTTTCATGCTATTACATCTGCTCATAATCTTCTTGCCGCAATGATAGATAATCATCTTTATTGGGGAAATACTCTAAACATTGATCCACGTCGCATTGTTTGGAAACGCGTTCTTGATATGAATGACCGTGTATTGCGCGATATTGTCATTTCATTGGGGGGCATAACAAATGGTTTTCCACGTCAAACAGGTTTTGATATTACTGTTGCATCAGAAATTATGGCGCTTCTTTGTCTCTCTGAAAATTTAGAAAACCTTACACAAAGACTCAAAAAAATTATTGTTGCTTATCGTTATGATAAAACGCCCATCACCGTTGCTGATCTCAATGCGGAAGGTGCAATGGCAGTTCTTCTCAAAGATGCTATACAACCCAATCTCGTACAGACAATTGAAAATAATCCTGTTCTCGTTCATGGAGGACCTTTTGCCAACATTGCTCATGGTTGCAATTCAGTTATAGCAACAAAAACTGCTTTAAAACTTGCTGATTATGTTGTCACAGAAGCAGGGTTTGGAGCAGATCTTGGAGCAGAAAAGTTCTTCAATATCAAATGTAGGCAAGCAGGTATTGTACCAAATGCTACAGTGATCGTCGCAACTATTCGTGCATTAAAAATGAATGGTGGTCTGGATAAAAATAACCTGACAGAAGAAAATATCACCGCTTTAGAAAAAGGAGCAGCCAATCTTTTACGACATATAAAAAATATGAAGCACTACGGTATTCCTTGTGTTGTGGCTATCAATCATTTTGACAGCGATAGCGATGCTGAAATAAAAACATTACAAAAAATAGTTGCAACAACTGGACACAAAGCTATTATCTGTAAGCATTGGGAACAAGGTGGAAAAGGCGCTATAGAACTTGCACAAGAACTCGTTACCTTGATTGAAAAGCACGATTCTGATTTTAAAGTTCTCTATCAAGATGATATTCCACTCGTTCAAAAAATTAATTGTATTATAACAAAGCTATACGGTGGACGTGGCGCCATCATCTCAGCCCCTATTCTCAAACAACTTGAAACTTGGGAAAAAGAAGGTTTTGGCGTCTACCCTATTTGTATGGCAAAAACACCTTATTCTTTTTCTTCTGATCCCACGCAATACGGAGCTCCTGTTGATTTTGAAATTCCCATACGAGAAGTTCGTCTCTGTGCGGGAGCCGGTTTTATTGTTGTCATTTGTGGAGATGTTATGACCATGCCGGGACTACCCCATTATCCCACGGCTGAAAAAATTCATCTTGACGAAAATGATCAAATACAAGGACTTTCATAAATTTATAACCGTAAATTCTATCATTCATTATAAAAAGCGTTTTTATTGTAAAAAAAATAGAATTTTAAAAAGCGATATAGACAAATGTCTCATTTATATGATATAAGTGTTTGTCCTTTTGGATATGCCTTTAAAAGGACGTAGGTTTTTTCCTATCATTTATGACACTGAAAAAAGCAGGATAGATAGTGCAAGTACTCGTTCGTGATAATAATGTTGACCAAGCGCTCCGTGCGTTGAAAAAAAAGATGCAGCGTGAAGGTATCTTCCGTGAAATGAAAATGCGTAGTTATTATGAGAAGCCATCTGAGAAGCGTGCTCGTGAAAAAGCTGAAGCTATTCGTCGTACACGTAAGCTTGCTCGTAAGCGTGCACAAAGAGAAGGTTTTGTTAGTAACGGACGAACTGTTGCAGTAAAGTAATATACTTTATGATATTATATAATTGCATAAGCAATAGATAGTAAGCTACTAGAGAATTTTATCTTCATAGGCGATTGCGATGAATTGCGTGTGTGTATTTTTTTATATACAATGTTATCTAATATGTTAGTTATTTGAAAATAATAAGGTTTCTATCATAGAGGTGGTTTTTATTTCACTCTTATATTTCAAAAAATAGATAACAAACTACACTTTAGATATTTAAGCGACTTTTTCCTATGTAAATTGAGTGCGGGATGTTTTATTATCACTTCTCGCTATAATTTTTTCCTTCTGGATATCTCTTAAATAACCGCTTCTTATGTATAAATTTCATGATGAATTTCTTTTTTGTCATTAAATATTCTACATCTTTCGATCATCCTAGGTCTTTTTACAAAACAAAAACAACTATCGCCATATGCGATTGTGTGTAAGTATATGATATTAAATGCATAATCCTCTTTACCTTCAGTTATGTAACAAAACGATATAATTCCATAACTTTTATATCCCTTGATTCTGTCTCTCTAAAGGATGACGAATTTCAACCACTGCACTACAGATTCTTTTTTCTTGATAAAATTCTTCTATTCATCACTTATGTAATTACCCTCATCAGTGTATCGAATAAGCCTTTCTATTTCATTCAACTTTCTTCTATACTGAGTTAGAGAAAAGAAAATTGATAATAAACAGAGAAAACACTGTTTTTTAATATGGATGAATGTGCCTTTTATTACCATTTTTGATGGAAATGTTTTTAAAATTTAAATAACGAGTTAAAGTTTTTAACGCGGAGATTTGTTATTATAAGTAATCATTTTTCATATTAAGTAATAATTCTTAATAACATAAAATTTCTCAACACCTTCTCATATTGAATCAATGAAGATTATTTTCTTGTACATCATAAGCGGGATTCGTACGCAAATAGAATAAAAGCTATTTAAGAAAAAACAAAAAGGCTTCCTATGAACACCATAAATAATAGGAACTGCATAACATTGAAAGCTGGTAAATAGAACAATGGAGCCAGCTTATCTACTAATACGGATAAGCATTATCATGGCATAAGATTATAGCAAATTTTATAAAATGGATTATCACGAAAAAGTGTTCTGTTAGCCCTTCATATATCAATCTACTCTATAATGTTGCTCATATTTTTACGCTTAAATGTTTCATTCATCGTATTATTTGGTTCATTTAAAATTTCTTTTCAAGCTATACAATAACCCCTTCACTGAACAGTTTTTTGTTCATAATATGTATACCTATATTTTTATTTCGAAAAATAAACCCAGAAAAGAGATACAAGCTTTTGTTTTCCTTATTTTGATATTTTTGTAGCAATTTTCTCATCGTTTAGATCTCTTTAACGAGCAGTGTGTCATACTTTTTATCAGTTTCCAGTCTTATCTTTCAGATTTTAAATTTCCAATATATGATGAAATAAAGGAGTTCGGTGTGCAAAATTCTCGTTTGTTTCGCGTTTCAATACTCGCATCATGTATCTTAATAGCAACAGTCATTGTATTAGTTTCACCTCATTTGTTGCATGCACAAACATTTAATCAAAATTTAGGGCCCAGTGGTTTACCACTTCCGCGATTTGCTTCGATTAAACCCACCAGCGTTAATGTACGCGTCGGACCAGGAAGCAACTATTCTATCATTTTTACCTACAAAAAGAAGGGCTTACCTATTGAAATCATTCAAGAATATGATCAATGGCGCAAAATTCGTGATGCCGAAGGCGATGAGGGGTGGGTGTATCAATCGCTTTTATCGGGAAAGCGAACTGCTATAACTATTCCATGGCAAAAAGATAAAACTAAAAGACTAATGCTACGAAAAAATCCCACCGACAACGCAGAACTTGTGGCAGAAGTAGAACCTAATGTCATTGGTAATATCCGCCAATGTGATGGACAATGGTGCGAATTAAACATTAATAATACACGCGGATGGCTTCAACAACCCCAGTTATGGGGAATCTATCCTGATGAAAAAGTAAAAGTAAAAGGCTGGTGAATAATCAAACTCAACAAGTTTAATTTTTATTCCTCATTGAATATCCTCACTGCCTATCACAAGATTGATTTTTTGGTTTCAATCGCACGATTAAATCAACATGTGAAATTTCCATACCTTCTGGTGGCTTAGGCAAATTTCTAATAATGGGAGATTCTTCCAAATTGTAAGGAATATCAAGAATACGATTTTCACCTTCTATATAAAAATGGTAGTGATCAGAGGTATTTGTATCAAACCAAGTTTTTGAGCCTTCTACGGCAATAATCCGTAATAATCCCGCTTCCGTAAATTGATGAAGCGTATTATAAACCGTTGCTAAAGATACAGGTACACCTGCCTTCATCGCTTCCTCATAGAGCTCTTCAGCAGTAATATGACGATTTCCTTGAGAAAAAATCATATGTGCAAGTTCCAACCGCTGACGTGTTGGACGCAGACCATTTTGACGCAAACGTTTTTCTAACATAGAAATGGAATAATATTGCACAATTTTTCCACACTCTTTTGTGAACTGCTGCTCTTCATTCATATCTAAATTGTCTGCACTCACTGACATAATTACAAACCCAAATACATTCCTGCTAAATAAGATCAAAATACAAAAAAATGGGAATAGTATGGTGTAATCTTGTATTCCATTTTTAAATAATTACCTATGTAGAATACATAAAAAAAGGCTTTTGTCATTAAAAATGATATAAAATCATTTCCCTCTCTTTAAAATTTGCTCTAAAAGTAGGTTGGGAAAAGCGCAGAAATTAAAGATATATGCAAATAAATGGAGTAACAATGGCTGAACAAAAGTCTCGCTACACATATGAAGAGCTTCTAAGCTGCGCTCGCGGCGAAATGTTTGGTAGAGGTAATGCGCAATTGCCAGCACCGCCAATGTTGATGATTCATCGAATCACTCAAATTAGTGAAACTGATGGTAAATACGATAAAGGAATGGTTCGCGCCGAATTTGACATTACACCAGACATGTGGTTCTTTAATTGTCACTTTATAGGCGATCCCGTCATGCCAGGATGTCTCGGACTGGATGGTATGTGGCAATTAACAGGTTTTTTTCTTGGTTGGCTAGGCGAACTAGGTAAAGGAAGAGCAATATCAACAGGTGAAGTAAAGTTATCAGGGATGGTAACTCCACAAACCAAAATTCTTGAATATGAAATAGATTTTAAGCGTATTCGACGTGGAAATTTAGTCTTAGGAATAGCTGATGGGTGGCTAAAAGCAGATGGAGAGACTATTTATAAGGCGAACGATTTACGCGTTGCTTTATTCAAAGAAGATTGAACGTTATTTCCGTCAGAAAGAACTTTTCACTATTCTGTATGGAACGAGGAGGTATGAATGCGTCGAGTTGTTGTAACCGGAATGGGAATTGTCTCCGCAATTGGAAATAACCCTGGAGCTGTTTTAACCAATTTACGTGAAGCAAAATCCGGAATTTCTTACGCACCTCAATATGCTGAATTAGGCTTTCGTAGCAGAGTTTATGGCAAGCCCGATATTAATATAGAAGAACTCGTAGATCGACGTGCTCTACGTTTTCATGGGCGTGGAACAGCATGGAATCATATCGCCATGGATCAAGCAATTGCTGATGCGGGTCTAGAACCGCATGAAGTATCGAACGAACACACGGGTATTATTATGGGTTCTGGAGGTGCTTCAACACATTCAATCGTAGAAGCTGCTGACATTACACGCCAAAAAGGCCCAAAACGTGTTGGACCTTTTGTTGTCCCTAAAGCGATGAGTTCTACAGCATCTGCAACATTAGCAACTTTCTTTAAAATAAAGGGGATCAATTATTCAATCTCTTCAGCTTGTGCTACCTCCAATCATTGTATTGGTAATGCTTACGAAATGATTCAATATGGTAAACAGAAGCGCATCTTTGCCGGAGGCTGTGAAGATTTGGATTGGACACTATCTGTTTTATTCGATGCCATGGGTGCTATGTCCAGCAGATATAATGACACCCCTCACAAAGCTTCACGTGCTTATGATGTTAATCGTGATGGTTTTGTCATTGCTGGAGGGGCTGGCGTTTTAGTCCTTGAAGATTTAGAACTTGCTAAAGCACGTGGTGCAAAAATCTACGGAGAAATCGTTGGATACGGTGCGACATCCGATGGACATGATATGGTTGCCCCATCAGGAGAGGGAGCAGAGCGGTGCATGCGCATGGCTCTTGCAACAATCAATAATAAAATTGATTATATCAATCCCCATGCGACAGCAACTCCTGTTGGTGATCCTCCTGAGATAGAAGCTATCCGTCGTGTCTTTGGAGCAGGTGATCAATGCCCCCCCATTTCCGCTACCAAGTCTCTAACAGGACATTCCTTGGGAGCAGCAGGTGTTCACGAAGCAATCTATACATTGTTAATGATGAATCATAATTTTATTTGTGAAAGTGCCCATATTGAAGAACTTGATCCAGCTTTTGCTGATATGCCAATCGTTCGTGAACGACGTGATCATCAACAACTGAATACCGTATTGTCGAATACTTTTGGCTTTGGCGGTACCAATGCAACGCTTGTTTTCCAACGTTATGTATAAACAAAAGCTCTTAGTAATTGAAAAAAGTACGGTCTTACGGAGAATAATATGAAAGGTTTGATGGAGGGCAAACGCGGCCTTATTATGGGAATTGCGAATGACCATTCAATTGCTTGGGGCATTGCCTGTCAGCTCGCACAAGCAGGAGCGGAATTAGCGTTGACTTATCAAGGAAATGCTTTTGGAAAACGTGTTCATCCCCTAGCAGATAAACTTGGCTGCAAATTAGTGCTAGAGTGTGACGTTGAAAAAAGTGAAAATATTGATTACGTCTTTGAGCAACTTGAAAAAGAATGGAAAACAATTGATTTTATTGTCCATGCCATTGGTTTTTCAGATAAAACTCAGCTAAAAGGGCGTTACGTTGATGTTACAACACGTGAAAACTTTCAACGCACGATGGTTATTTCAGCTTATTCCTTTACTGAAATTGCCCAGCGCGCGGGTAAGCTTATGCCGAATGGAGGAGCACTTTTAACTCTTACCTATGGTGCTTCACAGCAAGTTGTGCCTAATTATAACATCATGGGTGTTGCTAAAGCAGCTTTAGAAGCTATGGTACGTTATTTAGCAGCGGACTTTGGTCCTCAAAATATTCGTGTCAATGCGATTTCCGCTGGTCCTGTTAGAACTTTAGCAGGTAATGGTATTGCAGCTGCACGGGCAATATTTTCACATCAACGCCGTAATGCCCCATTACGTCGTACTGTAGATATTCATGAAATTGGAAAATCTGCTCTTTATCTACTCTCTGACTTGTCATCAGGTGTTACAGGTGAAATCCATTATGTTGATTCAGGCTATAACATCATGTCTATGCCAATACTTGAAGAACTGAAAAAAAGTGACGATTCCCAAGAAGAATAAAATTTATTTCATTGCACTAAAAAAGAAAATCAATCATGTGCATAGTGCTTTAATCGGGTATTGAGTACTTTCTCAGCTATATAATAGTGTATTGACTTATAATAATATGACGTAAGGAATATGTGCAAATGTTTGTAAGAATAAGTGAATACAAAACCAGATGTACGATGCCTTGTTTCGCAAAATATTTTATAAAAAGCCGGAGTATTTCTTCAATTCATGGTTGATAAAGTTTGTGTTTTATGACGTCATTTACCTTACTAAAGTATACGCTTTTGCCATTGCTTATAAATCAATATCCAACCCTCATGCCACCGCAGTTTGAGACAGAGATTAGAGAATTATTAAAATCTTTAGTTTCAGCTTTTGTGTAGCAAATTGAAAAAAAATATTTCTACCGTTTGATTTATTCTTGAAACGCAAATACAATCTAATTTAGGAAGAATATGAAGGCGTAAAGAAATCAATCGTTAATTTTACTATTATTCTTTAATGAGACTTTACGATTTTAAAAGCATCTACATCAATGTTTTTTTAATAATGGAGATTACTCTTTACCTCACACCTTTATTTTTCTCGTTCTTTAATGAAAGCGTTTCTCTGATATGTCAGGTAAAATAGAACACCCAAAAACACTATAGCTGTTGCTCCTTCATGCATTTTTTTAAGATATCTCTCAATGCATGCCATTCCATTTCACAATGGTACCTGTAAAACGTATAAAAAATCCCTGTGAAGTATATAAAATCCTTTTTTTACCACCATTTTAATGTTTATACAGATGACAAACCGACACCATCATTTTACTTGCCATGTTCTAATATTGAAACAACCCTTGATACTTGAGATGATTCATTAGAAGTATCTTTAATAATTTTTATCCACGTACTAACCCGCTTGTGACAAGCAAACACATATTTTTAATTAACTCAATACAAAAATAAAATGAATTATTTATATAAATCAATTTCTTATCTTTATAATCACATTATTTTTTAGTTTAACTGACAGTCACAAACAAGTACAATAACATTTTCTCAATCTTAGACTTTCAAAGTTATAATTCCAAAAATCATTTCTTGCATATAAAAAACAGAATTGACATGTGAGAAAATAAAAGGCTTAAATATCTCTACTGAACAGCTTCAAGTGCCAAGAGCTGTTTCAACATTGGGGAGTAATGATGCTCGGCTTCCTCCTTCATAAACGTAAAGATGGGGATGTGCACAATGGCTTTATCGTTATACTATTCACGGTCACCGTCGCGAAGTGGACTTGGAAGTTTTAAGAGAGAGGTCTCTTTAAAACAAGAACATGAATATACAACAGCAATCGTGTTTTTTTGGGCATTCTATTTTACCTGACACATCAGAGAAATGCTTTCATTAGAAAATGAGAAAATAAAGGTGTGAGATAATCTCTATTATTTAAAAGATATTGCTTTAGATAGCGTAAAACTGAATTTAAAAATGATTGTAGAAATGGGAACAGATTTTCAGCTTTAAAATTTCATCTTCTTCCCAAATTAGATTGTCTTCTTGTTTTAAAGAATTACAAAAACAGAGATTCGCAATATCCCTGCCCCGATATTCTTAGCTTATACGTTACATAAATAAGATGCTTCTACCTAATGAGTCTTGTATTATTCTGTTTGCAAATATCATTGTGAGATGAATTTAAGAGACAATAAAAATATCTTGTTCATTACATTACATAAACACGTATAAGTGGAAACGACAATTTATCTTCAAAGAGATAGCTCTTAGACAAAAGCCAAAACTTTTATATTTCAGCCATGTTTCATAAAGAATCGAATGATATGAATCTATAATTTTCTGGAATATGACTGCCTTATACAACCATCAATAAAATCTATTTTATATGTCTATCATAGCATGTTTCTATTTTTTACGATTGGAATTATTAAAAAACAGGATATCATTGAATTTCGTCCTTGAGAGCGCGGCTTAGTAATGTGTTTGCCGCTTCAGTTATATTTTTACCACAATAGAGAATTTGATAAATTTGTTCTACAATGGGCATTTCTACCCCAATACGCTGCGCCAACGTATATACTTCCTTGGTATTTAAGTATCCTTCCACAACCTGACCAATTTGTTTTTCTGCTTCTTTTATATCTATTCCTTTACCAAGAAGTATTCCAAAACGGCGATTACGCGACTGATTATCAGTACATGTCAAAACCAGATCACCTAAGCCTGTCATTCCCATAAATGTGGAAAGCTCAGCACCCATAGCCCCCCCTAAACGACTGATTTCAGCTAGTCCTCGTGTGATAAGAGCTATTCGTGCATTTGCCCCAAAACCTATGCCATCTGATATTCCTGCACCAATAGCAATAACATTTTTGACTGCCCCCCCTAATTGAACACCAATCATATCTGAACTTTTATAAACTCTAAAACTTTTGTCACAATGAAAAAGTTGCTGCAATTCTTTACCAAACTCAACATCAGAAGCTGCTATCGTCATTGCAGTAGGCCAACCAATAGCTAGTTCTTGAGCAAAAGTTGGTCCAGAAAAAACAGCTAAAGGAATTTTTTCACCTAAAATCTCACGAGCAACCTCTTGTAAGAAACGTCCAGTACCATGTTCTAAACCTTTTGTAGCCCAGATAACGCGTGAATGCTGATCTAAATAAGGCTGAATATTATACAAAACTTGATGAAATACATGGCTTGGAACAGCGATTAATATATTGTGACTTGCCGTTATTGCAGTTTCAAGGGAAGCTTCAAGTAATAAATTTTCAGGAAATCGAACATCGGGTAAATATACTTGATTACAACGTTGTTCCTGTAATTCTTTGATATGTTGAGGACTATATCCCCAAAGTAAAACATTATGACCATTACGGGCAAGAGCTATCGCTAATGCAGTACCAAAAGAACCAGCACCTATAACTGTCATTGCAACGGTTTTCATTAAATTTTCTGATTATTCTCTAAATTTTTGATTTCAATTGCATATTATTATTACAAATAATTTTAATGCTATACTAAATACCCCACGGACTTTCTCTTTAAAATTAAAAGTATATTCAAAATAATGATACTCATTCCACTGATATCTTGTACTTATCTACTGCTTTATATCCTACAAATTTCTTCTACGAAGCTGATACATGCCGCATCAGCTCCGTAGATATTTCTAACAACTACTCCACAGGAAACTGCGTATTTGGATCTTGCTCCATGGGCATTTCTGAACTAGGTGCTTGATCTACAGGAGTTTGCGTACTTAGACCCTGCCCCATAGGCATTTCTGAAACAGGTGCTTGATCTACAGGAGTTTGCGTACCTAGACCCTGCCCCATGGGCATTTCTGAAACAGGTGCTTGATCTACAGGAGTTTGCGTACCTAGACCCTGCCCCATGGGCATTTCTGAACCAGGTGCTTGATCTA
>NZ_JBHIRN010000001.1:50552-332221 GCF_042197205.1 Bartonella sp. AA2SXKL
CAGGAGTTTGCGTACTTAGACCCTGCCCCATAGGCATTTCTGAACCAGGTGCTTGATCTACAGGAGTTTGCGTACTTAGACCCTGCCCCATAGGCATTTCTGAACCAGGTGCTTGATCTACAGGAGTTTGCGTACTTGCACCTTGCTCCATCGAAACCTCTGAGCCCTGTATCTTTTCTGGCTGTTTTCTTACGGATATATCTTTGTTTGATAACTGCTCAGACACTGAAGAATCATCTCTACTTGATATTTCCGGTTCAATAACACGTCCTGAACCACCCATCATATTATAATTCAAATGAGAAATAGCCCACCAAGTTCCCCCAATAATAACAAAAACGCAAATAGCAGCAAACCACAACGCGCTTAAATTCCACTTGGCGTCTGGACCAGAATTCAAGTGCAAAAAGAAAACAATTTGTACTATAATCTGAATAATCGCCATCCCAATAAGATACGCAACCTTTGTACTAACTGCCCAACTTTCCATCATTCCATACATCACAGGAATAAAAGAACCCAAAGTGAAAAATACAGCCAGAATAAAACCAACCAAATAGGAACCAGTACTGGGACCATGTGTTTCATTTTGCACGCTCATCACAACGCTCCTAATAGATAAACCATGGTGAAAACACCAATCCATACAATATCAAGTAAATGCCAAAAAATGGAAAGACATGCTAAACGTGTTTTATTGTTCTGATCCAAGCCATTACGACGAAGATGAAAAAACATCACAACCATCCAAAGAAGGCCAACACTTACGTGAAGTCCATGGGTGCCAACCAAAGCAAAAAATGCTGACCAATAAGCAGAGAGAATTTCCCGTCCAAAAAGCTGTAAACCTGTTGCAGGATCAATACCCGCATAAGCATTTGGATCGAAATAAAAAACCTCACTCAAAAGTTCATGAAATTCGTAAAGTTCCATACCAATGAAGCAACACCCCAATACAAAGGTAACAGCCATCCATAAACGCACACCACTGATGTTATTTTTATGTGCTTGTACCATTGCAAAGCCATAAGTGACGGATGAAAACAACAAGAAAGCAGTCTCAACCAAAACAAACTTTAAATCTATAAACTCACTGCCCGCTTTACCACCACCATAAGAAGCAGAAAATACAGCAAAACTTGAAAACAGTGTCGAAAACAGGATTAAGTCTGAAAGAATATAGACCCAAAAACCAAACGTCATTACCGAGCTACTATCGTGGTGAAGTTCATCTATAGTACTCGCGTTATTCATTGTTACAGCACTCATACTGTCACTCCTTGTTCTTTAAGAACAGCCGTAAAGGCATCTTCAGTTTTTTGCACTTCTTCAGCTGGAATATAGTAACCATGATGATCACCTGTTAATGAATGACACACAAGCGTTGCAATAAAACCAACCAGTCCAACCGCAACAAGCCACCAAATATGCCAAACAAGCGCAAAACCAACAACTAATGAGAAGAAGCCAGCAATAATTCCAGCCGATGTATTCGATGGCATATGAATTTTTGTAAATCCACTTGTCGGCCGTTGATAACCACTTTTCTTCATATTCCAATAAGCATCATCAGACTGTATCTTTGGAAGGAGGGCAAAATTATAAGAAGGAGGCGGTGAAGAGGTAAACCATTCAAGTGTACGTGCATCACCCCAAGAATCATTTAATGTTACCGGTAAGTGCCCTTTATGCTTAATACCGTACCAAATCGCCAAAACAACCTGTAGCACAAAACAAAGGATACCAAGTAAGATAATACAAGCACCCAATGCAGCAATAATAAACATCGGCTGCCAACTAGGTTCCATGTAATGCTGCAAACGACGCGTCGCCCCCATTAAACCAAGCGCATAAACGGGGAAAAAGGCAAGGTAAAAACCAATAAACCAACACCAAAAAGATGTAATACCTAGTATGCGATTTGGTTTATAACCAAAAACTTTTGGAAACCAAAATGCAATCCCTGCTAAGTACGCAAAAACTACACCTCCAATAATTGTATGATGGAAATGTGCTATCAAAAAGAGCGAATTATGAAACTGCCAATCAGCAGGAACAATAGATAATAAAACACCTGTTAATCCACCACCAACAAATGTAAAGATCATACCCATGCACCAAAGCATAGGAGGCTCAAAGCGAATCCGACCTCTATACATCGTAAGCAGCCAATTAAAAACTTTTACACCGGTTGGAACTGCAATAATCATCGTAGCAATACTAAAGAAGGTATTTACAGCTTCACCCCCACCCATTGTGAAGAAATGATGGCCCCAAACAAGAAGCGAAAGAATCAAAATAACCAACATGGCCCATATCATTGAAGTATAACCAAAGAGGCGTTTTGAAGAAAAAGTTGATACAACTTCAGAAACAATTCCAAAAGCAGGAACAACCAAAACATAAACCTCAGGATGACCAAAAACCCAAACATAGTTAATCCATACCATCGGATTTCCGCCACCAACATTGGTAAAGAAATTCATGTTCAAATAACGATCACATGCCAAGAGTGCAAATGCTACAGCCAAAACAGGATAAATGACTACAATAAGAACATTGCTGACAAAAGCACTCCAACAAAAAATAGGCATTCTCATCATTGTCATTCCAGGAGCACGCATTTTAATCATCGTTGCAATAAAATTCACTGATCCCATTGTTGTTGCAATACCAGAAAGCTGAAGTGACCATAAATAATAATCTACCCCTGTATCTGGACTCGTTTGCAATTCTGTAAAAGGTGGATACATCAACCAACCACCACGACCAAAATTCCCAACACCTAGGGATATGTTAATCAATATCGCCCCTGCAGCCGTAATCCAAAAACCTAGATTATTTGCAAAGGGAAAAGCAACATCACGTGCACCAATTTGAAGTGGTATAAGATAATTAAAAAGACCAAATAAAATAGGCGTGGCCATGAAAAAAATCATGATCGTACCATGCGCCGAAAAAATTTGATCAAAATGCTCAGGGGGCAAATAACCTGCTGTTTCACTCCCAAGAGCTAAAGCTTGATGCGTTCGCATCATAAGTGCGTCCGCAAAACCGCGAACAAGCATAATAATTCCAAGAACGATGTACATAATACCTATGCGTTTATGGTCAACCGTTGTAATCCAATTTCGCCATAGAATCCCCCACCACCCAAGTACTGTTAGAGCAATAACAGCAATTAAACCAACCAAAACAATCGCAATACATGTATACAAAACGATCGGTTCATGTGCAAGCGCATGAAAAGCACCTGCCGTAGGATCTGTAAGTCTTCCAAACATTTCTCAACCCATTTCAAATGAAATTCAAGTTTAAAAGAAACCTTTGTTAAAAGGGCTCTTTACTTTATTGACTCTGTTAAATAACATCAGGATCAAATACTGAACATAGTGCACCCCATAGCGTCTGAGCAGCAGCACGTTTCATTAAATCTTCATTACATACCGTCTTTTCATCGACACATCGATTCACAACACGATAGTAAAGCCGCTTCTCAACAGGTGCAAAATAACGAACTTCAGCATCTTTTTCCTTCGCAGCAATATCACCCATACGAGGCGCAATAGAAAGTTGACGATAAGATGAACGATCAAGTACTCGACCATTAGCCCGAGCTTTTACAATCCAATCCTCAAAATCCTGCAAAGACACAGAATGCCACTTAAACCGCATACCCGAAAAACCATCACCACTATAATTTGCTGAGGCTCCTTTGAATACTCCTTGCTCTTCAGCGACCAAATGCAACTTAGCATTCATCTGCGGCATAGCGTAAAGAACTGTACCCAATTTGGGAACCCAAAAAGCATTGACAGAATTCTCTGACGTCAATTGCAATAAAACTTGACGTCCTTCAGGCGCATAAATCTCATTAATCGATGCAACACCGTATTCAGGATAAATAAAAAGCCATTTCCAATCAAGAGCAACAGCATCAATCTGTAATGGCTTTCCTTCACCTACAACTTCCACTGGAAGAGGATTTGTAGGTTCAAGCTTATAGGTATAATAAGCTGTTAATGAACCTAAAACCATTACAATTACAACTGGAATACCCCACATCAATGCTTCAATTTTATTTGAATGTGCCCAATCAGGAGAATAGTCCGCTTTCATATTCGATGCACGATATTTTATAGCTAAAAATACCACACTCACCATAACTGGGATAACAATACAAAGCATCACCACCACACAAACAACGATCAAAATGAGCTGTTGACGTGCAACATAACCTGATGGCTGCATAACATCAATTTTACAACCAGACAAAAGCAGTGCTCCCCCTAAAATCACAAGCATTTCTAATTGTCTAACAAAGCTTTTCATCTCTATTTACCCCCGTCATACGCACTAAAAACTGTCATAAATATATACCTCACATTGTACAGATTTGAAAATAATTATCAAGAGAATAAAATGCCTATATTACTCTTATTAAACGCTTACTCTTTACCTATCACAATTTAATTGTTTTGCTTAATTGTTTTGCAATATACTCAAGTGCAAACCGATATCCATCACCTCCACACCCAGTTATAATAGCGTCTACACCTGCAGATGTATAAGAATGGTGACGAAAAGCTTCACGCTGATAAATATGAGATAAATGAACTTCTACTTTCGGCCCTGAAAACATTTTTAGGGCATCAAGAAGTGCAACAGATGTATGACTGTAAGCCGCTGGGTTAATGATCAATCCAGAACTTGCCTCTATTGCTTCTTGTATCCATGCCACTAATTGCCCTTCATAGTTACTTTGATAAAAATTTATTATAATATCATTTTTTTTTGCCCATTCTCTGCATCTTTTTTCAATATCTTCTAGAGTTTCAGTTCCATAAATTTCTGGCTCACGTTGACCTAGAAAATTTAAATTAGGACCATTTAAAATCGTTATTATCTCTGACATAGCAAGCCTTTTCTTTCAGACCTATCACTTATTAAAAAAATATTTAGCATGTTTTTACGGCAATAAAGCTCCATCCTTAATCTCAAAGAATTCTGCGCGTCCTTTTAAGTCATCAAATAAAAGACGATCTGTTCCTGTCATAAATGTTTGTACAGCTAAATCATCAAGAATATCAAATAGAGCAGCACGTCGATGCGAATCAAGATGGGCAGCCATTTCATCAAGAAGAAGAATAGGAGATCTTTCCGACATCATACCTGTTAGACGTGCATGACACAAAACTAAACCTGTTAGCAGCGCTTTTTGTTCACCTGTTGAACAAGATGTTGCTGCTCTATTTTTATCAGCATAAAAAACCTGCAAATCTGCACGATGTGGTCCTTCTAACGTCCGACCAGCAGCACGATCCATTGCGCGATTATGCCGCAATCGATCACAAAATTGTTCTTCAACTTCAGTTGCTGATATTTCACTAAGAGCTGTTTCTAAAAAACCATCAATTTGCAAAAAAGCTCGTGGAAAAGGTATCTGTGAGGGCATTTGTGTAAACATGTCATTTAAAAGACGAATAACATCAACACGCGCCGCAGAAATAGCTGTCGCCAATTCTGCCATTTGCTTTTCTAAAGCATCAAACCAAGCACAATCTTCATTTCCATCTAAAAACAAACGATTACGTGCGCGCATAGCTCTATCATAATCGGCTATGCGGCGCCTATGCAAGGGATCAATCGCCAAAACCATACGGTCCAAAAAACTACGGCGCTCAAGTGAAGGACCTGTAAAAAGACCATCCATAGACGGTGTTAGGACACTAATATGACAATAATCTGTTAGGCAATCACTCGACTCATTCACACCATTAATATGGACCTTTCGACTGTTATCGCTAACCTCAAAAGCTGTACCAATCTTTACTTCACCATAAAGAGCGCATTCAAGACGCGCAAATACAACAAATCCTCCACCACCACCATCTACAAAACTAACGTCAGAATAAACAGCACGCCGCAAACCACGACCAGGAGAAAGAAAAGATAACGCCTCTAAAAGATTCGTCTTACCAGCACCATTATGGCCAGTAAAAACCACATGCTGACCAGAAAAATGAATATTGAAAAAAGAATAATTGCGATAACGTAAAAGCTTCAGCTGCCTCACTGCCACTTTGTGCACATGACTGGCCATGCATTGCAAAACAACGGCCCCTAAACGCGAATAGGCATCAGTACATAGAGCACATCCGCATCATCATTATCACGAATCAGAGCTGGTGCTCCAGCCTCAGCCAACATAAAAACCATCTCATCACTTGAAAGCTGCCCAGCAATATCCAAAAGATAACGTGAATTAAATCCTATCTCAAGCGGTTCAGATGCATAAGTTACTGATAATTGATCTTCTGCACTGCCCGAATCTGGGCTATTAACAACAAGCCTTAACTGTCCATGCTCAATCGTTAATTTAACTGCACGCCCCCGATCACTTGAAATCGTTGAAACACGATCAACTGCAGAAGAAAAGTCCTGCCTATTAACAATTAATTCTTTATCATTTCCAAGAGGGATAACACGTTGATAATCTGGAAATGTTCCATCAATTAATTTTGATGTAAAAATCACAGAGCCTATAGAAAAACGAATTTTTGTCTCCGAAAGCTCTATACATACATCGCTATCATTTTCTTCTGAAAGAAGTTTTTGCAATTCTCCTACAGCTTTACGGGGAACAATAACACCAGGCATTCCCTCAACTCCCGAAGGAGCTTCCATCTCAACTTGTGCCAAACGATGACCATCAGTTGCAACCAAACGCAATTTCAAAACACCATCATTAATAATATGGAAATAAATACCATTAAGATAATAACGGGTTTCTTCAGTAGAAATGGCAAATTGTGTACAATCAAGTAAATGTTTTAAGCCTGATGCCGATAAAGAAAAACGATAACCAAATTGCCCAGGAAGCGACTCTGGAAAGTCTGCCTTCGGAAGACATTGAAGCTGAAAATGTGCACAACCCGAAACAACGGACATTGTACCTGCTTGATTCTCATCGAGGGATAATACAACTTCATTGCTATCAGGAAGTTTTCGAATGATATCATAGAGCAAATGTGCCGGAACAGTTGTTGCTCCAGCTTGTTTAACATTAACTGCAAAAGATTCCATAACCTCTAAATCAAGGTCTGTTGCTTTTAACTGTACACGGCCATTTTCTGCATCAATCAACACATTCGATAAAATAGGAACAGTATTACGGCGCTCTACCACACGGTGAACCCGACCAAGAGACTTGAGAAATTGACTGCGATCAACTGTAATACGCATAAAAGCCCCGTATGATTTACTAAAAACTATAAGAATTCCTTAGAACTAAAGAATAGATCCCTTTAGAGAATCGCCTGCTAGAGTTTATTAAACCTCTCTTAAAATGGCAAGTCACTCCTGCATAAGAAAAAATAAATCTTTTCATTAAATTCTTTAAAGTCTCTCCAAAGAAAGAAACGATAAACACTATACAGCCTGTTCTCCAATCAACCGCTTAAGCAACTCAAGTTCCTTAGCCAAGGTCTGATCACCACAAACCAAATCTTCAATTTTACGCACAGCGTGTAAAACTGTTGTATGATCACGCCCACCAAAACGGCGCCCAATTTCTGGTAATGAGCGAGGAGTTAATACTTTTGCTAAATACATTGCAACTTGCCGTGGCTTCACAACCGTACGTGTTCGACGATTAGATAACAAGTCCTGTTTAGAAACATTATAATGGCGTGCTACCGTACGCTGAATTTCTTCAATCCGAATACGCTTAGGTTCACCAGGACGTGTCAAATGACCTAATAATTCATCAATCCGCTCTAAAGATAAATCAGACTCAAAAGATTGACGAAACAAGAGCTGATTAAACGCACCTTCAATATCACGCCCCGACCCTAAAACCGTTTTCGCAATATATTCCAAGATATCATCAGAAATTGATACCATGCCATCATCTTGTTGTGCCACCTTCAACCGCTGGCGCAACATTTGCAAACGCATTTCATAATCTGGCGCTTCAATTTCAAGAGCTACCCCTCCCTGAAGACGAGAGCGAACGCGAAGATCAAGCGATTCTAATTCTGCTGGTGGACGATCTGCAGCGACAACAACCTGTTTTGCACTATCAAGTAACATATTAAGCAAATGGCAAAACTCATGTTGTATCGACTTACCCTGCAAAAACTGCATATCATCAATAATCAAAAGGTCGATATCACGAAGCTGTTCTTTAAAAGAAAGAGCATCATTATCACGAATAGCTGTTGCAAAACGCCACATAAAATATTCAGCAGTTAAATAAATAACGCGCGCAGACGTTAAACGCTTCAATGCAGAAGCAGCAATCGCTTGAAGCAAATGTGTTTTTCCTAAACCAACAGATGCGTGAATAAAAAGAGGATTAAAACGTAAGGCACTTTTATGCCCCTCTGCAATGGAACGCGCAGCTGCTAAAGCAACACGATTAGAAGCCCCCTCAACAAAACTTTCAAAAGTATAGCGAGAATCAAGTGGAGATCCAAAAACTCCCGTTTGAGAATTCTTAACTGAATGCTCTGCGCAACTTTCAACAAAAGATGAAGTCGCCTGCTCCTCTAGCACAACAGGAGGAACACTTCTTTTACAAACGACATCTCTTGAAACGCGTTCCATACCACGAACAATAACTTCAACACGAAGAATTGCTGAATTCTCTTGTTTCCATAAATGAGTCAAAAGAGAACCATAGTGATTATTAATCCATGAACGTAAAAAAGCAGTAGGAACAGAAAGCTTTACAAGAGTATGACTATATTCAGCAAGCTTCACACGTCCAAACCAACTGGTATAAGCCTCAACACCAACCTGCACCTTTAATTGCGCCATAACACGTATAAAAGCCGCCGCACTTTCCTCCTCTGAAACAATAGAATGCCCTATAGAAGCATTTCTACAAACGTTCTCATCACTTTCCGTCATCCTATTCTTTATTATGTTCTCTGCCGACAGGATATTTACCGAAACCCTTTTAAAGGAACTAGCTTTAGAGTTCAATTTATCCACCATCTTCCATCCTGATAAAAATAAAATTTTGTCCTGCCAAACAACTAAAATAAATCTAGCGAAGGCAAAACGCCCTACCCCAAATAAGATTACTCACCCTCCCCTAGGATAGCCTCATCACAACCCTACTAACAAAGATGACCAATAAGATTTACTTGCACTCATGATATGACCCACCCTTCTAAAATGGTAAACATATCCATTAAGAAAACTAAAAAACCGTCAGAAAACCTCTCCAACACAAAAATTTCGAAAAGCCTAAATCAAAACATCTTGTATTCAACAAAATACAGAATAATGCGCTGATGTGACCCCTTCATGCTTCTTAGTCTTCATAAGAACCATACAAAACAGCAGAGGTAAAATGCAAGAGGTCAAAATAAAATCAAAAAACCCAAAAAAAATGCTTATATTAATGAGGACTGAAAAAAATATTGATTCAATTCATTTTTTTTCTCTAAATTTACCAATAATTAAAGAATCTCTTCAGATTTAAAAAAAAAAATAAAATGCTTGACAAAAAAGACTCTGTACAAATCCACAAAGCTTGTGGATAACCATACCTCCCCTTATAAACTTTCTCTCCTTTTTCAAGTGGAGAATCATTATCGATTCTTATTTTTAATAGAAACTTTTTGAAATAATAAACAAAAAGCCAGCATCCTCATGGATACTGGCTTTGTTCTCAATTAAAGGAGAAAAGCTTAAACGCTGAGAGCCTTCAAACGTTTAGCTAAACGTGATACTTTCCTCGCAGCAGCATTTTTATGAAAAACCCCTTTAGAAACTGCACTCATAATTTCAGGCTCAAAATTCTTAAAAGCAATCTCTGCAGATGCCTTATCGCCACCCGCTAAAGCGTCATCAAACTTACGTATAAAAGTACGAACGCGTGAACGGCGGGCCTTATTAACCTGTGTGCGCGCCGCAACCTTGCGCACCGCTTTTCGAGCAGAAGGTGTATTCGCCATAAATATAATCTCTCTTTCAACACCTTGGTAAAATGAGTCTCAATAACAACTCTACCAATATAAATAAATCCAACTCAAGCAAAACTATAAAGCTGCCTATAACCGTGTGGGTTATAGCGCAATCCTAAAGCTAACGTCAATTAGATTTTCAAAGATAGCCATAAAAAAACGAAGCCAAACTCTTTGATCCGCAACTTTATAGCTTAATAATAGATATTCCTTAACAAACAAAAGAATTTAAACGGCTAACTTACGCAAGACATATTGCAAAATTCCACCATGATGCAAATAATCTAGCTCATCTTCAGTATCAACACGGCATAATAATGGAACAGTTTTTACCGTACCATCAGAAAAAGTAATTTTCGCTACAGTCTTTTGACGAGGTTTCAAGTTATGAATCCCTTCAATTGTCACCTGTTCATCTCCCTTTAAGCCTAAAGATTTCCAACTTAGCCCCTCCTCAAAGACAAAAGGGACAACGCCCATACCAACAAGATTAGAGCGATGAATCCTTTCAAAAGACTGCACAATCACTGCTTTGACACCAAGAAGATTGGTCCCCTTGGCAGCCCAATCGCGGGATGATCCATTACCATATTCAATACCTGCAAAAACAACGAGTGGAATACCTTCTTGTTTATACGCCATTGCTGCATCGTAAATGGTTTGTTCTACCGCTGACGGATAATGAACCGTATAACCTCCTTCTCGACCATTTTCCCCTAACATGAAATTACGAATGCGAATATTGGCAAAGGTCCCACGTACCATAACTTCATGATTCCCACGACGCGTTCCATACTGATTAAAATCAGCCACTTTAACACCATGATTCATTAAATATTTTCCGGCAGGAGAAGCTGCTTTAATAGAACCAGCAGGAGAAATATGATCCGTTGTGATTTTATCACCAAATAAACCTAAAATCCGTGCATCTCTAATATCTGGTAAGATATCAGGTGTTTTCTGCATATCATCGAAATAAGGTGGATTGCGTACATAGGTGGATTGCTCATCCCAAGAATAGGTAGAACCCGTAGGAATCTGAACTTTTTGCCAATTTTCATCTCCCTTAAAAACATCTGCATACTTTTCGGCAAAAACCTTACGCGTGACATTTTTTTCGATAAATTCCTGTATTTCTTGAGAAGTTGGCCAAATATCTCTCAAATAAATGGGGTGGCCATTTGTATCTTCACCAAGAGGCTCCTTAGTTAAATCTTTACACACCGTCCCGATGAGCGCATGTGCAACAACTAACGGTGGTGACGCTAAATAATTCGCTTGCACATCAGGGGAAACACGCCCTTCAAAATTACGATTTCCTGAAAGAACTGCAGATGCAATTATACCATTGTCATTAATCGTTTTGGAAATAGCTGGATGCAAAGGACCAGAATTCCCAATACATGTTGTGCACCCAAATCCTACTAAGTTAAATCCTAATGCATCTAAATCTTTTTGCAGACCCGAATTTTGAAGGTAAGCTTCAACGACTTGTGAACCAGGTGCAAGAGAAGTTTTTACCCATGGTTTGCTCTTGAGACCCTTTGCCACAGCATTTCGTGCCAAAAGGCCCGCTGCAATAAGAACACTTGGATTCGATGTATTCGTACACGACGTAATCGCAGCGATCACCACATCACCGTGACCAAGCGTATATTCTTCACCCTCGACCTGATAACGTTTATCTTGTCCAGAAGTCTTCTTATAGTCTTCGACCAATGCCTTCTCAAAACCCTGTCCAACGTTTTCCAATGCAATACGTCCTTCAGGACGTTTAGGACCAGCCATAGAAGGGACAACGGTTCCCATATCTAATTCAATTGTATCACTAAAAATGGGATGAGCCACCATTTCATCATGCCACATCCCTTGTGCTTTGGTGTAAGCCTCCACTAAGGCAATCCGATTTTCATCACGCCCTGTCATATTGAGATAACGCACTGTCTCCTTATCAATTGGGAAAAAACCACACGTTGCTCCATATTCAGGTGCCATATTTCCAATCGTTGCCCGATCAGCAAGCGTCATATGCTCCAAACCAGGACCAAAAAACTCAACAAATTTACCGACAACACCCTTCCGACGTAGCATTTGGGTCACCGTTAATACGAGATCGGTGGCTGTTACACCTTCCTTAAGTTTACCTGTTAGACGAAAACCAATCACTTCAGGTAACAACATAGAAACAGGTTGGCCTAACATTGCTGCTTCTGCTTCAATACCACCAACACCCCAACCTAAAACCCCTAAACCATTTACCATAGTCGTATGCGAATCAGTTCCCACACAGGTGTCAGGATAAATCGTCTCACAGCCCTCTTCATTCTTCATCCATACACATTGTGCTAAATATTCTAAGTTAACCTGATGACAAATCCCTGTTCCTGGAGGAACAACGCGAAAATTTTGAAAGGCTTGTTGCCCCCATTTAAGGAAACGGTAGCGTTCACCATTGCGTTCATATTCATACTCAACGTTTTCCTTAAAAGCCATGGAATTGCCAAAAGCATCAACAATAACTGAGTGATCAATGATGAGATCAACGGGAATGAGAGGATTGATTTTTTCAGCGTTACCACCAAGTTTAACCATAGCATCACGCATTGCAGAAAGATCAACAACTGCTGGAACACCTGTAAAATCCTGCATAAGAACACGTGCAGGACGGTACGCAATTTCTGCCCCAGCGCTCCCTTTGTCGTTTAACCACTTAGCAACATTGAAGATATCCTCTTTTTTAACTGTGCGACCATCTTCGAATCGCAATAAATTTTCGAGAATAACTTTCATCGAAAATGGTAAACGAGAAACACCTTCAAGTCCGTTCTTCTCCGCTTCAATCAAGCTATAATAAGTATATTCTTTGCCACCAACATTTAATACTCTACGACAATTAAAGCTATCAATTTGAGTCATGACTGTCCACCCTCATACTATAACCACCCAATTTCCAGGAATGAACAACACAAACTACGAGTCAAGGTCGCAGCTTGAGCGCAGACGCAATTACCTCCGCCATCCATTTCCCCCTCCACCCTCTAGGCATAATGCGGAAATCAGCGCCAGAAACCATTTTACACCAGATATTGATGTAAGGTATCCCTTATAGAACTATTTCTAGAACTATTCTAGGTACAATTGCATAAAAAATGTGTTTTTTATTCTATAATGCAATAAAGAATATGAAAATAAAAACAAAATAGGCAATCACATGGTGTTATCAGGAAAAGATTTAGCCGCTTACAGAAACGAGGAAATTCTGTTTCAAGGTCTTTCTTTTTGTTTATTTTCACAGCAACTTATGACAATCACCGGTCCTAATGGTATCGGAAAGTCTACATTACTCCGAATCATTGTCGGTCTTCTTGAAGCTGCTGAAGGTCATATAATACTTAAAGACCATGATCAAATATACCCTGTTGCAACTGCTTGTCATTATCTTGGTCCTCAAAATGCTATGAAACCTCTCTTATCTGTCATTGATAATTTGCAATTTTGGGCAGATTTTTACGGTCAACATTTACGTTTTGCGCATGAAGCTCTTGCCGATATTGGTCTTTCTAACCTTGAACATTTACCCTTTAACGCTCTGTCAACTGGACAACAAAGACGCGTAGCTATTGCGCGCCTTTTGCTCTCCTATCGTCCTCTTTGGATTTTAGATGAACCAATATCTGGGCTTGATAACCATGCTCAAAAACTCCTTGCTCGTATTTTCCAGCGTCATCTCAATCAAGGTGGTATGATTATCGCTGCAACTCATAATTCCATAGGCATTCCAGAAAACCATAAAATCGCTCTGGAAAAATTTTTACCTCTCTAGGAGAGAATAAAATGAAAGCACTGTTCTGGCGTGATCTTAAACTATTATTAGCGCTACAAGCCACTTCACTAACAGGATTATTGTTTTTTATCGCTGTTGTTGTCATAACCCCCTTTGCCATTGGACCAGATCCCAAAACTCTTGCACAAATAGGACCAGGTATATTGTGGTTTGGGGCCCTTCTTGCAGGGCTCCTCAATCTGAACAAACTTTTCCAAATCGATCGCGATGATGGTAATCTCGACCAATTTATCCTTTCAGGAAAAAGACAAAGTTTTACACTAATTGTCTTTACAAAATGTCTTGCCCATTGGGTAGGAACAATGCTTCCTCTTATTTTTGCCACACCTATTTTAGCCCTCATGCTCCATTTAGATGTAGTAATAACTTTTACAACAATACTTACCCTTTTATGCGGAACACCAGCTATTATTTTTATTGGTGCTATAGGCGCTGCACTCGCAACCTCATTGTTGCACAGTACTTTGCTTATTTTTATCATTATCTTGCCGTGGATCATTCCAATTATGATTTTTGGTGTTTCCGCTGCTACAGCCCCAATAAACCCAAATACCTCTTTTCTCACTTCTCTAGCTCTTCTCAGCGCTTTTTCACTTCTTTTGAGTCTCTTTAGCTCTTTTGTTGCTGCGATAACGCTTAAACTTTTATCAGAATAATAAAAGATGATTGCCGCATAGCAAAACTCTGCCTATTATGAATTTTATGAATAAACTATCTCGTACATATAAAATCAGGTTACTCCCTGCAAGTTTCACCCTTTTCATGAAAATAAGCAGAGTCGTCTTACCTTGGTTGGCCGGCATAACATTGTGTTTCCTTATCTTAGGGCTTATTCTAGTGATGCATTCCCCTGATGACTATCAACAAGGCATTACTGTTAAGATTATGTACCTTCATGTACCCTTTGCGTGGTTGTCTACATTCTGCTATGTAACGATGAGTGCAGCGGCTTTAGGAAATCTGATTTGGAAATATCATCTTGCTGATGTAGCACTTAAATGTGGAGCGCCTATTGGGGCAATTTTTACCGCCTTGGCTCTCATGACAGGAGCGCTTTGGGGGCGACCTACATGGGGAACATGGTGGGTCTGGGATGCACGATTAACATCAGTTTTAATTCTGCTTTTTATCTATCTCTCCATTATCCTGCTTGGGCGTGCTTTTGACAACCAAGTAAAAGCCGCTCGTGCTACTGCAATTCTTACACTTGTTGGATTTGTTAATATCCCTGTTATTAAATTTTCCGTTAATTGGTGGAATACATTGCATCAACCAGCATCATTGTTACGTGCTGGAGGATCAACAATCGACAATGCTATGTTATGGCCCCTTATAACAATGCTCTTTTGTTTCATCTTTATGTTTATTGCTCTTTATTTGATGGCTATGCGAAATGAAATCAATCGTCATTATATCCGAATACTTCAGATTAAAAAATCCCGTCGTGCACAACAACAGGACGCTTCATCATGCTCGACCTAAATGGCATCCACGGCGGACTTTTAGGAAATCTATCTCAGAAAATTGATTTTTTCCTGAGCACCCTTAAACACGAGCAAATTGTTGTTTTAAGCTATGTGCTTTCTGCAATATCCCTCTTATGTCTTATTGGATATATTCTTTGCAAAGCCCTATACCAAAAAAAAATTCTCCAACAGCTAAACAAAAAAGAGCTGTCCCAAAAAGAAAAGTATAATGAAAAACATCCCTCTAAAACTTAAAAAAAATATATCTTTACCTGTTCTGCTTGTTTTTTTTGGACCATTTGTGCTTTTTCTTCTTCTCATGATGTTTTTTTTCAACTTTATGGATAAAAAACACCTTCAAGATTCTTCTCTTCTCCCAAACGCATTGGCTGAAAAACCTGCTCCCAATATTCATCTTCCTCTTCTTGATAAAGAAAGTTATCTCAATTCAAAACAGTTTAAAGGACGTGTTACATTGGTCAATTTTTGGGGCTCTTGGTGTTTGCCCTGTCGCGAAGAGCATCCTATTCTTATGCAAATTGCACAAGATAAACGTTTTGATCTGATTGGTATTAATTACAAAGACAATAAAACAAACGCCCTGCGCTTTTTAAACAGTTTTGGTAATCCTTTTAAATTTATTGGCTTTGATGTTTCAGGATATACAGCTATTGACTGGGGGGTGTATGGACCACCAGAAACCTTTCTCTTGAATAAAGAGAGTATTATTATTGCCAAACATGCTGGTCCCTTAACATGGCAAATTTATCAAAAAAAAATTCTACCAAAAATTGAACAAGCGATTATGACAGAAGACAAATAAAATATCGACATATTGATTTTAAATAATTTTTACCATTTTTATCTATTAAATGAAAACACCGAATACTATGAGATTTTTTCAAATTTCTTTATGTTGAATTAAAAAAATGTTTAAGAAAAGGCTAAAAATACTTTTTATGAATCATCTAAATATGAAAATAATTGGCAATATTTTAAGTTGAAAAATATAATAATGCAGACTTGTAAGTAAAAACATCCAGTTTTACCACGCTATGTATGCCGTTTTATAGAGCACCACCATTTTTACGCTTAATATAAATAGCAAGCTATTATCACCACACATTTTGCCAGCTCTGGGGTATTACGACATAGCCTTGGCACTTGAGACGATTCAGAAGGATTTTTACACCTTTTTTCGTGTTTTACCCCCACGCCAGCTCTGCTTGTAACGTGCAAGCAAGTGATTTTAATTGATGCAATATAAAAGAGATTTGCCATGAGAGAACTTTACAATATTCTGGACTCTCATTCAACATGCAAAACGATAAATTACTATTATAAATCAATATATTGAAGGTACTGTATGATATTAATACTGATTGCAAAAGAAAGATCATTGGCATACATCGAAAAAAGCTAAAGAAAGAAATATTCTAGAAGTTCATATGAGCTTATGCGTAAACTTTTATGACGCAAATAAAATAGGCTTTTGTTGCAATCATCATTTTTTAATGAAAAATGTTTGATTATGTTTTTTCTTCCAAAAATTCTTGCGCTGTAAAACGATACATTTTTGAGCAAAATTCACATGTAACTGAAATATATTTATTTTGAACCATTTTATTGCGTTCATCAATAGAAAAGCCTTCTAGGATTCCTTTAATTTTTTCGTGTGAACAAGAACATTGATCAACAAGAGAAAAAGGGTTAAAAACTCTAACACCTTGTTCATGAAAAAGACGGAACAAGAGCTGTTTACTACCGACCTGGGGATCCGTTAATTCTGAACTTTCAATCGTTTTCATGAGTATTTTAGCTTCCTGCCATTGGTTATCCAATTGGATATGAGTTTTCGTTTTTTCTCGCTTGTGATGAGACGATGATTGGGGCAAAAGTTGGGTCAAAATACCTCCAGCTCGCCAGCTTTTCTGCGGTTTTCCTTGTTGGTCACGATTAATTAATATAGCAACAGCCAAACGGATATCGGTAGGAATTTGTTCTGATTGATCAAAATAAATACGAGAAGCTTCTTGTAAATTTGATCCATCTAATGCCACTATCCCTTGATAAGGTTGCATATGGGGACCTTGATCAATTGTGAAAGCTAAAGTGCCTTTTCCTAAAAGTATTTCTGAAGAGATTTGATTATTGTCTATGGCTTGTTTAAGCTGTTCCTTATCAAAACGAGCGTATCCACGTAAACTGGAAGGAGGCGAAAAATCGCACACCAACATATTAACTGGTCCATCGGAATGAGTTTGTAAAATAAATTTTCCCGTAAGTTTTAGAGAAGTTCCAAGCAGAACCGTTAAAAGTAAAGCTTCTGCTAGAAGATAAGAAACCGGTTCAGGGTATTGATGTCTGTTAAGAATAGAATTTAAAGTTTCCCCAAGTTGTACGGCACGTCCACGGATATCAAGTTCTTCAACTTGAAAGGGAATAACACTATCATCTTCATGCAAGAAGTTGTTGTTGAGAGAGGCTTCATCTTTAGCTTGTTCACTCATAGCTTTGCCTTTTTTATATAATTTGTTGTAGGGAGGCTATTGTGGAGAGAAAAACGCATCTTGTAAACACCAAGAAAGAATTGCTTTTTGAGCATGAAGACGATTTTCAGCCTCATCGAAAACAACGGAGTGCGGTCCATCAATCACAGAATCAACCACTTCTTCACCACGATGAGCAGGAAGACAATGCATAAAAAGAGCATCAGGTTTTGCTAATTTCATGAGAGATTCATTGACTTGATAAGGCTGAAAAATAGAACGACTGCGAGCACGAAATTCTTGTCCCATGGAGACCCATGTATCGGTCATAATACAATCAGCATCTTGAGCCGCTTTTTGGGGATCATGGGTTAGCATAAGATGTGCTCCCCGCTCACGTGCCCAATGTACAAATTGTTCCTGTGGTTCACTGCCCTTTGGTGTGGCAATACGCAAATGAAAACCAAAAAGAGCTGCAGCTTCAATTAAGGAATGAAGCACATTATTACCATCCCCCATCCACGCAAATATTTTGCTAGCAATTGGCCCCCGATGCTCCTCATAGGTTAAGATATCTGCTAGAATTTGGCAAGGATGTGTATCATCTGTAAGGGCATTAATGACAGGAATTTGTGCATATTGTGCCAATTCGAGCATACGTTGGTGTTTCGTTGTTCGCAATATCACGATATCCACAAAACGGGATAAAACGCGCGCCGTATCAGCTATGGTTTCACTATGACCAAGTTGCATCTCTGAACCCGTGAGCATGATTGTATCTCCGCCAAGCTGGCGCATACTGATATCGAATGAAATACGGGTTCGTGTGGATGGTTTTTCAAAAATCATCGCAAGTGTTTTACCTATAAAAGGTTTTGAACCTTTTCCTGCTTTAAAAGATGCTTTAAGGATCTTTGCATAATCGATCAGTGCACGTGCTATTGCTGGCGTTAAAATGGATAAGTCCGTGAAATGACGAAGAGCATTTGTCATGTGTGTGATATTTGTCTTTCTTTGTTTACTTGTGAAAGATACGCTATTGCTTTTTCAATACGATGTAAACTTTCATCTATTTCTTCTTCCCTAATGATAAGAGGAGGCAATAAGCGCACAACGTTGTTGTTGGCTGCAACGCTTAAGAGATATTCATTTTCCAAAGCATTAACGACAAGATTTGAAGGTACAATACACTGAATACCCAACATAAGCCCCATCCCCTGAACTGCGCAGATAATATCAGGATAGATATTGAGAATGTGCAAAAGCCCACTTTTTAGTTTATCACCCATGCGCTGAACATGGATGAGAAAACTTGGCTCTAACAAAACATCAAGAATACTATTTCCTACAGCCATTCCAAGCAAATTTCCTCCAAAGGTTGATCCATGCGTTCCAAGTATCATACTTTTTGCAACTTTATCCGTTGCAAGGCAAGCGCCCAATGGAAATCCACCTCCTAGTCCTTTTGCGAGGGTAAGAATATCAGGCGTGACATCACTCCATTCATAAGCAAAAAGCTTTCCTGTTCGTCCCATGCCCGTTTGCACTTCATCCAAAATCAACAACAGACCATTATCATCGCATATTTTACGCAAAAACCTTAAATATTCATGAGAAACCGTTCGTATTCCTCCTTCTCCTTGAATAGGTTCAATAAGAATAGCGGCGGTATTTTTATTAATAGCGTTACGCAAAGCGATTTCATCACAAAAAGGTACTTGAATAAATCCACCAGCTTTAGGTCCAAAGCCTTCAAGATACTTTTCATGCCCAGTCGCAGCAAGTGCAGCAAGTGTACGTCCATGAAATGCCCCTTCAAAAGTAATTATTTCAATGCGTGCTGAATGACCAGTAGCATAGTAATAATGACGTGCCGTTTTGAATGCGCACTCCAATGCTTCAGTGCCTGAATTGCAGAAAAAAACCTTATCCGCAAAACTATTTGCACAAAGCCGCGTGGCAAAAGATGCTTGTTCAGGAGATTGAAAAATATTAGAAACATGCCAAAGTTTTTCAGCTTGTATCTTGAGCGTATCAACCAATTTTGGATGTGAATATCCTAATGCATTAACAGCAATGCCAGATGTGAAATCAAGATAATGGTCTCCTTTATCGGAAATAAGCCATACACCATGCCCCTGTTCAAAATGCAAATTTCGTCTTGCGAAGCATTCATAAAGTGGTTGTATAGAGACGGCATCCATCATAATTCCCTTTATATTTTAGTCTTTTCAATATATATATATATACAAAGCAACACTACAAATAAAACAGCATGGTATATTTCGTTACGGTGCTTTCAACATTTCATTACGATTAGTGATTACACCTATAGAATAGATCATTACACCAATTGAAAAAAAGTCAATGAAGGTTCTACAAATAAGCATTTTGGGAAAAAGCCTTAAACAAAAGTGAAAGTTTAACCTATAATTGATTTGCAAGTTGGGGAAAACATTCTAAATAAACTCTTTAAGAGGTAAAGACTCTTGTCATAGAGTGAGTGCATATTGTAATTTACAATATAATAAGCAAGATGATGTGTTTTGATTTGTAAATCCACAGGTTGGATGATTTTTTTATGCTCACGTAGAGTGTAAGGTTCTTTCATTCAGCGTAATGAAAACATTATTTAAACATTTGAAGATGCAACGGGGGAGAGCATCTTAGTGACGTAATCGGAATGGAGTGCTGGTATGGGTTGGACATGTGAACGCGTTGAGCTTCTTAAAAAGCTTTGGAGTGAAGGGTTAAGTGCAAGTCAAATTGCTGCTCAATTAGGTGGGGTCAGCAGAAATGCAGTCATCGGCAAAGTACATCGATTAAAGTTACCAGGACGTGGTAAGACAGCACAAGGAAGCACGCGTGCGCAAAAAACTCCCGTGGGAAGCAGCAATCCATCATCTCCACGTGTGCGTCGCAACACATCCACGGTATCGCCAATAAACACATCAGCTGTAAGTATTGAAGAAACCGCTTTAAAGACAGAATTTGTAGTGGAAGATGTAAAAGAAGTTGATATGTCCACAAAATCCAATGTAGTTGTGCCTATATCACGTCAACTTAATCTTCTACAATTGAGTGAAAATACATGTAGATGGCCGGTTGGCGATCCATTATCAGCAGATTTTCATTTTTGTGGTGCAGATTCTGATGAAAACAGCCCTTATTGTGCCTTTCATGCTAAGCTAGCATTTCAACCAATATCTGAAAGACGTCGGATAAGAGTGTAATATCCTCAATTGAATCTCGTATTCTACGCCTTCTGCGCTTCGCTATTAAATTTTAATTATCGAATTATTATGAGAAAGAAATTTAATGGAGCTTTTAATAAATGAAAAAATTTCTTCATGAAACTATTCAACGAAACTCTATCCTTTGGTGCTATTGCGCAGCTGTGTGTTGTAAAGTTATATTCCTGTTTATTTTCATAATTTTCTTTAATTTAGTTGTACTGCTTTTAACACTATCCATAGTGACATCTTTTGAATAAGCTAGTTTCTCAATTTCTCATGTTTTTATTCTTCGTGTATTTACATAGAGTAATGCTGTGGTTTATAAAAATAATTTATCGCTTTGCAACCTGAATGAGATCCATTTATATCTCTCTCATTTTAAGTCCTCTTATATTGAATCAATCAAAATCTTTTGTTTGGGCGTCACGAGCGAGATGAGAACTGTGGAGAGTTAAAAACACTTAAAGAAAGGCATGCCTCTTATAAATGCTTTCAAGTGCCAAGGACTTAAAGGGTTGTTGCAACATTGGGAGATGGCAAAGTGTACGATGATGCCAGATTGCCCTTTTATTAAGTATAAAGATAGGGGGTGCTTCATGGATTTATCATTATACTCTTCACGGATGCCGTCGCAAAATAGGCTTGGGAGCGTTGAGAGATGTTTCTTTAAAACAAGCCTGTGAATACATGCAATTCAATGTCATTCTGTTTTGCGTGAGGGATGTGCCCCGTTAAAGAATGCGATAAACAAAAGCGTGAAGCAATACGTAGAATGTAAAATAATATCTTTATAATTTTTTATAAAAAATTATAAAGAAGGGAATATTGTATTCAAGGCTCTTACGAAATATACAAAAACAATAAATTATAAGTATAAATAAATATAAAATCTAGAGCGACCACAATAACATCACTTTCCTTCTCCCGACACAAAACGGCGCAACCAAACATAAAGCGCACCTTCTCCGCCATGCTGACGCGCTGCTTGCTCAAACGCGTGGACATAATATCGAAAAGCTGGTGTTGATAACCAATACGGAACAAATCTATACAAAGCTCCATCGCTCCCAACGGATCGTCCTTTTCCTGTAATCACAAGGACATAACGCAATCCTCTCTGCTGAGAGGACTGTAGAAATTTTTTTAAGAAAAAATAAGCTTCTTCCTGCATATAACCATGGAGATCAAGACGCGCCTCAAGAGGACAACGACCTTGGGAAATTTTACGATATGCAACATGATCAAAAAAATGAATCTTTTGTGCTTGTGTAACTGACCTCTTTTCTCTTTTAATAATTGTCGAGGGTTGTTGATTTTCCTGAGACAATGAGGAGATTTGAGTTACAGGCTGTTTTTTATCATTAATATTTGCAATAGTTTCTGAAGCAGAAGAGAGCATCTTACCGTGAAGCGGTGTTATCGTACGACAAACCATCTCCCATAAAAGACGATCTTGTGAAGCCAATAAATCTCTTTTTTGTCTCCATTTACTTGAGGACATTTTAATTTCTCATAAATCATTGAATGCTTATGGAAGAAAAACAAAAATTATTTTAATTTTCATTTTCTGTAGCAAAAAGCTTCCAGTTGGGATCTGACGATAAACTATTGCGAACAAAAGTCCAAATATCCCTGATTTCTACAATAGCATCAGGATCACCGTCTATACGCTCGCCCTGTTCATTATAAGTAACAGAAATCATCTCACTGACAATACGTATCGTTAAAAGTTCATCTTTTTCTTGTATTGCCGCCGCAACAAATTCGGCCTTATTAATTCCAACAAAAGTGAATTCTATTCTTTCTTTATTTTTTTCTCGTTGCTCAATAGCCATACAAAAGCTCTCAAAAACATCCTGACAAAGCAAGCTTTTAAGTTGATTGCGATCACCTTTGGCAAAAGCTGTTACAATCATTTCATACGCAATTTGTGCACCTTTTATAAAAAGTTGAGGAGAAAAATGAGGATCAATTCTATGAAATTCCCGCAAATTTTTATTCAAAACACTTCCCTCCGGTGAAATTTTATCAATTTCACTAAAGTCGTCTTTTTGTGAATTTTTCTGATGAGGGAACGAAACAATATTATCAGCCGTTTCTGCTTCAACTTGTTTTTTAGAACGTCGTGAATAAGGATCAAAGGGTGGCTTTTCAAACCCAATTCGTTTCCCTAATACATTACGGAGTTGCACAAAAATAACAACCATAACAACAAGAGCTATGACAAGTATAACGTCAAATTCCATAGGCGCTGTCAATCTCCAAAGCTTAAGTCTCTAATAAACATTGCAGTCAATACCATTTATCAATAAATATGTAAAATAAGGAATCTTATCATTCAAATATTTTTATAGATTTTGTATTTAAACGGAGTTCTCTTAAGAATTTCTCCCCCTACTCATCTAGAAGGAAACTTTCATGTGATAAAACTTTATTCTATAAATCCTCGTTTTTTTGTTGTTATCTTTCTTTGCATTCTTTTAATCGAGATTGCTGGTTTTATCTTTGTTGGTCAAGAAATTGGTATTTTGGCAACCTTGAGCTTGGTTATTCTCACAACCATAGTTGGGGTTGTTTTATTGCGAATTCAAGGGATTAGCCTCTTAAAAAATATACAAAATGAACTTATCCAAGGACGCACATTAGAGAATAATATTATTAATGATGCTTTCATCATGTTTAGTGCAATTTTACTTATTCTTCCCGGCTTTGTAACTGACCTTTTGGGAATATTACTTCTTATTAAACCAATTCGCTCTGTTGCTTGGCATTTCTTTGCATCATTAAAAAACAAAATGAATCCCAATACTAAAAGAAAAAATGACTCTGAAAAAATAATTGATCTAAAAGCAGAAGATTACACAATTCATGATACGACAGAATCTCCATGGCGCAAAAATGATGATAACCATTGAAATGCCTAAAAAATCTGTAACAAACTAAAAAAATATTCAAGATAAAGAGCGCATTTCTTGCAACCTTTTGCAAGGCGTGATAACCAATCTGGTCTTTAGATCTAAAATAAATATACATATTATAATGGAAGAGGTTTGTCGTATGGCCGAAGATGAAATGAATAACAGTGGTGGAGAGCCGGTTTTTGCTGTATTAACTCAATATTTAAAAGATTTATCATTCGAAAACCCTGGTGCTCCTCGTTCATTACGTGCACGTGAAAAATCACCACAAATTGATATCAATATTAATGTCAATGCTAACCCAATTGGTGATGACAATTATGATGTCGTTTTGTCTCTCTCCGTCAAAGCCAATGATGAAACTGAAACCTTATTTCATGTAGAACTTATTTACGGTGGTGTTTTTCACCTTAAAAACATTCCACAAGAACATGTTATGCCACTGGTCTTTATTGAATGTCCCCGTCTTTTATTTCCATTTGCTCGCCAAATTATATCTGATGCTACTCAAAGTGGTGGTTTTCCACCTTTGTGGATTGATCCTATTGATTTTGCAGCACTCTTCCAAAAGCGTCTTTCTGAAGAGCAAAAAGACAATCAAATACAGCCCTCTTAAAAAATTTATTTTTTTGCTATCAAAAAGCCCCTTGATATATTATTGGTATATTAGGGGCTTTTTTCCTTTAGACGACTTTTGCGGCATGATAAGCCGCAAGCATTGCAATATTGACAACATCTGTATCGCTCCCACTAAACGGTACAATTTGGACAGATTTTTCCAATCCAATTAAAATAGGACCAATGATAGTTGCTTCACCGAGTTCTTGTAACATTTTGCTTGCAATGGAAGATGCGTGATATCCAGGCATAACCAAAATGTTAGCAGGCTCCGTTAATCCCATAAATGGATATTGCTGCATCAATTTGGAATTGAGCGCCACATCAGCGCTTATTTCTCCATCAAACTCAAAATCAACCTTGCGTTCGTGCAAAATATTAATTGCATCCTGAATTTGCTGCGTCGTCTGCCCTTTCATGTAGCCAAACGTAGAAAATGCTAAAAATGCTACCCGTGGTTGATACCCAAATCCACGTACAAACGAAGCTGTTTGTTCCGCTATATCAGCAAATTCTTCAGCATTAGGATTTTCATAAACGGCTGTATCGGCAATAAACACAGTTCGGCCACGGCAAATAGCCATTGAAATACCAATCAATCGTTCTTTTGGTTTTTCATCAATTGCCCGACGTATATCGATCAACGCTGTTTCATAATTGCGTGTCACCCCTGTAACCATTGCATCAGCATCTCCTAGTGCCACCATACACGCAGCAAAATAATTGCGATCATTATTGATACGACGATGACAGTCACGCAACAGCCAGCCTTGACGCTGCATCTTTTTATAAAGATAATTCGCATAAGCATCTGTACGGCAAGAAAGCTTGGCATTTATAATAGAAATACCTTCACGCTCCAAATCAATTCCAGCGATAACAGCTGCTTCTCTTATTTGCTCTTCCCGACCAACCAAAATCGCTTGTCCTAATTTTTGATGAACATAAGAAACGGCTGCCCGCATAACTTGTTCTTCTTCACCTTCTGCAAAAACAATTTGTTTTGGCGCTTGACGAACGTGGTTATAAACCCCACGCATTATCGAAGAAGTAGGATCACGCCTCGCATTTAAATCACGCTCATAGGCCTCTAAATCATCTATGTTCTTTTGTGCAACACCGCTTTCCATTGCTGCTTTTGCTACCGCTATTGAAACAACTGTGAACAAACGCGGATCAAAAGGAACGGGAATGATATAATTAGGACCAAATTTTAATCGCTTTCCACGATAAGCTTCTGCAACGCTGTCAGGTACTTCCTCATGCGCTAAATCGGCAAGAGCCCTTGCCGCAGCAATCTTCATGTCTTCATTAATAACTGTTGCACGCACATCAAGCGCACCACGAAATATATAAGGAAAACAGAGAACATTATTAATCTGATTTGGATAATCGGAACGCCCTGTTGCAACAATAGCATCATGACGCACTTGCATAACCTCTTCCGGTGTAATTTCTGGATCGGGATTGGCCATAGCAAAAATGATCGGCTGCGGCGCCATGGATTTTACCATTTCAGGGGTAAGAGCACCTTTAGCAGAAACCCCGAAAAATATATCTGCTCCTTCCATTGCTTCCATAAGCGTACGTTTATCCGTTTGAATAGCATGCGCAGATTTCCACTGATTCATTCCCTCTTTACGACCTTCATAGACCACACCCTTTGTATCACATAATATGATATTTTCAGAACGAAAGCCCATTGCTTTAATCAGTTCAATACAAGCAATCCCAGCAGAACCAGCACCATTACAGACTAACCGCGTATTTTGCATATCGCGCCCTGTTAAAGTCAAAGCATTGAGAACACCCGCAGCAACAATAATCGCTGTACCATGTTGATCATCGTGAAAAACAGGAATATTCATCACCTCGCGTAGGCGGCTTTCAATCATAAAGCACTCAGGTGCCTTAATGTCTTCAAGATTGATTCCACCAAAAGAAGGTTCTAAATGACGCACCAAATTGATAAAACTTTCCGTATCATTTATATCAATTTCTAAATCAATGGAATCAATATCCGCAAAACGCTTAAACAGCACTGCTTTGCCTTCCATGACCGGCTTAGAGGCAAGTGCACCTAAATTGCCTAACCCTAAAATAGCGGTTCCATTTGAAATAACAGCAACAAGATTACCTTTTGCTGTATAATCATAAGCTAGCGCTGGATTTTGAGCAATTGCCTTAACTGGAACGGCAACACCTGGTGAATAAGCAAGTGCTAAATCATGCTGTGTTGCCATAGACTTTGTTGCAATAATCTCAAGCTTTCCTGGTCGACCACGACTATGAAAATCTAGAGCTTCTCTTTCGCTCGCACTGTAAACAGTTTGAGACATTTTCTGATCCTGCTCGCTCTTTTTCATCTCACTTTATTTTCTCCAAAAACAGTGTAAATTTTGCTTGATAATGCGTATAGTCATTAAATTTGATTCATATATTAGAAATCGCTATTCTTGCCTTAGCAAATCTGATGATGCGTTGCAATTTAGAGATAAATAGATATTGAAGTAAACAAAAAAGAGTAAAAACTTCACTTAAAGGAAACAGGCCTCGTACAAATGGATAAAAAAAACAATCATAAAAATAATTTAATTCCACAGCCTGCCTCCCCATCTGCTTCCTCTCAAGAACGTCTTACACCTATGATGGAGCAGTACATAGAAATCAAAGCCGTCCATCATGATTCCCTTCTCTTTTACCGAATGGGGGATTTTTATGAATTATTTTTTAATGATGCGATTGAAGCTGCTCAGGCTTTAGGAATCACACTCACAGCACGCGGAAAACATTTAGGACAAGATATTCCTATGTGTGGTGTTCCCGTTCATGCTGCAGATGATTATTTACAAAAACTGATTGCTTGTGGTTACCGAGTTGCTGTTTGTGAACAAATAGAAGATCCTGCTGAAGCAAAAAAACGTGGCTCAAAATCTGTTGTTCGGCGTGATGTTGTTCGTCTTGTAACACCTGGAACAATAACAGAAGAAAAACTCCTTGATCCAACACGCGCAAATTATTTGATGACACTTTCCCGTATAAAAACTAGCGATGGAGAGGAATTTGCTCTTTCTTGGATTGATATCTCAACAGGCATATTTCGTGTAACAGAGAGCCGCCAAGAAAAACTTTTAGCAGATATTATGCGTGTGGATCCACAAGAAATCATTGTTTCTGATTCATTTTTTCATGATAAATCTCACAAGTCACTTTTTAGTGTTCTTGATCGTATCGTTTCACCTCAACCTGCTTGTCTCTTTGATGCACTCACCGCTGAACGCGATATTTGCAATTATTTTAAACTCTCAACTCTTGAAGGCGTTGCCGATTATTCACGCTGTGAACTCTCTGCAATTGTAGCTGCTATTCGTTATATCGAAAAAACACAAATCACGCATCGCCCTCCCCTCATGCAGCCTGAACGCCAAAATGAAAGTGCAACTCTTTTTATTGATGCCGCAACCAGACTAAGCCTTGAACTTATTCGAACGACATCAGGTCAACGGGATGGAAGTTTATTAAAAGCTATTGATCGCACTGTAACAGGAGGAGGATCACGCCTTCTTATTGACCGCCTTATTGCTCCCCTCACCACTCCTTCAGCTATTGATACGCGTTTGGATTCTATCGATTTTTTTCTACGTAATCCTTCTCTTGCAGAAGCGATAAAGCTTATTTTAAAGGGGGGACCAGATATGCCCCGCGCCGTTTCACGTTTGGCTCTTGGACGAGGAGGTCCCCGTGATATGGCGACAATCCAGCGTGGCTTTGAAATCATTCGTGAATTGCATCAACTTCTTGATAATGAGCTTCTGCCTCAAGAAATAAGTGATGTACAACAGGTGTTCTCAAACTTACCCACAGCGTTATACTTTCATTTAGAACAAGCATTAGCTGATGATCTCCCACTCCTTAAACGTGATGGTGGTTTTATTCGTTCCAATTATCATAAAGAGCTCGATGAAATGCGTGCTTTACGTGATGAATCTCGCCGTGTCATTGCTGAACTTCAAGCGCAATATGCCCAAAAAACAGATATTAAGACGCTTAAAATAAAGCATAATAATATTCTAGGTTATTTCATTGAAGTAACCAGTACACAAGCATCTGCTCTTACAAATAATCCAGAAGCTAAAGCAAGTTTTATTCATCGGCAAACAATGGCAAACGCTATGCGTTTTACGACAACAGAGCTTGCTGACCTTGAAAGCCGTATTGCCCATGCTGCCAATCACGCATTGACACTTGAACTAGAGATTTTTGATATTCTCGTTCATGAAATTACCGAACAAGTTGATTTTATTCGTAAAGCCTCTGAAGCACTTGCTATTTTAGATGTCTCTGTCGCTTTAGCATATCTTGCTGAAGAACAAGGATATTGCCGCCCTAAAATTGATCTTTCACTTACCTTTCGCATTACAGCAGGACGCCATCCTGTCGTCGAGCAAGCACTCCGCAAACAAGCAACAGAACCTTTTATTGCCAATAATTGTGATCTCTCTGTGCAAGAAAATCAGCAATATGCAGCAATCTGGCTGTTGACAGGGCCTAATATGGGAGGAAAATCAACTTTTTTGCGGCAAAATGCTCTTATTGCTATTATGGCGCAAATGGGGTCCTTCGTTCCAGCAACTTCAGCACATATTGGTGTCGTTGATCGCCTATTTAGTCGCGTTGGGGCTTCCGATGATCTTGCACGAGGGCGCTCAACCTTTATGATGGAAATGGTTGAAACAGCAACGATTCTCAATCATGCTAGCCACCATTCCCTTGTTATTCTTGATGAAATAGGACGTGGAACATCAACCTTTGATGGACTTTCTATTGCTTGGGCTGCTGTTGAATATCTCCATGAAGTTAACCATTGTCGTGCTATTCTTGCTACCCATTTTCATGAAATGACTGCACTTACCGAAAAACTTGACAGACTGCATAATGTAACCATGAAAGTCAAAAATTGGGATGGTGATGTAGTTTTTCTTCATGAGGTCACACCAGGAGCCGCTGACCGTTCCTATGGTGTACAAGTCGCAAAGCTTGCTGGACTTCCCCCAGCCGTTATTACACGAGCAACAGATGTACTCCATCAATTAGAACAAGGCGAAATGGCTGGAAAAGGACATAAACTCATTGATGATTTACCTCTCTTTTCTCTTAAAGCAACATCTCCCGTCAATGAAGCAAAAAACAAACATTGTATACTTCACGAAGCTTTAAAAAATATTCATCCCGATGAACTCTCTCCTAAACAAGCTTTAGAAGCAATTTACCACCTCAAACAGCTTGAAAAGAGTAACCCTTTATAGAAAACAGATGTTATTTTTTATTAAAAAACCTTCTTAATAGGAGATAACGTAACCATTTTTGATATACCACAGCATAAACAGTTATTTATCGTATTCCCATCGCTTTTCTACATAATATATTTTGATAAGTGTAATTGCCTATAGGCAAAACCCTATGCATTATATTTCATATTCCCTTAGATTAATATTGGCTCTTATACAAAAAATTGGTCAAGATCGACTATTTTTACAAGATAGTCGTTTTTTGTAAAGATTGTCATGAAATCTCCTCCACCTTGCAAATACGCCATATTTAATGAATTGTGCTTTTTCACGATCAATATTATTGTTATCATAGCAATATTTTTAGTTTAAAACTGTCAGTGTTGGAATACCATCCCATTTTGCATAATAAATTCATGGATAATGGGTCTCGTATTTTCTTCACATTTTAAGTTATAAAGAGCTCTTTTACTGTTTTCATATGAAACATATAATCAGATATATCACAGCTGTACTTTATTTTCATAAACATCCTTCAACTCCTTCCCACACCTTAATGGATAAGAATTTTCATTCGAATCAAGTCTGCAAATAGTCCAGCTTCTAACGGATTTTCCTTGACTTCCTAATCATGTGCTTCTCTTAAACTCAAAGCTTTACAAACAAGTCTAAGAATATTCACCACACACTAAAAACACACTTAATATTTAAGGAAGATGCCGTATATCACAGTCCTAAATGACAGTGTTTTACGGTACAACAAGATAATGCCACCAGTACAATAAATATCTTTCATAAATATGAGTAATAAGAAATCATAATCTCATATAAGATTGGAATATGATATGAAAAGTAATTATACTGTATCTGTTTTACATAGCTGCTAAAATAAGCAATCTACCGCAGTTTTTAGTTGTATTGATAGCTTTTTAATCATACTCATCATGACTCGAAATATTCTGATAAGTTCATAAACTCATAAAATAATTAGCTTAGAATATCGTGCAAAAGATGCAAAAAATCAGAGCACTATCTCTATTCAACTCATCAAATATTACGTACTGCACCCTTTGCAGCAGATGTGGTCATCGCTGCATAGGCTTTGAGAGCCTTTGAAACTTTACGCTGACGCTTCTCAATCGGTTGCCAAGCGCCTTTTCCTTTTGCTTCCATCTTAGAACGGCGCTGCTTCATCTCAACGTCATCCACCAACATATGAATTCTACGATTTGGAATATCAATTTCTATGATATCCCCCTCTTCCACCAACGCAATTTCTCCTCCTTCAGCAGCTTCTGGTGAAATATGTCCTATTGAGAGCCCTGAACTTCCACCTGAAAAACGTCCATCTGTAACAAGTGCACAAACCTTGCCTAATCCTTTAGATTTGAGATAACTCGTTGGATAAAGCATTTCTTGCATTCCAGGTCCACCACGTGGGCCTTCATAACGGATTAAAACAATTTCACCTGTTTTAATCTTATCAGTTAATATAGCTGAAACAGCTGAATCTTGGCTTTCAAAAATTCTTGCCGGACCTTTAAAAGTTAAAATTGATTGATCAACGCCTGCTGTTTTTACAATGCAGCCATCTTTTGCAAGATTTCCATAAAGAACTGCCAATCCCCCATCTTGTGAATATGCGTGTTCCCTATCGCGAATCACACCTTTTTCACGATCAAGGTCAAGGGTCTCATAGCGACAAGATTGACTAAAAGCTGTCTGTGTTGGAATACCACCTGGAGCGGCACGATAAAATGCATGAACTGTTGGCTCATTAGTTTGCTTTACATCCCAGCGGTAAAGAGCTTCTTTCATTGTTTTTGCGTGAACCGTATAAGTTGATGTATCAATGAGTCCTGCCGCATCCAGTTCACCTAAAAGCCCCATAATACCACCAGCGCGATGAACATCTTCCATATGTACATTTGCAACAGCAGGAGCAACCTTACATAAAACAGGAACACAACGTGAAAGATGATCAATATCCGTCATGGTAAAATCCACCTCACCTTCTTGCGCTGCAGCTAAAAGATGCAGTACTGTATTGGTTGATCCCCCCATGGCAATATCAACGGTCATTGCATTTTCAAAAGCCTTGCGTGAAGCAATAGAGCGCGGCAAAACTGTTTCATCATCTTCTTCATAATAACGTTTAACCAATGCAACAATCTGTTTTCCAGCTTCTTCAAAAAGCATTCGTCGATCTGCATGTGTTGCTAACATTGATCCATTTCCGGGAAGAGAAAGCCCCAATGCTTCCGTTAAGCAATTCATAGAATTGGCCGTAAACATTCCTGAACAAGAACCACATGTAGGACAAGCAGCACGCTCCATTTCAGCAACTTCTTCTTCTGAATTTTGTTCTGAAGCTGCTGCAACCATGGCATCGACCAAATCAACCGTTAGATCTTGATCCTTCCATTTAATCTTACCTGCTTCCATAGGACCGCCTGAAACAAAGATTGTCGGAATATTCAACCGTAAAGCAGCCATTAACATACCAGGCGTAATTTTGTCACAATTAGAAATACAAACAAGTGCATCTGCACAGTGTGCATTAACCATATACTCTACAGAATCAGCAATGATTTCACGTGAGGGCAAAGAATAGAGCATTCCATCGTGCCCCATCGCAATTCCATCATCTACAGCAATGGTATTAAATTCTTTCGCAACACCACCGGCAACTGCTATCTGTTGTGCGACTAATTGCCCAAGATCTTTTAAATGGACATGCCCTGGTACAAATTGTGTAAAAGAATTCGCAATCGCAATAATGGGTTTACCAAAATCAGTATCTTTCATCCCTGTTGCACGCCAAAGTCCGCGGGCTCCTGCCATATTACGCCCGTGGGTTGATATTCTTGAACGGTAAGAAGGCATTATTTTTTTCCCCTCAAATAATTCCATTTTGCTTGTTGTGCTGTAACTTCATTATAAAAACAAGAGCTTTAATATTCAAAAGAGAAAAATACCTTGTACTGCGGCATTTGAAGCACAAAATTAAAAGCTCTGCATAAACTTTTTCATAAAGCCTTTGTTTTTTATTACCTGTTAATCAACATCTAATCCCTGTGCGAGTCCACGTTTGAGACAAATATCAAAACGCTTCAGTATGACACGAACTGTTCCAGATTTTTGTATGCCAGATTTGGTTAGTATATTGCATCTATCTGTTTGCGTAATTTCTGGAATTGGAAAGAATATAAAGAAATCGTGATAAAAATCTATCATCTCCTTATAATTCAGCTTTACACCTTTCAAACGCATTCATAAAAATATCTTTTAAATAATGATGACGCATTATCTCATGCTTTTGTTTTTACACTCTTCAATAGAGCTACTCCCCTAAGGAAAAACAAAACACACCAAACAAAATACACTTGTATAGCCTTTATACTCATTTTAAAGAGACATCTTTCAATGCGCTCGAGCCCATTTCACGATAGCGCCTATGAATGGTATAACAGCCCCCGTGAATAATATAAATCTATAAGGGACATCTTCACACTTATGAAGAAGAAAATTGACACCATCATACATTTTTTATCCCCATATCGTGAACGTCCTTGGTAATTGAGACAATTAAAAAGAGATATTTTTATTCCTTTCTTCAAGTGTTTTTATCCACATGGCTCTCCCTGCTTATGACATCAAGCAAGTGACTTTAATTGTTTCAATATAAGAAGATCTCAAATGAGAGAACCTTATGATATTCGGGACTCTCATTCCAGTTGTAAAAAATTAATTATGAATATAAATCAATACTTAATCTAATTATAACTCACATTACACCCTTTACGAAAAAATAGATAGAATTTATAAAGAGTACAGCTTTTTCTCTTAGGGTAATCTAGTGCAGAGTTACAATTTGTAGTTCATGCTCATTGGCTCCAGCAAGGGCGATAGAACGCTCATCGGATAAAATGATAGGATAACCTGTTTCACCAAAGAGAGCCCATATCGTAATGCCTGGGGTCATCGGTGGAAGATCTGGAAAGTTTTTAGCCAGATCATCTGTACAAACTTTTTTTAAATAGGCAATCTGTCCCGCATCAGAGTAGGATGTGTTCTGAAACGACAAGTTTTGTTTGTGTTCTCCCATTTCACTGTTCCTTTACGCCTTAACTTTTATGACTCACCACTACTGACTTTAATTGGAATCTGTTTTATTTCTTTTTTTAATTTTGGTTGATACAGATTAATTGATAAAAGACCATTTTTCAACTCTGCATTTGTAACATGCATCCCTTCCGCGAGAACAAAGGTTCGCTGGAATTGTCGCGCAGCTATACCCCGATATAAATATTGATGATTTTGGTTGTCTGTTTGTTTACCATGAATAACCAATTGATTATCATCGAGTAAAATATTAAGATGGTTAATCTTAAATCCAGCAACAGCCAAAGTTATCCGGATATGATTTGCATCATCACTTTTATGCAAACGTTCAATATTATAGGCTGGGTAAGCCTCATCAGCTTTACCGATACGTTGCAATATTTTTTCTACGGTTTCAAACCCTAAAAGAAAAGGATTGGAGAAAGGCGTCACATGTGTCATTCATGAGTATCCTCTTTAAAACGGCTTTACTTGACCAAACTCTATAAAAGTGTTCGCTGCACTCCTCTCATATGGCGAGCGTGAATGATAACTTCAAGAGAGAAGATTTAAGAGAGTTCAATGCCTCAAAGTAACATAAAATTATCAAAGGTGCGAAATTTATCTAGTATATTGTATAATAAAGATGAAATTGCGGAAATATTTCGCCGTTTTTCTGTGCAACGCCCAACACCTAAGAGTGATCTTAACTACATAAATACTTTTACACTTTTAGTTGCCGTTGTGCTTTCGGCTCAAGCGACAGATGTAAGCGTTAATAAAGCGACAAAAGAATTATTTTGCCTTGCTGATCAACCGGAAAAAATGGTTGCATTAGGGGAAGAAGAAATAGCAAATCATATCCGTTCAATTGGCCTTTGGCGTGCAAAAGCACGTAATGTTTATGCGCTTTGCAACTGTTTAATTGATTATTATGGCGGTCAAGTACCCGATACGCGTGAAGCACTCATGGCCCTTCCTGGAGTGGGGCGCAAAACGGCTAATGTGGTCTTGAATGTTGCTTTTGGTCAGCCTACATTGGCAGTAGATACACATATTTTTCGCTTAAGCAATCGTCTTGGTTTGGCGCCTGGAAAAACACCAGAAATTGTTGAGAAAAAATTATTAAAGATTATACCGGTTCATTATATTCGCCATGCGCATCATTGGCTGATTTTACATGGTCGCTATATTTGTCAAGCCCGTAAACCACAATGTACGCAATGCATTATTGCCGATTTATGTAAAGCAGCCATCAAAACAAATGCAATTCCAGCACCTTTGGTTGAGCTTCACGGCAATGGAGCGCCGATTTTTTTGTAATACGGTCTTGCTATTTTGTGTATACTAGCTTATGAAAACGTCTTTAAGAGCCGCCCGGCAGGGCATGCCGTGGCTGTTTAAATGCTTGTTCAAGCGTTGGTCCGCTTGAGTGAATAAAATGTTTGATTGAATAAATTAATGTACGGAGTAGCAAAATGCCCAAGATGAAGACCAAATCATCCGCTAAAAAGCGGTTTAAAATCACTGCGTCAGGCAAAATTAAAGTAGCAGCTGCCGGTAAGCGCCACGGCATGATTAAGCGTTCGAATAAATTTATTCGCGATGCACGTGGAACAATGGTTTTGTGTGAACAAGATGCTAAAAAAGTCATTCAGCATTATTTGCCGAATGGTATTTAAACCTTACGCTTTTGATTTTGAGGAGATTATAATATGGCTCGTGTGAAAAGAGGTGTGACAGCACACGCTAAGCACAAAAAAGTTCTTAAACAGGCTGAAGGTTTTTACGGTCGTCGTAAAAATACCATTCGTGCAGCTAAAGCAGCGGTTGATCGTTCAAAGCAATACGCTTATCGTGACCGCAAAAATAGGAAACGTACTTTCCGTGCTTTGTGGATTCAGAGAATTAATGCGGCTGTTCGCGCAGAAGGTTTAACTTATGGACGTTTTATTGATGGCTTATCAAAAGCCGGTATTGAGGTTGATCGTAAGGTTCTTTCAGATATAGCAATCCATGAGGCAGAAGCATTTTCTGCTTTAGTTGCTTCGGCAAAAAAAGCTTTAGAATATTTAAAAGATACGACACCTAATGCTTTCGAAGGCGCTGCCAAATAAGCCAGTCGTGTTCTCTTAAAGCATTCATTTATTCGAGGTCCCGTGCTGGCTATTGCGAGTGCGGGTTTTTCTTTATTAAAAAATAGGCAAAAATATGAATGATATTGAGCGTCTAGAACAAGAAATTTGTTTAGCCTTAGAGGCAGCAGGTGATGAACAAGCACTTGAAGAAGTGCGTATTGCAGCATTGGGTAAAAAAGGTAGTATCTCTGAAAAATTAAAAGAATTAGGAAAAATAGATGCTGGCGAGCGCCATAAAGTTGGACCAGTTCTTAATGGATTAAAAAATCGCATTTTAGAATTATGGGCACAAAAGCGTGATCTTCTGAAAAGACAGGCAATGGATGTCCGTCTTTCTCGTGAAACAGTTGATGTTACCTTGCCTGTTCGCTCTTCACCTATAGAACGGGGACGCATTCATCCTATTTCACAAGTGATTGAGGAAATTATTGCCATTTATACAAAGTTGGGTTTTTCTCTTGCAGAGGGACCTGATATTGAAACAGATTATTATAATTTTACAGCATTGAATTTTCCTGAAGGGCATCCAGCGCGTGAAATGCATGATACCTTCTTTTTTGATGTTGATAAAATGGGAGAACGAAAATTATTGCGAACCCATACATCACCCGTACAAATTCGCACACTAGAAAAACAAAAAGCACCGATACGAATCATTATTCCTGGAAAAACTTACCGCATGGATTCGGATGCAACACATTCTCCCATGTTCCATCAGGTCGAGGGTCTTGTCATTGATAAAACCTCCACCATTGCACATATGATGTGGCTGCATGAAACTTTTTGTAAAGCATTTTTTGAAGTTCCCTCTGTAAAAATGCGTTTTCGTCCCTCTTTTTTCCCTTTTACCGAACCATCTATGGAGGTAGATATTCAATGTGATCGTTCTGGTTCAGAAGTAAAGTTCGGAGAAGGGCAGGATTGGTTGGAAATTTTAGGATGCGGAATGGTGCATCCCCAGGTGTTGAAAAATGTTGGTTTAGATCCAGATGAATATCAAGGTTTTGCATGGGGCATGGGCATTGATCGTATTGCCATGTTGAAATACGGTATGCCTGATTTGCGGGCTTTTTTTGACGCTGACCTGCGTTGGTTAGACCATTATGGCTTTCGTTGCTTTGATATGCCTGCTTTTTTTCCTAATAGAAATGTGTGATCTTAGTCATCGCTTTCATGTGAGGTTTTAAAATGAAGTTTACATTGTCCTGGTTAAAAGATCACTTAGAAACAAATGCATCTTTGAATGAAATTTGTGAAAAATTAACCGCTATAGGTCTTGAGGTTGATTACGTTGATGATCGGTCTTCTTTAAAAGGTTTTGTGATTGCAAAAGTTTTAACAGCAATAAAGCATCCTGATGCAGATAAACTTCAAATTTTATCAGTCGATACAGGGACTTCCACACCTGTTCAAGTTGTCTGTGGAGCACCAAATGCACGCGCAGGTCTTGTTGGTGTTCTGGCACTACCAGGCACTTATATTCTAGGACTTGATGTAACATTATCTGTAGGAAAAATCCGAGGTGTTGAAAGTTTTGGGATGATGTGTTCACAAGCGGAGCTTGAATTATCAAATGAGCATGATGGGATTATTGAACTTCCAGAAGATGCACCTATTGGAGGTTCATTTGCAGCTTATGCTGGTTTAGATGATCCGGTTATTGATATTGGTTTGACCCCTAATCGTTCCGATTGCACAGGTGTTCGTGGTATTGCACGTGATCTTGCTGCCGCTGGAATGGGAAAATTAAAAGAATTATCCTTGTCAAAATTTGATCCTTCCTTTGAAACACCTCTCGATGTTTCATTAGATTTTTCGCAAGATTCATCATTATGTTTAGGTTTTGCTTGGCGTGAAGTGCGCAATGTTCAAAATGGTGCATCACCACAGTGGATGCAACAGCGTTTGAATGCAATTGGTCTGAGACCGATTAATGCGCTTGTTGATATGACCAATTACATCAGTTTTGACCTTGGTCGTCCGCTCCATGTTTTTGATGCAGATAAAATTAAAGGTAATTTGTGTGTACGTTGCGCGCGTGAAGGAGAGCAGCTTCAAGCACTGAACGGAAAAATCTATCATCTGGGCCCTAAGAATTGTGTCATTGCAGATGACGAGGGGGTTGTTTCGATTGCCGGTATCATGGGCGGTGAAAGAACGAGTTGTGATGAAACAACACATCGCATTATTATTGAATCGGCGCTTTGGGATGCGCGAAGCATTGCACAAACAGGAAGAGCATTAGGTCTTATTAGTGATGCACGTTATCGATTTGAACGAGGTGTTGACCCGGCTTTTATAGAAACAGGACTTGAGATTGCAACAGAATTGGTCTTACGTCTTTGTGGTGGTGAAGTATCTAAAAAGAAGATCGTTGGCTATCAGCAACAAGAAATCAAACAGATCGCTTTTCCTTTTTCTGAAATTAAACGTTTAACAAATTTGGAAATAGAACCTGAAAAAGTCATCTCTATTTTAACAAAACTTGGATTTTTTGTTGAAGGAAAAGGAGAAGTCGTTACGGTAAAAGTACCATCATGGCGCCCTGATATTATGGGTAAAGCCGATTTGGTGGAAGAGGTTATGAGAATTTATGGGTTAGATAAAATTAAACCTATTCCTTTGGAAAACTTTGCAGAAGGAAAAGATCAAATTTTAACATGCGCACAAATTCGTTCACGTGCTACACGTTTGGCTCTAGTGCAACGTGGTATGAAAGAAGCGGTGACATGGTCTTTTATTTCTGAAAATCAAGCTCTTGCTTTTGGAGGAGGTCAAGAAGAGCTTAAATTAGTTAATCCTATTGCTGCTGATATGTCAATGATGCGTCCTTCCCTTTTACCTGGCTTGATTATGGCGGCACAAAGAAATGCTGATCGTGGTTTTTCCGATCTTGCTTTGTTTGAAGTTTCAAGTATTTATGAGGGCGACACCCCTGATAAACAACACCGTGTTGTTAGTGGAATTCGTCGCGGAACAGAGCAATTTAAAGGGGCTGGGCGTTTTTGGAATGGAAATGCAACCGTCGTTGATGTTTTTGATGCCAAAGCAGATGCTTTAGCTATTTTAGAAGCATGCGATATGGATGTTGGGAAAGTACAGATTGAAGTTGGAGCACCGGATTGGTATCATCCTGGTCGTTCAGGTGTCATAAAACTTGGATCAAAGATTATTCTTGGTTTTTTTGGTGTTTTTCATCCTGCTACATTAGAAAAGTTAGATGTCAGTGGCCCTTTATGCGGCTTTGAAATTTTTCTAGATCGAATTCCAGAATCAAAGAAAAAAACGACCAAAAGCCGTCCTCCTTTGAAACTCTCACCTTTTCAAATGGTGCGGCGTGATTTTGCCTTTATAGCGGATAAAACTGTTGCCTCTTCTCTTATTATTCGTGCGGCAGGTGGAGCTGATAAAAAACTTATTCATTCAGTGCAGGTTTTTGATATTTTTGAAGATTTAAGCTTTGGTGAAGATAAAAAATCTGTCGCAATTGAAGTAACTATTCAGCCCATAGAACGGACTCTAACAGATGAAGATTTAGAAAAGCTTGCCTCAAAAATCGTGGATAATGTTACCAAAATGACAGGTGCATATTTGCGCTACTGAGTATTCTCATTTTTTATGAGATATTTTACATGAAGTGGGAGCTTGTTTGAGTACTCCCTTTTTGTTTAGCACTCAAGAGCTATAGAGCTTCTTGAAAGGGGATCTTATTACCAAAACAAGCTGCTTAAATCATCAGTTTTTTCAATATGAAAAAACTGTTTTTAAACATCTTGAAAAGTTATTTTTTCTCTTAATCCTTCATTGCAAATGTAAAAGATAACTGCTATTGCTAAATGATAATGCAAATTATTTGCAATAAAAAGAAGGCATATAAAGGAAAGAGAGAATCAATGAACGTAAGAACGTTTTTCACCATAGTTTTTGGAAGTGTTATTTTTTTTACACCCAATTTTGCTTTGTGTGCTGGTAAATTTAAAGCTGTTACGACATTCACTATCATTGCTGATATGGCACGCAATGTAGCAGGTGATGCCGCTGATGTTGAATCCATTACAAAACCAGGTGCGGAAATTCATGAATACCAACCCACCCCACGCGATCTTATGCGTGCTCAGGGAGCTAACCTTGTATTGTGGAATGGTTTAGAGTTAGAGCTTTGGTTTGAAAAGTTTTTTCAAAATATCAAGGATGTTCCAAGTGTTGTTGTTTCAAAAGGTATTGTACCCATTAAAATTGGTGAGGGCCCCTTTAGCGGTAAACCCAATCCTCATGCGTGGATGTCACCGACCTCTGCTTTGATTTACGTTGATAATATTCGCGATGCTTTTGTAAAATATGATCCTGAACATGCTGAAATTTATAAACAGAATGCTGAAATTTATAAACAGAAAATTCGTGCAACGATTGATCCAATTAGGGCTGAATTAGAAGCTGTACCGCAAGATAAACGTTGGCTTGTGACTAGTGAGGGGGCTTTTAGCTATTTGGCGCGTGATTTTGATCTAAAAGAACTTTATTTATGGCCCATCAATGCTGACCAACAAGGAACACCACAGCAGGTCAAGCATGTTATTGATATGGTTCGCAAATACAATATTCATGCAGTTTTTTCTGAAAGCACTATTTCCCCTGCGCCTGCTAAGCAGGTTGCCAGAGAAACAGGAGCTAAATACGGTGGTGTTCTTTATGTTGATTCTTTAAGTGAGAAAAATGGTGAGGTACCCACTTATATTGATTTATTACGTGTCACGAGTGGGCGTATTAGCAATGCTTTAGTAGAGGGAGTAAAAAACCAATGACGGAATGTGGAATTTTTGCCCAAGGAGTAACGGTAACATATCGTAATGGACATACAGCTTTACGCGAAGTGAATTTTGAAAGTCCAAAGGGTTCTATTACGGCATTGGTTGGTGTTAATGGATCCGGTAAGTCAACGTTATTTAAAGCGATTATGGGGTTTGTACGCCCCTCAAAGGGAAAAATTCGTATGTTTGATTTGCCCGTTGATATAGCTTTGAAAAAAAATCTTATTGCTTATGTTCCTCAAAGTGAAGATGTTGATTGGAATTTTCCTGTCTTGGTTGAAGATGTTGTATTGATGGGGCGGTACGGTCATATGAATTTCTTTCGCTATGCCCGTACACAAGATTATGAGGCCGTTCGTATTGCCTTAGAACGCGTTGATATGTTGGCTTTTGCCAAGCGCCAAATTGGAGAACTTTCTGGTGGACAGAAAAAGCGTGTTTTCCTAGCGCGCGCGCTTGCACAGAAAGCAAAAGCTATTTTATTAGATGAGCCGTTTACAGGGGTTGACGTTACAACAGAAGATAAAATCATTGCTTTGTTACAAGATCTCCGTAAAGAAGGAGCAGTGATCTTGGTTTCAACTCACAATTTGGGTTCTGTTCGCGAATTTTGTGATCATACAGTTTTAATAAAAGGTACTGTTTTAGCTTCTGGGTTAACAGAAAAAATCTTTACAAAGGAAAATCTGGAGAAAACTTTTGGAGGGTCTTTGCATCACCATATTTTTGATCTTCAAACCACAAAAAAAAATGATGTTTTCATGGGAAGAAAGCAGTCTAGCGTTTGTGAAGATATTGAAAGAGTGGAGCACGTTGCATGATTTCTTGGTTGCTTGAGCCACTGAGCTATCAATATATGGTGAATGCAATGTGGGTTTCTGGGTTAGTTGGGTGTGTTTGTGCCTTTCTTTCAGCTTTTTTGATGTTAAAAGGTTGGTCATTGATTGGTGATGCACTTTCCCATTCGATTGTTCCTGGTGTAGCAGGAGCTTACCTTTTAGGGTTACCTTTTTCACTCGGCGCTTTTTTTTCTGGTGGTCTTGCAGCAGCAGCAATGCTCTTTTTTAACCACCGGACAAAGCTTAAAGAAGATACCATTATTGGGCTCATTTTTTCTTCCTTTTTTGCCTTTGGGTTGTTTCTCAAATCATTAAAACCAATGGCTGTTAATATTGATACGATTGTTTTGGGAAATATTTTAGCAGTGAGTTCAACAGATATTCTACAATTGGCTTTTATCGGCTTTGTTTCGTTGCTTATATTGCTTTTGAAATGGAAAGATCTTCTTGTGTCATTATTTGATGAAACGCATGCGCATGCCATTGGATTAAACGTAAAATTTTTAAAGATTCTCTTTTTCACATTGCTTGCCGCTTGTACTGTTGCTGCGATGCAAACCGTTGGAGCATTCTTAGTCATTTGTCTTGTTGTGACACCTGGGGCAACGGCCTATCTTTTAAGTGATCGTTTCGTGAACATCTTGGTTATTGCAGTTGTAATTGGAACCTTCACAAGTGTCTTGGGTGTTTATGTGAGTTATTTTTTGAATGCACAAACGGGGGGGGTTGTAGTGCTTTTTCAAGCATCTTTATTTGTTTTGGCTTTTATTTTTGCTCCTAAACATGGGTTTATTGCTGCGCGCTTACGCATAAATGCGGCAAAAAAGGGTGTAATATTATCATGATTGATCAATTACTGCTTCCGTTTCAGTTTTCTTTTATGCTTAAGGGTATGCTTATTGTCATGATTCTTTCTATTCCCATGGCGATGCTTTCCTGTTTTCTTATTTTGAAAGGATGGGCGCTGTTAGGCGATGCCATTTCTCATGCAGTTTTTCCAGGTGTTGTTGTTGGTTATATGACAACACCATGGGTAATCGCATTTTTAACTTCTTTGCCATTTGCTTGGTTTCAGCATATGCGTCCAGAGAATATTACAATGACTTTGATTACTTGCGGTGCTTTTGTTGCAGGAATGGTGTGTGCACTATTAACGGGTTTTTTAGGGAGCAATAGCCGTATCAAACAGGACACGGTGATGGGTGTGGTCTTTTCTTCAATGTTTGGTTTGGGGCTTGTTTTAGCCACGTCTATTTATAGTAGCTTAGATTTGAATCATATTCTATTTGGTAATCTCTTGGGTGTTAACTGGCTTGATATAACGCAGACGGCAATCATTTCTGCTGTTGTCACTTTTATTTTAGCAGCAAAATGGCGCGACTTTATGCTGTATATTTTTGACACAGTTCAAGGACGTGCAATGGGGTTACCAATATCTCTACTCCACTATACCCTGCTAACGATGATTTCTCTTACAATTGTTGCGGCTTTGAAAGCTGTAGGTATCGTACTCGTTATTTCTTTACTGATAGCACCAGGAGCAATTGCCTATCTTGTCACAAAGCGGTTTTCTTTTATGTTAATGATCGCGATACTTGTTGCAGCTTTTTCTGGTTTTTTAGGGATTTATCTCAGCTTATTTATCGGCTCTGATTCTGCTTCCACAATTGTGTTGATCTTGACGTTGATTTTTATGGCTATTTTCATGATGATTTTCTTTCGTCGAAACACAGTTCAAGAGACTTGAAAGTGTTAAAATTCATGCATATCAGCCATGCATTTTTATATATTGTTTCTCATTTTTATTTTAATTAGAGTCCCGAGTGCTAGATTATTTTTCCTCCTAATATCTAGCAGGTGAATGCAGTAAATTTTCTCCCCCCCCAACACTGCATTCTTAATTAAGAGGCTGCATTGATTTCTTCTGCAGCCTTTTTATTTTTTTGTTTTTCTAAAATCTCTCCTCTTTTCTTGAAATCATTTAAAATGATTATAATATTGTGTAAGCTATTCGGTATTTTCAAGGAACTTATAACAGCAAAGACACTTACGCATGAAGGGGTAGAGCGTAATTGTGCACTCAGACATGTAAACAGAAAAAAACAGATACAATGTTTTTGTATAGGGTTTTGCGTAGAGGAAAATAGTACGAGAAAATGAAAAAAGATTTGAAGATATCGCACCCTTTACGTATCTGTTATTATATAGCAGGGTGGGCGATGGTTATATTAGGTATTATCGGTGTCGTATTACCTATTATGCCAACTGTGCCTTTTTTATTGGTTGCCTCATGGTGTTTTACGCGTTCTTCTCCACGTTTTCATCAATGGTTGAATAATCATCGTATTTTTGGTCCCCCTATTAAGCGATGGGAAGAAAAAAAAGCAATCTCTCCATTCGTTAAAGTTTTTGCAATGATGAGTATGACAGGAGGATTTTTATCCTTTTTTGTAATGCTACACCCTCCTTTGTGGATTTCTTTACTTGTTGCGGTTATATTATTGCTGATTGCCATTTATATTGTAACACGTCCATCTTCCTAATGATAAAAAAGGCTTTATGGGATACTCTTTTTAGCTTCAACTTATTTGTAAAAACTATGAGAACTTTTAAGTTTTGAATATAAGCTCTCCATTTCCAAAATGCATATGAAATAGCAAGCTTTTTGAACGCAATTAATTAATAATATATTTGTGAAATAATTTTTATGAACACTCAAAATGTTCTCACTTGGTAAACAATGATAAATCACATTCATGGAAGAGAGTCATTATTTTTGTAAAGCATGTTTGTATGAATCTCTACATATACATCATTAAAAAGTCATTGATATGATAGTCATTTCTTTCTAAAAGACATTTCGTTTGTTTTCATATCTCTTAATGAGGATATAATACAAAGCTTACTAAACACCATCATTTTTATACTTATACAGTTAAGAAGCCGGTCTATTATATCAATCTTTAATGTTACATCTGTTATTAACTTAAGAATAATTCATAAGAAACAACAGAGTTTTTCAAATGGTTTTATATATACACGCATTCTTATTATAATATGCGAATAAATAATTTCTCTGTCTTTGTATAAAGCTTATTCGAAATAAAAATATTATTGCATTCTCTGTTTTTTAATGAAGTCATGCCCCTCACGTAAAACAAAAGGTCTCCCAAATCATGTTATTTACACATTTATTTTTAATGAAACATTTCTCAACGCTTTACTCATTTCATAATAGCAGACTATACATGGATAAAGTAAAATCTCCTGTAACATGTATAAAATCTATTTGAGCACCATCATCCTTGCCTTTCAAAATGCACACCAATAGTCACCATGCTATTTGTCATCCTCCAATTTTGCCTTAGTAATTCCTAATGCTACAATTATAGCTTGTCATCTGGTTTTGTATATTTTGACACTAGATTTTGTACCAATTTATTTTTTTCAAAGAGTTTAAAGATGTTCTCAAAGGGTTTTGAAAGCCTTTTCTCATTTTTACTTATGGAAACGCACTTTTTTCTGATTTTCGGTAATTTTTGCAATTTTAGGTGTCAAAATCTATTTTGATAAAACGCGCATTGAATGGTCAAAATTGTACATAAAAACAACAAATTACCACGTATTCCTACTTAATCCAACCTCTTCCCACTTAGTATAAAACCTACTGTCAAACTACAACAATAACCCTTAGAACTTGAAAACCTTCATACATGCAAGGAGATGAGTGTGCTTGATTTAACAGGGTTAAAATGAGAAAATCTCCTTGGCTAAACTTCCTTGGCACGTTAAGTATTTTTTTAATGCGTCGTAAATATTTTTAAGTCTTATCTATCGCGCCTTATGTAAGTGAAGCGTATGCGTGGTAGGCCAAGTAGAATCTGCTCAAAAACAGCCGAACTGTTTACAGACCAGCAAAGGTTAAGAATCCTCGTCCTTAGAGTAGGACAAAAATCAATCTTATAAACAATATGATGGATCAATATACTTGTTTTAAAGAACCGGAAACTATGTCTTTATAGGTCTAGCAATTCGCTTTTTATTACAAAAAAAATTGAGATAACGTTGTACTTCTTTTGAATCACCGATCGTTTTTTCAGGATTATCTGAAAGTTTTACGGCTGGTCGACCATTGGCATAGGTCACCTTACAAACAAGGGAAAGAGCATCAAGAGTTTCGATTTCCTGAGGTGCACAGCCTGTAAAATCATTGGTAAGATCCGTGCCCCATCCAAAACTCATGCGCACTTTACCATGGAAATGATGATAGGTTTTTTCAATTGTATTGACATCAAGAGCATCAGAAAAAATTAAAAGTTTTTTGCGTGGATCTTTTCCTTTTTCTTTCCACCATTGAATAATACGTTCACCACCTTCAATAGGAGGCGCACTATCGGGTCTGAAACCCGTCCAATCAGCGACCCAATCTGGTGCATTGCGTAAAAATTCTTCTGTACCAAAGGTATCAGGTAAAACAATGAGAAGATTTCCACCATAATAACGATTCCAATCTTGCAAGACTTGATACGGAGCTCTGCGTAATTCATCATCGTTGTTGCTGAGAGCCGCAATAACCATAGGCAATTCGTGTGCATTGGTTCCAAGAGCTTCTAAATCCGTATCCATGGCAAGAAGAACATTAGAAGTTCCAGTAAAAGAATGACCAATACCTTCTTTTAATGCTTCCACACACCAGCGCTGCCATAAAAAAGAATGGCGGCGCCTTGTCCCAAAGTCAGATATTTTAATATCAGGCAATTTTTTGAGACGTTCAACTTTACTCCACATTTTTGCTTTAGCACGCGCATAAAGTACATCAAGAGCAAAACGATCTAGTTTTTTGAGAGCAGCACGTGAACGTAATTCACTAATAATAGCAAGGGCAGGAATTTCCCACATGGAACTATGGGCCCAGGGTCCATGAAAATGAAGGATATATTGGCCATCTTTGCGGGTGAGTTCATATTCTGGGAGTTGAAAATTCTCAAGCCACTGAAGAAAATCCGGTTCAAAAATTTGTTTGCGTCCATAAAATGTATTACCAGCAAGCCAGATCATTTCTTTTTTTGTAAAGCGCAAACTAAGAGCATGATCAAGTTGAGCACGTAATTCACTCTCATCAATATCATCGGCAAGACGTATTGTTTTAGAGCGATTTATGAGGGAAAAAGTAACATTAACATTAGGGTATAACCCCCAAATCATCTGCACCATAAGAAACTTATAAAAATCCGTATCAAGAAGTGAGCGAATAATGGGATCAAGCTTCCAAGTGTGATTGTAAACACGTCTAGCAATATCCGGATGATTCATAACCTTTTTCTTTCATTTTCATAAAATCTAAAATATTATGCACCAACACGGCTAATATAGACGGTGCAATATAACAACTCTACAGTTTTGGGCAAGAATAAAAAGCCTACTCTCTTTTTCCATCTTTCATCTTTAAGATTTGACAATACGCATAATTTCATGCTGACCTGTTTTTTGTAACTTTATCCCTGTATGAACTTCGGTATATTCTTTGCTATTAACATAGAGCATATTTTTAGGTCCCCATTTTACTTTAATGCTATAAACGGCATCATAAAACTTCATTGTTGCTTCATATTTTGGCCAAATAGAGGGTAAATGTGGCTGCAAAAATAATAGGTCTCCCTGACGCTGTATTCCAAGAATAGCTTGTGTTGCGGCGCGATAAAACCAACCGGCTGAACCTGTATACCAAGTCCAACCGCCTTGACCACATCGTGGTTCAACAGCATAAATATCTGCGACCATTACATAAGGTTCAACACGATAAATTTCAGGATCTTGTCCATGGGTAATTGGGTTTATCATAGAAAATAAAGCATAAGCTTTATCGTTTTGTTCCATTTCAGCCAACGCAAAAATACTCCAAATGGCACCATGCGTGTATTGACCACCATTTTCTCGAATTCCTGGAGGATAACCTTTTATATAACCAGGCTCGAGCGTACTTTTATCAAAAGGCGGCCAAAAAAGGCGAATGAGTCCGCCTTTTTTATCATAGAGATGTTCCAACATTGATGTCATTGCTTGTTTTTGACGTTCAGGCGATGCCATTTGAGAAATGATAGCCCAAGATTGAGCAATGGTATCAATTTGACATTCATCATTGATTTTAGAGCCAAGAGGTGTTCCATCATCAAAATAACCACGTCGATACCAAGCACCATCCCAACCATTTTTCTCTAGGCATTTTGTTAAATGTTCAAGGTACGTACTCCATATTTGCATATGGCTATTGTCAGCACGTTTTTTGGCTAAAGAGATAAATGCTTGTAATGTGTACCCAAGAAACCATCCTAACCAAATGCTTTCGCCTTTTCCTTCCACACCGACCAAATTCATGCCATCATTCCAATCCCCACCTAAAATAAGAGGGAGACCATGTGGTCCGCAGCGTTTAATGGCAAGGTCTAAAGCTAAAACACAATGTTCATAAACTGTTGCAACCTTTGGGGATTGGGTGGGTTGAAAATAAGCATCCTGTTGCCCACTTTTGAGAACATCACCTTCAATAAAAGGAATGAGCGTATCAAGAAAAGCGTCATCACCAGTGGTAGTGACATAAAGAGCTGTTGCATATGCAAGCCAAACGATATCATCAGAAATGTATGTACGAACACCAGCATTTGTGTCAGGCAACCACCAATGTTGCACATCACCTTCAAGAAATTGGTGCGCTGCTGCATTTAACAATTGTTCACGTGCTAATTGTGGTTCCAGCAATAACAAAGACAAGCTATCTTGTAACTGGTCACGAAAACCAAATGCACCACTCGCTTGGTAAAAGCCTGCGCGTGCCATGATGCGGCATGCGTAGATTTGATAAGGAAGCCAATGGTTGACCATAAGATTAAAAGAAGCATCAGGTGTTTTGACTTGGAAAGGAGAAACAAAATCACTCCATTGCTGTTTTTGTTTTGTGAGCTGAATTTCAAAATCACTTGCACGTACTTGATTGAGTAATTTTTCAGCTTCTTGCCTATTTTCAGCACTGCCAAGATAGAAGATGATTTCTTTTGTTTGCCCTGGTTGAAGATCAATATCATAGGCGAATGCTGAACAAGGATCACATCCTGCTTCAATGGTATTCGAAAGAGCAGCGGCTTTACGGATCGCATTTGGACGTGTTACGGTTCCCGTTGCACCAATAAATTCAGCGCGATTGGTCGTAGTGCTGGTTGGCATTTCGGACGCTGATAAAAATGTAACTTGTTGAGATTTCTCGATGTGATAGGGATTTTGAATAAAATGTGCACCCCATCTGGTCTCATAAGAGGAAACAATAAAGGGGGCATATTTTGTACGGACATTTCCCAAAACCCATTCAACATAATTATAAAGGCGTAAACTGCGTGGTTTTTTCCCTTCATTCGTAAGGATAAGACGTGAAAAGCGAATAGGTTTTTCGGGATCAAGTGTATGAGTCAATTCTAATGCGATTTCTGAATGTGTTGATTTAAAAGTTGAGAATCCAAACCCATGACACGCCTCATAGACAATATTTTCGTCACATTCAACAGTAGAAACGGGTGAGAAACGTTTTAAAGACTGGCGATCAACCAGATAAAGAGCTTCTCTTGGTCGGTTAGACGTTGGATCATTCGCCCAAGGAGTTAGTTGATAATCGCGGCTATTGTTAGCCCAAGTAAAAATTGCACCTTCAGCAGAGACATGAAAACCAAATCTGTGATTAGCAATGACATTAATCCACGGATGCGGTGTAGTGGTACGTCCATGAAGACGTATTACATAATGATTGTGCTGATTAAAACCACCGTAACCATTCCAATATCTTAGATCTTCTCCATTTGGGAGAAAAGAGGATGGTTTTTGTTGGCTAATAAGACCAATGGAAGAAAAAAGATTTTGTTCAGTTTGTGTTGTAAATTGCTGTCCTTCGTTATATCTTGGCAAGTCTAATTGATCATAAGGTTCTTGATAATTTTTACGAACTGTGAGATTAAAATCATTCTCATCAAGTCGTTTAAGTTGTTCAGATAAAGAGCCATTTTGGGCATCAAGAACGATACGCGCTGATGCAAGAAGCGTTTTAAAACTCTGTTCACTCATTTGATCGCGTCGAAGCATGAAAATATGTTGGCGTTCATCTGCTTTTTGCGTGTGGTGATAATAAGATTCACAGACCCACTCAAGAGCGCGTTGTGTACTTTGTATATAAGAAAATGTTTGTTCATTAAGAATGACCAAATCAACAATGAGTCCACGCATACGCCAATATTCATGTGCTTTAAGGAGCTCGCGCAGTACAGTTATATTTCCCTCGTTATTTAATCTAAGAAGACAGAGTGGATTGTCTCCTGAGATAGACATGGGCCAAAGATTAGACTGTTTTCCTAGCGTTTTTGCTAATATTTCAGAAGGAAGACGCCACGTTCTTTCTGGATAAATAAGTGGTGTTGCATATTTTTGATAGACAATAGCTTCTTTAAGCTGGGTTCCGCTCTGATACAGTGCGACTTGTGAGCGCGTCCATGCCATTGAAAGTTCTTTTTGAAACATATCAGGTTGTCGATAATGTTTAATATGATTATTTAGCGCTTCTTTTGTATGAGCAGCAAAAGTCCAAAAAATAAGTTCTGCTTTTTCATGGGCTGGAATTTTTATACGGCATCGCAATGACATAACAGGGTCAAGAACACAACCTTGACTGTTACTGAAACGAGCATTTTGGTCAAATGCAGCAGGACGATGAATGGATCGCCCCCGACCAATAAACAGAGAGCGATCTGTTTCAGCTTCTGTCTCTTGGAGAATATCTGTTGTACTAGAAACAAAATGAGCAACATAGATTTCAGGGTCACTAGGCGAGCGTTTGCGCCTTTTGGCAAAAATTGTTTTACCTTCTTCAGTAATTTCTGTCTCTATAAACATACGGGAAAAAACAGGATGAACTTGGTCTGTATCCATCGTGGCAAGTGCTAATTCACCATAAGAAGTCACTTCAATGAGTCGGTCTTTATTTGTCGTATTCATCAGTTGAATACGTCTCCCTTCGCCACATCCTTCAGATGTAATAAGACATTCAAGTGTTGATTTAATACCATCAACCATTTTTGTATATTCAGCCTTTTCATCTGTAAAAATGCTGACAGCGTCTTCTTCAATAACACGTGTTGGCTCACCAGTAACAGACCACCACCGTCCACTATGCGTATCACGTAAGAAGAATAAAGTACCTTGTTGATCTTCTGTTGCATCAGGAATAAAGCGCGTAATCGCATAATCGTGCCAACGACTGTAACCAGAACCGTTCGCTGTTAACATGGTAGAATAAAAGCCATTAGACAAAAGTAAAGTTGCTCGTGGTTTGAGTAACGGGTTTGTAATAATGCGCAAAGGGGCTGCGTCAAATGCTTGAGACTTATTGCGCATACGATTAACAGCTTTGGTATGAATAATAGGAATGAGATGAGGCGCTCTTTCCTGTAAGAGCAATTGTGTTGCTTCAATAACGGGATCACGGTGAAAACGATCACGCATTCGCCCTTGAAAAATAACATTGTTAAGAGCAAGAATAGACATGCCATGATGATGCGCATAATAATTGCATACAATGGCGTATTTTTCCCCTGTTTTCACACGTGTTGGAGTAAAATCAACAGAGTCATAATAACCATATGTTCCTAAAGCTCCAAGATCACGGAGTCGTTTTAAATTAGCGACAGCGCAAGCAGGAGCATATTGTGCCGCTAGAAGGCTGGCATAGGGAGCAATGACAGCATTGCGTGAAAGACCACGTTGGAGTCCGAGGTTTGGAACACCAAAATGAGCGTATTGGTAATTCATTAAATGATCGCGAGCATTAAATGCGGCTTCTGAAATACCCCATGGCAATTCCCGTTTATGGGCATATTGTATTTGACAACGAATAATCAATCGATTTGTTTGATCTAGGAGAGATCCTAAAGGTTCATGCATTACGAGAGATGGCATAAGATATTCAAACATTGATCCAGACCATGATAGGAGTGCACCTTTCCCACCTATGGGTACGAGAAGTCGACCAAGACGAAACCAATGTTTAAGTTTTATATCTCCTTTTGCGATGGCAAAAAAGCTTGCAAGACGTGCTTCTGAAGCAAGTAGGTCATAACAATTTTCATCGAGTTTGTTTTCTTGAACACGATATCCTATGGATAAGAGATGCCGTTTAGGCTGTTCTAAAAAGTCAAATTTCATATCAAAGGCTATTTGCCGTGCCATTATAGCCAGCCTGTTTAGTTTTTTACTTAATTTTTCAGTATCACAATGAGCAGTCGCATCATTATGATGAGCGTTACAGGTGTCGATAAGGCATTTAGCCCAAGAAAGCGCACCAGCAGATTCTATCGTTTGAATTTTGTGGTCAAGTTCACCGACTAAGTGCACAATATCGTGGGCTGCAAGTGAAAGATCTATGATGTGAGAAGGGACCGTATTTTCTTGTTCTAAAAAAGTGAAGACAGAGTCATGAAAACGAGTGATGTTTTCTTCGATTTTTTGGCGTAAAGAGCGTAAACTGGGTTGATGATCTGGAATTTCTCTGACAGTTTCTTCAAGAATAGCAAGAACATCCGATAAGCCTTCTCGATCACTTTGGAAAAAAAGAGGCGGTTTTTCAGCCCATTCACTTAAAGCAGAAGAGAGTGTTACCAAATGACCGGCAAGATTTCCTGAATCAACGGTTGATACATAAGTAGGTAAAAGAGGCCTGAGTGTATCCGTTTCATACCAATTATAGAGATGACCACGAAACTTTTCCATTTTTGTAAGAGAGCGTAATGTACATTCAATACGGGTGATGGTCTCTTCAAAACCAATCCAGCCAAAATCACGTGCTGCAATAATAGAAAGGAGATAAACCCCAATATTCGTAGGCGATGTACGTTGAGCAACAAGAGGTTCAGGATCTTCTTGAAAATTATCGGGAGGCAAATAGTTGTTTTGTGCATTGACAAAGGTTGCATAATAAAGCCATGTCCGCCGTGCAATAGAACGGAGTTTTTTTTCATCTTTTGAAGAAAGATCAAGGCTATCTTGAAAGGTTGAAGGTTGACTCACAATCCAAGCAATGAAGGGTGAAAAAAACCATGCTATCCCAAAAGGCAAAGCAACCAAGCTTGCAAAACTATCAGAAAAAAGAGGGAGTGCTATAGTAAGAATACCAATAAGCGATGCTGGTGCCATTGTAAAAACATAGAAACGCAAACTATTGGGTATTGATTTTGTTGCGGCAGAAGTTTTCCATTCAAGAAGATGCTGTTTTGAAATCGTCATACGATAGAGTGTACGAATAATCGCATCGGTCATAAAATACGCCGAATGAGCAAGAAACGTCGTTTTAAGAAATATATCAGCGCTTGTAAGAGCAATTTTGTTCCAAATTAATTGAAAATGTCCACGCAAAGAATGATCTATATTGGATGAGACAAGCGTTTTTAATACACATAGAATGGGTGAAATGAAGGAGCTAAACAACAAGAATAGTTGCCAGACGATTGCACTCTTTAAAGACAAAAAAGCCCATCCTGCAAATGCTGCGATTAACCACATAAGTGGCGTGAGAGAACGACGTAAATTATCCTGCATTTTCCAACGCGTCACGGAACTTATTTGACGGTGGGGAAAAAGATAAGGCAAAAGCTGCCAATCACCGCGGACCCAACGATGATAACGCATAACATCAATATTGTAAGCGGTTGGATAGTCTTCAATGACTTCTATGCTACTTACCAGAGCAGTACGAGCATAACCTCCCTCTAAGAGATCATGGCTAAGAATAGTATTTTCTTTAATTTTGCCATCAAGCGCTTGTTCAAATGCATCAATATTATAAAGACCTTTACCGATAAAGGTGCCTTCTCCTAAAAGATCTTGATAAGTATCAGAAACAGCAAAAACATAAGGATCAATGCCACGGTTTATAGAAAAAACCCGTTGGAGAATTGATGTTTTTTTTCCTGTTGTAAGAGAAGGAATAATGCGTGGTTGTAAAATGCTATAGCCCTTTACAACCTTTCCACTTTGTGGATCAAAAACGGGATAATTGAGTGGATGGTTAAGCTTTCCAACAAGTTTCGCGACGCTCTCTGGAGTAAGACGTGTATCACAATCCAGCGTCATAACAAAACGGCAATCCATGGGAAGATGTGGATTGGGAGGATAAAAGCTTGTATTTTTATCGCCTCTTAAGAGCCGATTAAGTTCATGAAGTTTTCCTCGCTTTCGTTCCCATCCCATCCAACATTTTTCGCTTGTATTATAAAGGCGTCGGCGATGTAAAAGGAAGAAAAGCGGAAGTTCATCACGATGATAACGACTATTGAGTTTATCAATACTCTTTTGCGCATAGTGCAATAAATCAAGATCATCTTGCGTTTCTCTCAATGGAGCATCCACCCAATCTGTAATGAGTGCAAAATGAATGGCACCTTTAGGATTGGAAAGATAGTGCACTTCAAGATTGCGCACTTGTTCATCAATGTCAGCGCGTGATGTCATCAAAGTAGGTACAACAACCATTGTCCGTGCATGTTTTGGAATACCTTCTTTATATTCATAACCAATGAGTTGTTTTGATGGGACAAACCACGAAACAACAGTGTTAAATAAAGCAAAAGCAGCATCGATAGCAGGAAAAAGCGCCAATCCAGTAAAGCAAAAAGACATCCATTGTGTCATGCCAGATAGCTGTAAAAGGGCGTAAATTACCAGCAAAAGAGCAAGCGTCAGAAGAGAGACAGGAACGGCGATGACTCTCAATTTTGAGCAACAGGAAGCGCGTGTCCATTTTATGAGAAAGGGCGGAATATACCCACAAGCCTTTTCAAATATGCCACGACCATCATCAACAAGGTACCACCCCACACAAGAATGATGAGGCATATCTTTAGAAGTGGAATTTGCCATTTCTACAACTTTATGTGCAACTTCCAGTTCACTAAGAGGCGAAAAGCGAGAAACTTTTTCAATGACTTGTCGATAAATATTGCGTGAGTGAGCATCAATTTCAGAAAAATCACTATTTTTACGCAAAATAGAATCGACACAACTCACTGTTTCAAACCATGCTGTCCAATCAACATCATCTATAGCTTTAAGAGAACAGATAATATTTCCCATGGTCACACCATCTGCTGCTTGTCGGGTATGTTCATCAGCTGTTGCAATCTCTAAGCTACTGCCTTGGCTTTTCAATTGCTTTTCAAGCCAAGTTAATGCTACGGTTGAATCGACAGATGCACTGCGCAGGCGATAGAATAAATGTGCTGAAAAAGTTGGATCAACAGTAAATGGTTTATACTGCGTAAAAAGAGAGTGTAGATTTGTTTTATTTTCTACAAGAGAAATTTTATCAGCTACTTGACTAGCAAGATGGCGCATATGTCGCGCTTTTTCGATACGTACTGAAAGACGACGGACATTTTCAATGAGCAGCATTTGCATAACTGAAGGAAGAGCCCACAATTCACCAATTGTGAGCGCACAAACTTCTTGAAATCCGTTGGTCATAGCCATGAGTGTTTCTTGTGAAAAGCTGCTATCGGTATGCGCAATATAAAGCCAAGTTAAAGCAAAAATTCGTGGTATTCCGGCTTTGTGTGTAGAAAGAGGAAGTTGCTTTATGAAGGACTTGGGTAGATTACGACGTAGCTTTTGTATGGTTTTATCAATGGTGTAATGATTATCAATGAGCCATTGAGCAGATGGTGCGATGGTTTCATCATTTCGAGCAGCAAAATCACTGGTATGAAAGGCATGAAGAATAAGTTTAGCATTTTCATTCAATCTCTTGCGAAAATCTCCTACTCCTTCATATTCAGGGAGTAAAATTTCTTTACCAGAAGCTATATCATGCCCTAAGTTATAAAGATCTTCCTGTACCTTATAAATTGCACGAAGAGGAAAATCCGTATTAATAAAATGATCTTTTTTCTCTTTTTGAGAAAAAAAGCACTTTATGAAAGGTATTATGCACGTCATAGTGTCCCATTGTTATTCAATTACATTGTTTTTTATTTAAATTTTAAGCATTTTATCTGAATAGTGAACCGTTGTTAGACAAAAAACAAACTTTTTGTTTTTATTTGCAAGCATTTATAATTTTTGTTTCAATAATTTAAAAATAAGCAGACAATTTTTTTATAAAATAAAAAGGTCACTCCTAATGAGTGACCTTAATAATAAAACCAACTTTAATGATTGATGATTAATCTTGTTCTTGTTTTTTCAAAGCTGCACCCAGAATATCACCAAGAGAAGCACCTGAATCTGTAGAACCATATTGTGCAACAGCTTCTTTTTCCTCTGCAATTTCTAAAGCTTTAATCGATACTGAAATTTTACGTGTTTTTTTATCAAATGCTGTGATGCGAGCATCAACCTTTTGCCCAATTGCGAAACGCTCAGGACGTTGCTCATCACGATCACGCGCAAGATCAGCACGCCGAATGGTTGTCTCAAGGTTGTGGTCAATCAATTTCACACCAATGTCATTGTCGTTAACAGCAATCACTTCGCATGTTACAACTGCACCTTTTCGCAATTCGCCAGAAGCAGCTGCTTCTCCAACTTTATCGCTGGAAAGCTGCTTAATTCCAAGAGAAATGCGCTCTTTTTCAATGTCAACATCAAGAACCACAGCTTTAACGATATCGCCTTTATTATAAGTATCAATAACTTGTTCACCAGGACGGTTCCAATCAAGATCAGACAAATGAACCATACCGTCAACATCGCCTTCAAGCCCAATAAACAGACCAAATTCTGTTTTATTTTTAACCTCTCCTTCAATTTGCGAATTGACAGGAAATTTATTGGCAAAAGCTTCCCATGGATTTTCAAATGTTTGTTTTAAGCCAAGAGAAATACGCCGTTTAGAAGGATCAATCTCAAGAACAACCACTTCTACTTCTTGTGATGTAGACAGAATTTTTCCAGGATGAACATTTTTCTTTGTCCAGCTCATTTCAGAAACATGGATCAGCCCTTCGATTCCTGGTTCAATTTCAACAAAACCACCGTAATCAGTAATGTTGGTAACAGCACCCGTAATTTTTTTACCAATCGGATACCGGACACTGATGCTTTCCCAAGGATCACTTTCAAGCTGTTTCATTCCAAGAGAAATACGGTGCGTATCTTGATTAATGCGAATAATCTGCACTTTAATCGTTTGGCCAATTGTGAGCACTTCAGATGGGTGATTAACACGCCGCCATGCCATATCTGTAACGTGCAAGAGACCATCAATCCCACCAAGATCAACAAAGGCACCATAATCTGTAATATTTTTCACCACACCTTCAACGATTTGATTTTCTTCAAGATTTTGTACGATTTCTGAACGTTGCTCAGCGCGACTTTCTTCTAAAACAGTGCGGCGTGAGACCACAATATTGCCACGACGACGATCCATCTTCAAAATTTCAAAGGACTGTGAATTATGCATGAGGGGTGAAACATCACGAATGGGACGAATATCAACTTGGCTGCGAGGCAAGAAAGCAACGGCACCATCAAGATCAACTGTAAAACCACCTTTTACTTGGCTAAAGATCACTCCATCAACGCGTGCACCAGCATTGAATTTTTCCTCCAAACGGACCCAACTTTCTTCGCGCCGTGCTTTTTCACGCGATAAAACAGCTTCACCCATCGCATTTTCAATGCGTTCAATGTAAACCTCAACTTCATCGCCAACTTGCAAAGAACCATCTTTTGCTTTAGCTCCAAATTCTTTGAGAGGAATACGTCCTTCGACTTTAAGACCAGCATCAATAATGGCCATGTCTTTTTCGATTGCAATAACACGACCTTTAACAACAGATCCTTCATTAAGATCATTAGTTTGAAAAGATTCTGTTAAAAGGGCTTCAAAATCCGCTGTTGTGGGATTGTATTGTGACATAAGAACTCCTAATATATACCTTGTATTATAAGGTATGAGCGCTAGGTTAGTGTTAACATGAGTAACTCCCTAGCCTTTTCCTTGAATAAAGGAAAAAAGTTAGCGCTAGGCTGGAAGTTACCTTAACGAATTTATCCAATTATATGCATTTTTATGATTGGATCAACAAAACTGCATGCAATTTCAAATGTTGCTTCTATACTCAATTCTGACGTATCAAGCAAGTGGGCGTTTTTTGCTGGTTTTAGTGGACTTTGTTTGCGCGTTATATCGCGACTGTCGCGCTGTTCAAGTTGAGCTAGGATTTCATGATAATTTGCTTGAACACCTTTTTTTAAAATCTCTTGGTAGCGGCGTTTGGCGCGTGTTTGAACATTGGCTAGAATATAAAACTTGATATCGGCATCAGGACAAACAATCGTTCCGATATCACGCCCATCAAGCACACAGCCGGGCAAAACTTTAGCAAAGTTGCGTTGTTTTTCGACAAGAATTTTGCGTACAGCAGGGTTAATTGCTATTTTTGAAGCCGCTTCACCAAGTTCATGAGAAGAAAGAAGAGAAGGATTTAAGGTATTAAAATCAAGTTCTTTAGCATAAATAATAGCATTTTTTTCATCATTAAGAGCTAAATTTTGTTGTAAAAGCGTATGAGCAACACTACGATAAGTAAGACCAGTATCGAGATGACGAAGGCGATAATGTGCAGCAATTTTGCGTGCTAAGGTTCCTTTGCCTGAGGCAGCAGGTCCATCAATGGCGATAACAAAAGGCTTCAAACGATTTTTCCCCCAAGTTGTTTTATAAAAGGAATAAATTCTGGAAAGCTCGTAGCGATCATTCGTTTATCATCAATGGTAACAGGTTTTTCTGACACAAGCCCAAAAATGAGAAAACACATAGCAATTCGATGATCAAGATGTGTGGAGACATGTCCACCGCCCAAACCTTTGGTAGAACCGTTCCCATAAACAACAAGAAAATCTTGACCTTCTTCACAGTCTACGCAATTAATTTTTAATCCTTGAGCAACAGCAGACAGTCGATCTGATTCTTTTACACGCAATTCTTCAATTCCTAGCATAACTGTTTTACCTTCTGCAAAGGCTGCTGCTACTGCCAAAGCAGGATATTCATCAATCATCGATGGAGCACGTTCTTTGGGCACCGTAACGCCTCTAAGGACCGATGATTTTATCCGTAGATCAGCAACATCCTCTCCACCTGTTTGACGTCGGTTCAAAAATTCAATTTGAGCACCCATTTCCCACAATGTTTCGATAAGTCCTATTCGAGAGTTATTTATCAAAACATTTTCAATGGTGATATCAGAGTCTTCTATAAGAAGGGCTGCGATAATTGGAAAAGCAGCAGAAGAAGGATCACCCGGAATATGAATCGTTTGTCCAGTAAGATGGGGTTGACCATTAAGATGAATCAAACGCGCACCTTCGTTATCTTTTTCTATTTCAAGTTGCGCACCGAATGCTTTTAACATTTTTTCCGTATGATCTCGTGTCAGAACTGGTTCAATAACAGTTGTAGTGCCGGCGGTATTGAGTCCAGCAAGCAGGATTGCTGATTTAATTTGGGAGGAAGCTATTGGAACACGGTAACGAATCGGATTAGCCATTTTCGGACCATAAAGCGTTAAAGGAAGGTGATCGTCGCGCGTTGCCTCAATTTCAACCCCCATGAGACGCAGTGGATCAAGGATACGTCCCATTGGACGTTTAGAGAGAGAAGCATCACCAATAAAGGTTGTTTTCATATGATACGGACCAACCATTCCCATAACCAAACGAGCACCTGTTCCAGCGTTTCCAAAGTCTAAAGGTTTTTGTGCAGCTAAAAGGCAACCATTCCCTGTTCCTCGTATGATCCAAAAGTCTTCTTTTTTAATAATACAGGCACCCATAGCTTGCATAGCAGCAGCTGTATTGAGTACATCAGCGCTTTCAAGTAATCCATGAATATATGTCTCACCACTTGCTAATCCTCCCAATATAAGAGAGCGATGAGAGATTGATTTATCTCCTGGTATTTGAATTTTTCCAGAGAGACTACTCGATTTATAGGTGGTTATAGGGATTGCTTTTTGCATGGAAATTCTATTTAATTCTATCTAACTTTTATGAAATTGTGCATCCTTTAGCACATGCTTTAAAAGACGTCATGAAAAAATCACTGTGGAACAGTGTATTTATCTTTGACAAAGGTATTATTTTTCGATTAAGCACCATAAAATTTATCTTTTAATGGAATAATAGTTAATCAAAGAGGCACGGTTTATGGCAAAACAAGAACTTGGAACTAAACGTGTTGATCCAGAAACAGGAAAAAAATTTTACGATCTAAATCGCGATCCTATTGTGTCGCCCTATACAGGGATTTCTTATCCGCGTTCTTACTTTGAAGTTGCAGCAGCGGAAGCAAATAATGAAGAAGAAGTTGATACTGAAGAGCTTGATACAGCACTTGAAAAATCTGCTTTTATGCTTCTTGAAGATGATGATGTGGATTCTAAAGATGACGATCTTCCTGATTTAGAAGATAGTGATGTAGATCTTGGTGATGATGATACATTTTTGTCTCATGATGGTGACGATGAAGATGATGACGTTACTGATATTCTCGGAGGCGGTGTTTCTAATGATGACGATGCTTAAAAGAAGTAAAAGAGGACATCTTTTCTATTGAATGTAAATTCTTCTTGATCTTCAATTTTGATCGTTCTAGAAAAGCTGGAATTGTATACTGTCTTTTTGGGACAATTTGTTTTTATAGGGGCTATAGCTCAGCTGGGAGAGCGCTTGCATGGCATGCAAGAGGTCAGCGGTTCGATCCCGCTTAGCTCCACCAAAAAGACCAACTGTTCTATCAAGGGAATCAATTATAATAAAAGATGTGTGCATCAATTTAAAAGGTTTATGTGCTATTTAATTATCATTCCAATAGCGCCTGTTCCTTGCATCTTAATGATATTATAATACATTTTTAATCATTTGTTGGATTATAAAATTTACTGTCGCAACCGTGAAAGTAGATAATTTTTTATGCTTTGCACAGAAATAGAAAATGAGCTGTTTAACCTGCGCCTTGTCTTAAAGGACAAAATTTGAATTTCCTTTACCACAATATTTCCACAAATATCATAATATGTTGGTTACCGGTATCTTTTTTAAAGATATGAAGTACTTAAACAAAGAGTAGAGAATAAAATATTAAAATATACTTCTCAATTATTGCGAATCAGAACTTTTTTCGAGTATTTTTAGCCTGATCAGATGTTCTACCAATTAAAAAATACCCACCTTGAGTAGCGTATACCTGCTCAATACTAAGGTATATTAACGCTTAAATAATATATTGAATCAATTAATTTTTTCCTTGCACGTCATAAACAAGGTCGAGGTGTAAGAGCAAAGTGGTGCTATCATTATATGTGCTAATTCCCAATGTTACGGATAATTCTTACATTTGAGAATGTATGTTCATAAAAAAACATTTTTAGTCTTTTCTTTCACAGTTTTTATCCACATACCCATTGTGCTTGTTATGTGCAAGCCAATGGTTTTATTGATTCAACCTCAAGAGATCTGAAACGATAAAACCCTACGCCATTCGAGATTCTTACTTTAATATAAATAACGATATATTATCTTTATAAATCAATATGCTTAAACCATTTAAGAAAAAGAATAAAAATGCTTCTCATAAATATTCTCAAATGCAAAAGCTATCACAACATTGGAGACTGACTTGTTACTTCATAGGCGTTACAAATCTTTCTCTGAATATTCCCTACCCTGAATATTCATTGTGTATAAAGTTGCATATACCTTATCATCCTATAAACGGGAGTGTTTTTACAATACAATAAGATAACTTTTTTCAATTAAGATGGACTGGATGGACGAATATGTTTTATTTCATACAATACTAAATACACCTAGTTCTTTTGAAGACTGTAGCGCCCTCTTTATACAAAATAACGTTTTTTCGTTTAATGCATTTCTCGTTTTTTTATATTGAATATTTTACCCTTTTTATGATGCCCGAATTGCATTTGTTTTAATTGCTATTTTATACGCTTAACAAAGAAAATATTCATATAATAATCAGCCAGTAATACGCATAATGAAAATAAAAAATGATATTATATTTTAAAATTTTTCTTCAATAACCTCTAGTACTTAGCCCAATGCGAAATGCCAGCGCTAAATAGAAGATAGTTTCTATTATAAATTTTTTTAACAAAGGAGGTAAAAATGTCGAGAGTATCTTCAAATATATTGTGTATTGCAAAAACTTTCTGTTGCTTGAGTTTATTCTAAAAAATAACAATTTATTTCATTGAACGATCGGAAAAACGACACTATTTTATCATATCATGTGGAATTTTGCTTTCGAATAATTTTATCCCATCAATTCCCTGATTGAGATTTTCAAAAATCTTCCCTAATGCCATCCACATCTTTTTAATTGCTGTTCATAGAGCCTCGATATCCTTGCCATGCGCTGTGCTGTCTGTGAAAGCGCAGCACTGACATGCCCACCACTACGTGCATAAGCACCATGCCCCATATGATAATTTAAATAAAGGCTATATGCATCATCAAACCTCACCCCATTGCGTTGAACACTTTGGCGATGATACCAAGCAACAAAATCAGCAGCATCTGCGAAATTCGTACGCCATGCAAAAGACTTTCCTGTAGAGCGAAGATACATTGCCCATGTACTATCAAGCGCTTGAGCATAACCATAAGCTGTCGACCGACGCTTCCATGGAATAAAACCAAGTAGTTTTTTGCGTGGAGGACGTGCATTGTGACGAAAGCTCGATTCCATCTTAATGGTTGCAAGAATAATAGGCATAGGAATTCCATAGCGCATTTCCGCTCTTTGAGACACCTTACCCCAATTGTCAAAAAAACCATTTTTTTGTGCTAAAATAGCACAAGCATTATTTGTGTGGATGGGAGTGGTTGTTGCGCATCCCTCTAGCAAAAACACCAGTGCCCCTAAAAACAAAAGGTGTCGCATATTCCTATTCCTCTCGTTTAAGAAATAAAACAAGATAGAGATACTAAAAAATGATTACCAATCAATAAAGAACATGATCTAACTTGTAATATTTAAGAAGCTTGCTTTGCTTTATTCCTCATCAGCAAAACGCAATGTTTGCGACTGAGCCAATGTTGTCATTTTTGTTGGTTCAGAGTAATTTTCTTTTAATTCGACAGTTTCAATGCGATTTGCCCGTTTCATGATTTTGGAAGACGATATCAAAATTCCCTCTATATCTTCACTTGCTTTATGAAAGTGCTTCTGTAGTGCGCGAACACGCGTATCCATTCGTCCAAAATCTTCCATCAATTTTGCTACTTCTGATTGAATTAAATGCGCTTGTTCACGCATCCGCGCATCTTTCATAATGGTTTGTACCACTTGGACAGAGAGCATCAACAAAGATGGTGAAACAATAATCACATGGGCTCTATTGGATTTTTGTACCAATGCCTCAAAATCCTCATAAATTGTTGCGAAAATCGATTCAGATGGCACAAAAAGGAAAGCAGTGTCATGGGTTTCTCCAGGAATCAAATATTTTTGTGCAATATCACGAATATGGACTTCCATATCGGTACGAAATTGGCGTTCTGCCTCTTGACGCTCTTGCGCTGATTCTGCCTTACGCATAGCATTCCAAGCTTCCAGAGGAAATTTAGCATCAACAACAAGAGAAGGAGCTTTATTGGGCATATGAATGAGACAATCTGGGCGCTTTCCATTGGAAAGAACAGCCTGAAAAGCATAAGCGTTTGTTGGTAAGGCATCGGCAATAATTGCTTCCATCCGCCCTTGACCGAAAGTACCACGCGTCTGCTTATTACTTAAAATGGACTGCAACTGAACAACTTGTCCCGTAAGCGATTGAATATTATTTTGTGCTGCATCAATCACTGCTAAACGCTCTTGCAAACGATTCAAATTTTCATAAGTGGATTTGGTTTGTACCTGAAGTGTTTGGCCTAAGCTTGTTGTCATCCCATTGAGTTGCTCACTGAGTGATTTATTCAATTCAGCCTGCCGTTGACCAAAAATTTCCGCCATCGTTTGCATTCGTCCTTGCATTTCAGCTTGTGTTTTCAACAAGGTAGCCATCTGCATTTGTGCCTCACGTGCGCGTTCAGCAATTTCATTTTCCAAAAATGCTTTTTTTCGATGAGAATGTATCAACATAAAAAATGCCAAACAGACAAGTATAAATAAAAGCAAAAGCATTAGTTTAGAAAAAAAATCACCAGCGAATATGGAAAAAAACGAATCAAACATAAATTGTAATATAACGCTCTTATTGTAAAAAAACGCAAGAATCCGTTATTCAATATTGACCAATAACAAACCATTGATTAATCTCTACTTATGCCAATGAGATCTTTAGTTACTTTACCTGATCCGATTTTACGGGAAGTGTCCAAACCTGTTGAGCAGGTCGATTCAGCTCTCCAAAAACTTGCGGATGACATGTTGGAAACCATGTATAATTCTAAGGGCGTTGGTCTTGCTGCTATTCAAATTGGTATACCGCTACGTATGTTGGTTATAGATGTCTCTGGAAATTCTGAAGATGAGCAGAAAAAACCACTTGTTATTATCAACCCTGAAATTTTATGGCTTTCAGATGAGCGTAATATTTACAAAGAAGGCTGTCTTTCTATTCCTGATTATTTTGCAGAGGTTGAACGTCCTAAACGCCTTCGTGTTCGCTATCAGAACCGTGAAGGAAAACAAACAGAAATTGAAGCAGACGATCTCTTAGCAACTTGCTTACAGCATGAAATTGATCATTTAGATGGGCGCCTTTTTATTGATTACATTTCAAAGATCAAACGCGATATGGTGATACGAAAATTTAAAAAACGTGCAAAAGAAAAAAACATGCAGGAAGCAGTTTTGTAATGGCTTTACGATTAAGTTTTATGGGAACACCAGATTTTGCTGTTCCTATTTTACATGCTTTATTGGATGCAGGTCATGATGTTGTTGCTGTTTATAGTCAACCCCCTCGTCCAGCAGGACGTCGAGGGCTGAAATTAATCCCCTCCGCTGTTCACACCGTAGCAAAAGAAAAATCCATTCCTGTCTTCACGCCTCAAACACTCAAAACAATCGAACAACAGGAGCAATTTGCAGCACTTTCTGTTGATGCTGCTATTGTGGTGGCTTATGGACTCCTTTTACCCAAAGCTATTCTCGAAACGCCACGTTTTGGTTGTTTTAATGCCCACGCTTCACTCTTACCACGTTGGCGTGGTGCTGCGCCTATTCAACGAGCAATTATGGCTGGTGATAAAGAAACAGGTATCATGATCATGAAAATGGATGAAGGACTTGATACGGGGCCTATCGCTCTTTCTCGCTCCATCCCCATTACTGATAACACCACCACTGCTGAGCTTTCAAACAGACTTTCACATATTGGCGCAGAACTTATGGTAGAGACTTTATCCACTCTTGAAAAAGGACAACTTAAACTGACCCCACAATCAGAAGAAGGCATCACCTATGCCGCCAAAATTAGAAAAGAAGAGACCCGCATTGATTGGACAAAACCTGCAGAGTTTATTCATAGGCATATTCGCGCGCTCTCTCCCTCTCCTAGTTGCTGGTGCAATATGAATATCGGTGGACGAGAAGAACGTGTAAAAATTCTTGATAGTCGTTTAACAACAGGTCCTTCTCTTGAAATTGGACGGATAGAACCAGATTCTTTGATTATCCATTGTGGGCAAGGACGGATAGAAATAACCTCTCTCCAAAGATCTGGCGGTAAAATTCTTGAGTGCGCAACCTTTTTGCGAGGTGCTCATATTTCTGCTGTTTTTTAAGATGCCACGTTTTAAACTCACTCTTGAATATGATGGTTCAAATTATGCTGGTTGGCAGCGTCAAGCAAAACTTCACACGATACAAGGAGCTCTTGAACAAGCAATTTTTTGCTTTAGTGGACAACAATTGACCATAACAACAGCAGGAAGAACCGATGCGGGCGTACATGCTACGGGACAAGTTGCGCATGTTGATTTTGAAAAAAACTGGCTCTCCCATACTGTGCGTGACGCGCTCAATGCTCTTTTACGTAAACAGGGAGAGGCGATTTCAATCTTAAATGTAGAAAATGTCCCTGATGACTTTGATGCACGATTTTCCGCTGTAAAACGCCATTATCTTTTTAAAATACTTAATCGTCGCTCTCCACCAGCTTTAAATGCCAAACGCGTGTGGTGGATACCAAAACCTCTTCATGCTGAAGCCATGCATGAAGCTGCGCAAAAGCTTGTAGGACAACATGATTTTACAACTTTCCGTTCAGCACATTGCCAAGCCAAAAGCCCTATTCGCACCCTTGAACGTCTCGATATTCAAAGAGAAGGTGAAGAAATTTTCCTTTATGCACAAGCTCGTTCTTTTCTTCATCATCAAATCCGTTCATTCGCAGGAAGCCTCATGGAAGTGGGTATTGGACGTTGGACAGCTCAAGATCTCGAAACAGCTCTTCATGCTAAAGATCGTAAACGTTGTGGTGTTGTTGCCCCCCCCTCAGGACTTTATTTAACCAAAGTAGAGTATTAATGATCCTTCAAGAGTGAGCATCTCAAAAGTCGTTAAGGCAATTTATAAAAAGAACGAATTTCTTCAAAAGCTTCTGCTGCTGTATTAACAAATTTCACAAAATTAATATCAGTAGGAGAAATTGTACCTTGTGCAGACAGATACTCAAAATTGACAGTATTGCTCCAAAATTCTTTGCCAAACAATAAAATCGGTACCTGTTTCATACGCCCCGTCTGTACTAAAGTTAATGTCTCAAACAGTTCATCCAGAGTCCCAAATCCTCCTGGAAAAATGGCTAGGGCTTTCGCTCGTACTAAAAAATGCATTTTGCGCATCCCCAAATAATGAAAATTGAAACATAAATGCGGCGACACATACGAATTAGGCTCTTGCTCATGTGGTAAAATAATATTCAAGCCAATCGTTGGGGCACCAACATCACAAGCACCACGATTTCCCGCCTCCATGATTCCTGGTCCGCCCCCCGTAACAACCACAAATTCACGATATTGTGTCGTAGCAGAATAGAGTGAGCACAAACGCGCAAACTCTCTTGCTTCATCGTAATAATGTGACATAGCATGCAAATTTTTCTTTTGTATTTCATTTTTTGCAGCCCACGCTGCTTGCCCAGGTTCAGGAATACGCGCACCACCAAATAAAACAACTGTTGATTGAATATCATATTCTTTAAGGGTTATTTCCGGCTTTAAAAATTCAAGACTAATACGTTGTGAACGCAGCTCTGGACGCATCATAAAATCTTGATCGATATAGGCTAAACGATAAGTAGACGAACGCACCTGTGCTGAATTAGAGACTTTATGGATCTGTTGTAGAGCATCCTTCGTATGGAGAAGTGGCGTCCAGTTTTCTTGCTCCCTTTTTCTTTTTTCTTTACAGCTTTTTTTCATGCACCTGTCCTACTTCCTCATCGTTTTATTGACTGAACACATTTCTTCGCGTAGTTCATAGAGAATAAATCTTGAAGCTTTCAACTTGTTTAACGGAACTCTCGTCATGACCCATATCACACAACTTGAAATTATTATCGAACAAGCTTTTGACGATCGCGATTCTATCGATACTACCACAAAAGGCGAAATACGTGAGAGTGTTGAACATGCATTGAACCTTCTTGATAAAGGTGAAATCCGTGTTGCAGAACGACAAAAAAATGGACAATGGCATGTTCATCAATGGTTGAAAAAAGCGGTTTTACTCTCTTTTCGGCTTAATCCTATGCAAATTATTACTGGTGGAATCAATGGGACACATTGGTGGGATAAAGTTCCTTCAAAATTCTCTGGTTGGCAAGAGGCAGATTTTAAAAGTGCTGATTTCCGTTCCGTTCCTGGAGCCATTGTACGTCATTCTGCTTACATTGCACCCAATGTTATATTGATGCCATCCTTTGTCAATCTTGGTGCTTTTATCGATGAGGGCACAATGGTTGATACATGGACCACCGTTGGTTCTTGTGCACAAATTGGTAAACATGTCCATCTTTCTGGCGGTGTTGGTATTGGAGGTGTTTTAGAACCACTGCAAGCAAATCCAACAATCATTGAAGATCATTGCTTTATCGGTGCTCGCTCTGAAATTGTTGAAGGCTGTATTATCCGTGAAGGTGCTGTTTTGGGAATGGGAGTCTTTATTGGAAAATCAACAAAGATTATTGACCGTACAACAGGTGAAATTTTTATTGGTGAAGTACCAGCCTATTCAGTGGTTGTACCAGGTTCTCTCCCCGGAAAACCTTTACCAAATGGTGAAGCAGGCCCAAACCTTTATTGTGCTGTTATTGTAAAACGCGTTGATCAAAAAACACGAGAAAAAACATCTATTAATGATCTTTTACGTTCTTAGACACAAGATTAATTCATAATAATATTTCATCGTTTTTTAACTTGAATAATAACCTCGAATACAAGGATTCTCTCATTTCAAATCCTTTCATAGTGAATCAATCACTATCATTTCCTTGCTCGTTACAAACACAGTTGGTATGTGGGTAAGAAACACTTCAAGAAAAGAGTGAAATACCTTTAATGAATTCTCTCAAGTGATAAGGACTGTCATAATATTTTGAGCTGAAAAAGAGTATGATAGGTGCGCTTTGCACCTTTCTGACGCGTAAAAGCGGTAATGCCAAATGGATTTTATATCATTCACAGTGTATTTTACGTTATATTTTTCATAGCCCCCGTTGTGAAATGGAGTTTGATGTATTGAGTGATGATTTACGAAAACGAGCACGCCAATATGCAACATAAATGTATTTTGTTTAAAGCATTCTGTTTTACGTGAGAAAGTGATACCATTATGCAATACACAAGAACATGAAGCACGACGCAATTCTATTTAAAAGTGTTCTTTAAACACCTGAACCAATCGACAAAAGCAAAAGCGCAATCAATGAGAGAAAATACCCCTTTTTTCATTATTTGTTCATTTTGAGCGCTTGAATAAATGCCGATTGTGGAATTTCTACTTTTCCAAATTGGCGCATCCGCTTTTTGCCTTCTTTTTGCTTTTCCAAAAGTTTGCGCTTACGCGTAACATCACCCCCGTAACATTTCGCTGTTACATCTTTACGCAAAGCACGAATCGTTTCGCGCGCTATAACTTTACCACCAATAGCCGCTTGAACTGGAATCTGAAACATATGCTGAGGAATAAGATCTTTCAGTTTTTCACACATTGAACGCCCGCGCTTTTCTGCAATCGTGCGGTGAACAAGCATCGATAATGCATCAATAGGCTCTCCATTCACCAAAATAGACATTTTAACTAAATCACCTTCTGCATAATCTGTCATTTGATAATCAAAAGAAGCATAACCCTTTGAAATCGATTTTAGCCGATCATAAAAATCAAAAACAACTTCATTCAGTGGTAAATCATACGTTACCATAGCACGGGTTCCAACATAGGACAAACCAACCTGTACCCCACGCCGCTCTTGGCATAGCTCTAAAATTGAACCAAGATAATTATCAGGAGTCATGATTGTCGCTCGAATCCATGGTTCTTCTATAGAAGAAATTTTAACCACATCAGGCATATCCGCTGGATTGTGCAACTCTTTAACAGAACCATCATTCATATTCATGCGATAAACAACTGAAGGTGCTGTCGCAATTAAATCCAAATTAAACTCACGCTCTAATCGCTCTTGAATAATTTCAAGATGCAGAAGTCCCAAAAAACCACAGCGAAAACCAAATCCCAAAGCCGCAGACGTTTCCATTTCAAAAGAAAAACTCGCATCATTTAAGCGTAATTTGCCCATGGCTGCACGCAAATCATCAAAATCAGCAGCATCAATTGGAAAAAGTCCACAAAAGACAACCGGTTGCGCCGGCTTAAAACCAGGCAAAGCATTTTCACAAGGACGACGCTCTTCAGTAATCGTATCCCCAACCCGTGTATCTGCTACCTCTTTGATAGAAGCAGTGATAAAACCAATCTCGCCTGGTCCTAATTCATCAACCTGTACCATTTTAGGTGTAAAAACCCCAACGCGCTCAACTGGATATTTTGCACCTGTACCCATCATACGAATGGTTTGGCCTTTTTTTAAAATACCATCTATCACCCGTACCAAAACAATGACACCAAGATATGCGTCATACCAGCTATCAACCAACATTGCTTTCAAGGGATTTGCAACATCGCCTGTATGTGGAGGTGGTAATTGTGCAACAATTGCCTCCAGAACATCAGGAACACCCAAACCTGTTTTTGCTGATATTTCTACTGCTTGAGATGTATCAATGCCTATCACATCTTCAATTTGTTCTTTAACACGCTCAGGTTCTGCTGCTGGAAGATCAACTTTATTGAGAACAACAACCAACTCATGGGAATTATCAATGGCTTGATAAACATTTGCTAACGTCTGCGCCTCTACGCCTTGGCTTGCATCCACCACCAACAGAGAACCTTCACAAGCTGCCAGTGAACGCGAAACCTCATAAGCAAAATCCACATGACCTGGTGTATCCATAAGATTTAAAATATAGGTTTCACCATTCTTTGCCTTATAGTGTAAACGTACCGTCTGTGCTTTAATAGTAATTCCACGTTCACGCTCAATATCCATGGAATCGAGTACTTGTTCTTTCATCTCACGTGTATCAAGCCCACCTGTTATTTGAATCAAACGATCAGCTAAAGTGGATTTGCCGTGATCAATATGCGCCACTATGGAAAAATTACGAATATAATTACGATCTATTGTCATATAAGGCGATTTAGCAAAGAATAATACAAAACGCAAAGACCAATTATGCTCCGGCTTCTATCAAAAGAATATAAACCTAAAAAGCTTCTCAAAACACAACTTTTTATAGCCTAAAAAATGAGGCTTTTGTTTGCTAAATTAAATCCAAGGGTGCTAAAATGATCCTTTCACATCTTATTTGATAACTCATATGCTGTAGTAAGCTAGCACCATCACACACTTTGCCAATCTCCAATATTGCGACGATCCTTTACACTTGAAAAAGTTTATAAGGGATATGCCTTTCTTGTACAGTCTTTACCCACATGCCCCCACCCACTTGTGATGTGTAAGAAAGTGATTTGGATTGATTTAACATGAAAATGATTTGAAGTGAGAAAGTTTTACAGTATTCAGGGTTCTAACTCAATGTGAATAATGATATATTATAATTATAAATCAATGTATTATCATATTTATATGATGGGCGTGTATATCATTTAGGCTTGCAATAAATTCGCAAGAAATGCTTTTTTATTTGTACGCAATAATCTTCTTTTTTAGCAATCTTATATAAGATAACATGAATATCGAGGGAGTTTCTTCTTAATTTTTAAAACTTTAGAAATAGGCTTTATTGAACAAAGTTTTTATGTCCTTTTTATACAACTCCTCCCTTCCTTCATTAAATATAAAACACACAAATCCTCTTCGATTCATTGGATAACGCATTGATTTATAATGATCGTTTATTGTTTTGCAATTTAAATTAAAGCTCTGAATATCGCGAGCTTCTCTCATTTTAAATCTTCTCATAATGAATCAATAAATTTTTTGCTCCCCCATTATAAAACAGAGCTAGTGTATGGATAAAAACGTTTAAGAAATGAGTAAAAATACCTCTCTCTTTCAAATGCCAAAAGCTATCGTAATATTGAGAACAGATAAAGAAAATGCTCGTGCCTTTTATTTTAAGTAAAATGATGATGCTCTGTGGTTTTTCTATACTTCATGCAAACCGTCAATGAATATGATGTATATTGAGAAAATTATCTTTTAAAAAACGCTTTAATGTACAACGTTATGGGGATACTTTGGGCGTTCTATTTTGCGTGAGAAGCGTAACTCTATTAAAGGACAAAAGAAATAACGTGCGACAGTGCGTAATTTTCATTATTCAAAAACATTACCGTAGATGTTTTTGAAAGTTGTTAAAGCCGAATTTAAAGATGAGCGTTAATTTTTACCTTTATATCACCTCATGCTTTGGCTCAATGAAGGTTGTCTGCCCGGTTCAGAAATCTGACAAACAGATAGAAGCATACTATTTCTCCACTTTGGCATGCAAAAGCTGGAATAATTTATAGAACTTCTTAATCATCTTAGTATTAAAAAAGCTCCAAAAATGAAAACTCTACAAGCAAAAATCTCATGCAATAAAATCATAATAAAAAAATGTATAGCTAATCAATTTTTTTAATTGCTTTATTTTTTTTACGCCATTGTGAAGGTTGTAATTCAGCCACAATTATCCCAATCAGAATAAGCAAACCGCCCAATAAAGCTAAGGGAGATAAATGTTCGCCAGCCAAACGCCCAACAATACCAGCCCATACCGGTTCACCTGCGTAAATGAGTGTCGCACGCGTAGGGGAAATAGACTTTTGTGCCCAATTCATAGCTAATTGAATGATGGCACTCATTAATGCCAATCCTATACCAATATTAAACCACACCCACGAAAATTCAGGGATGCTTTCACCCATCAAAGGCATACAAGCAAATGAAAAAAAACCACTAAAAAATAACTGAATAATGGTTACACGCCGACTATCAACCTTGTTCGCAAAAATTCCGATGAGTATGACTTCTCCAGCAATCGCTAAAGCGCCTAACAAAGTTAAAATTTCGCCTTTTGAAAAATCAAAATTTCCCGGCTTTTGTCCTGAAATAAATACAAGCCCAATAAAAGCGAAAATAATACCAATCCAACAAGCTAAACGGGGAGGTTTTTTAAAAACAATCCATTGCAAGATTGGAACCATCGGTACATAAAGCGCTGTGATAAAAGCTGACTGACTACTAATAATTGTTTGAAGTCCAGCTGCTTGAAAAGCATAACCAAAAAACATGGCTAAACCTATCGCCATCCCAGCGAAAACTTCATAAACAGTTATACCTTTTATAGAGCGCCAAAAAATTACCCCACATATAAGAGATGCAACAATAAAACGAAATCCAACAAAAAACAGAGGACCACTATAGCGTACCGCAATGTGAATGACTAAAAATGTAACGCCCCACAATATTGTCGCAGTAAATATTGCCAATTCTGGCTTACTTAATAAAGGATATTTAAACTGTTTTAGATTCACCATGAAAAACTTTCTCTTCCAATTTTCCCCACAATTTATGAAACAATAAGCGTTCCAACTCCCTGTTCGGTAAACAGCTCTAGTAAAACAGAATGAGGAGTTTTACCATTTAAAATGACAACACCTTCCACACCATTTTGAAGGGCTTTTATGCAAGTCTCTACTTTTGGAATCATGCCTCCTGAAATTGTCCCATTTTTAATAAATTTCTCAGCTTCAGAAACTGTCAATTCTTTTAAAAGTTTACCTTGTTTATCCAAAACACCAGGAACATCAGTGAGAAATAAAAGGCGTTTAGCCTCTAATGCACCAGCAATAGCTCCAGCAAAAATATCAGCATTGATATTATAAGTTTTACCATCGCGTCCTGGAGCTACAGGAGCAAGAACTGGTATCATTTCAGAAGATGCTAAAAGATCTAGCAATGTGCGGTCAACTTCAACAGGCTCACCAACAAACCCCAAATCTAAAACACGTTCAATATGCGAATCAGGATCAATGACAGTTTTATAAGCCTTTTCGGCAAAAACCATATTGCCATCCTTGCCGCATAATCCTATTGCCCATTCACCCTCAGCATTGATGAGAGCAACAATTTCTTTATTTATGGAACCCGCTAAAACCATTTCAACCACTTCAACGATCCGCTCATCGGTTACCCGTAGTCCGTTTTCAAATCGTGATTCAATCCCCATTTTCATTAAAATTTCAGCAATTTGAGGCCCACCACCATGAACAACAACAGGATTGATCCCCGATTGCTTTAATAGAGCAATATCACGCGCAAATGCTCGTCCCAAAGCAGGATCACCCATAGCATGGCCGCCATATTTTACCACGACCGTTTCATTTTCATATTTTTGCATATAAGGTAAAGCAGACGATAAAAATGCTGCTTGTTTTTCCAAAACATCTACATCACCGTTTTTAGCATCATCCATCAATAGAGCCTCCTCATCACTTTTTACCATCTCTTAATGAAATTTAGGAAAAGTGAAAACAATAAAACCAAACTTTACTCTATCCACCCCCTCCCCTGAAAATCGTCAATTTTCCTCTAAATTACGAAAAAGGAATAGCAAAATGAAATACAAAAAACTTCCTTTAAAAATTGACAGCGAAAAATTAAACAAAATAGACGTAAAAAAATGTCATTATTTTATGATCTTATATATAAAATTGAAAAGCAAAATTTTGAAGCTAAGCCGTACATTCAACTCATTAGTTTATCCCTATGGATACTTAACAATGAATAGGAATATATACAACCATTGATTTTGTAAGATAAAAATAAAGTTTCTTATAATAATAAAATTAACATATTCCCAAGATAAGAAATCACTCAACTGCTTTATAGCTTATCCCAATAAACTATAACTTTGGTTTTAAAAATTTGACTTTTTCTCAACCATTAAACATGAGGAAATGTCAATTGAACGCTCCTCATGGAGAATCATAATAAGTTGATTTATAATCATAATTTATCTTTTTATATCGTAAAATCGAAAAAAGGCTTTGCAAAATTATCATATATTGTGACTTTATTTCGATAACTCTTCAGAAGCATCTTCGTAAAAGCATTTAATTGTTTAGATTACTCTCTTCGTAAGGTTTTATAAAACTTCTCATTTTTCATGATCGGTCATTAAGTTTTTCTTTCTGCATAGCGATACATGCTTGAATTATTCAATGTTTTGTAGAATTTTTAATTCTTTTAATTATGTTATTTTATGAAAAAAGATTCATTTCGTAAATTTCTCTTTCCATATCACCAATCAATTTCAACAATATATCGTGCTGTTTTCTAAGCATATTGTGCTATTTTTTATTGTATTTATTTTTTCTTTTTAAAGGTAACTTCCTCTATCTTCCCACCAACTTTTTATTATGCCAATAAATTCAATTAAGTGAATTCCATCGAATCTGTTTCCCCACAAGAGAGATATATCGAAAAGTGTTTTGTTATGTCTTCTTTAGCATTCAACACACATTATCTCATTCCACAATTTCTTTGGAACAAAATAAACTTGATTATAGCGTTTTTATTATCTGGAAAAACTGTTTATGACATCAGAAATACAAAACTAAATCCGCATCTAAAAAGACATGATTACTGCTAAAAGCTAAGATGAGGCATGTAAAAGCTATTCCGAACAAAATAACCCTTATTTTAAAGGAAGCAGTGATTAAAACTATGAAAAATGCCAAAAATAAAATCGGTTATAAGAAGTTGATACTTTATTTGAAAAAGATGGATTGCCTAACAGCTTATTTAGCGTTTCTTGGCAAGCCGCTACCTATTTTATAGTTTTATTATAGAGCCTTTAAAAAGAAATTTTGAGTGAAAAATAAACACCAAAAATACTGAATGCATAAAGGCAGTTATCATGACACTGGCAATATTTATTATCAATCACTCAATTGCGTTCTTATATGGATAAGCCCTTTTTAAAATGTCATAGACACTCAAAAATAAGACTTATCCATAAAACTCATGAAATATAAAAACTATCAGCAGCAGGAGTTTATCCTAAATTAGCTGTCTCTCTCTTTTCTTTTCAAGAAAAAATGCTTTTCAAAGATAATGAGACAATAGAAAGCTTAATGAAAATAACTTTCCCACAGTTCTCTCTAATTATTCTGAGAACATTCACATAATTTTAACCAGAAATATTTTCAAAAAATTCTTTCATACGTGAAAAAAAACCATGTGATTGCGGTGAATTTTCATGATTTGAGAGTTTCTCAAATTTTTGCAACAATTCACGTTGTTCTTGCGTTAATTTCTGCGGTGTCTCAATCGTGATATGGATGTAAAGATCACCCCTTGCTTGCTGACGGCGCAACATGGGCATACCTTTGCCTCTAAGGCGGAATTGACGTCCATTTTGTGTCCCTTCTGGAATTTTAACGCGTGCTTTAACACCATCAAGGTCGGAAACTTCAAACTCTCCTCCTAAAGCAGCTGTTACCATTGAAATAGGAACGCGACAGTGAAGATCTGCTCCTTCTCGCTGAAAAAACTCATGCGGTTTAATGGAAAGGAAAATATAAAGATCACCATTGGGGCCACCACGAATACCAGCATCACCCTCACCAGAAAGGCGAATACGCGTTCCATCTTCAATACCAGCTGGAACATTTACGCTTAATGAACGTTTTTTCTCTATACGCCGTGTCCCCTGACATTTGGGGCATGGATCCGTAATAGTTTCACCACGTCCATGACATGTAGGACATGTCCGCTCAATAGAAAAGAAACCCTGTGCAGCACGCACACGACCAGATCCATGACATGTTCCACAAACTTGCGGCTTAGAGCCTTTTCTCGCTCCTGATCCTTCACAAACATCACACGTAACGGAACTGGGAATATTAATTTCTGCAGTTTTTCCTGAAAATGCCTCTTCTAAAGTCACTTCCATATTATAACTCAAATCTGCGCCACGTTCGCGACTATCACCACGCTTACGGTGTGTCCCTCCCATAATCTCACCAAAAAAGTCTTCGAAAATATCCGCAAATCCACCACCAGCAGCAAAACCACCAAAGGGATTTGCTCCCCCTTGACCACCGCTATTTTCAAAGGCCGCATGGCCAAATCGATCATAAGCAGCACGCTTCTGGGGATCTTTAAGAACTTCATAGGCTTCGCCAATTTCTTTGAATTTTCGCTCTGCCTCTTTATCCCCCGCGTTGCGATCAGGATGATATTGCATTGCCAACTTACGAAAAGCAGATTTCAACTTTTTATCATCACATTCGCGAGTCACGCCAAGAATTTCATAATAGTCAACCTTCATCATGTATTCCTGATAATTTTTCTGTCATCCATCTTTATGGATAATATTGCTTTTAATTTATATTTTTAGCAACAAAGTTGCAACTTATCTCAAATAATAAAGCCCAGCCTTATATTTCAAAGGCCGGGTTTATCAATTAATCAACACATATGCTGACACTATTTCTTCTTATCATTAACTTCTTCAAAATCAGCATCAACAACATCATCATTCTTTGCCTCTGTTTCAGTGTCAGCGCTCGCTGCTTGTGAGGCTTCGTACATAGCCTGTCCAAGTTTCATACTGACTTCTGCTAATTTTTGCATCTTTGTTGTTACTTCTTCCGTATCACTGCCTTCAAGCGCAGATTTCAAATCAGATATTGCTGTTTCAATCTGTCCCTTTTCTTCAGCTGATACTTTATCGCCATATTCATTGAGCGACTTTTCAGTTGAATGAATAAGAGCCTCCGCTTGATTTCTAGCTTCAACACCTTCACGGCGTTTTTTATCCTCAGCCGCGTGCTCTTCTGCATCCTTTACCATTTTTTCAATATCAGCATCACTTAAACCACCTGATGCCTGAATACGAATTTGATGCTCTTTACCTGTTCCCTTATCTTTGGCCGAAACATTAACAATACCATTCGCATCAATATCAAAAGTAACTTCAATTTGAGGTATACCACGTGGGGCTGGAGGAATACCAACAAGATCAAATTGAGCCAATAACTTATTATCACTTGCCATTTCCCGTTCACCTTGGAAAACACGAATCGTCACAGCACTCTGGTTATCATCAGCTGTCGAAAAAACTTGCGATTTTTTCGTCGGGATAGTGGTATTGCGCTCAATAAGGCGTGTGAAAACCCCACCCAAGGTTTCAATACCCAAAGATAAAGGTGTTACATCTAGCAACAACACATCTTTGACATCGCCTTGCAATACACCTCCTTGGATGGCAGCACCCATTGCAACCACTTCATCAGGATTAACGCCTTTGTGTGGATCCTTACCAAAGAAGCTCTGCACAACTTGCTGAATCTTGGGCATACGTGTCATTCCACCCACTAAAACAACTTCGTCAATCTCACCGGCCTTTAATCCAGCATCTTTCAACGCAGCTTTACAAGGTTCAATGGTACGCTGCACTAAATCGTCAACGAGAGATTCAAATTTTGCCCGAGTCAATTTCATTGTTAAGTGCTTGGGACCTGATTGATCTGCCGTGATAAATGGTAAATTGATTTCTGTTTGCTGTGACGAAGAAAGCTCAATTTTTGCTTTTTCTGCCGCTTCTTTTAAGCGCTGTAAAGCGAGTTTATCATTTTTCAGATCAATTCCTTGTTCTTTTTTGAATTCATCGGCAAAATAACCGACCAAGCGCATGTCAAAGTCTTCACCCCCTAAAAACGTATCCCCATTGGTTGACTTAACTTCAAAAACGCCATCTCCAATTTCAAGGACTGAAATATCAAATGTACCACCACCAAGGTCGTAAACAGCAATTGTTTTTCCGTCCTTTTTGTCCAAACCATAAGCTAAAGCAGCAGCAGTTGGCTCATTAATAATCCGTAAAACTTCAAGTCCAGCAATTTTACCTGCGTCTTTCGTGGCTTGACGTTGCGCATCATTAAAATAAGCAGGAACCGTAATAACGGCTTGTTCAACTTTTTCACCAAGATAAGATTCTGCTGTTTCCTTCATCTTTTGCAAAATCATAGCTGAAATTTGTGACGGAGAATATTTCTTTCCCGCCTCTTCAACCCATGCATCACCATTGTCACCTTTAACAATTTTATAAGGAACAAGCGCTTTATCTTTTTCAACCATAGGGTCATCAAAACGGCGCCCTATCAAACGTTTAACTGCAAAAACTGTCCCTTCAGGATTTGTCACCGCCTGCCGTTTAGCAGGCTGCCCAACAAGCCGCTCCCCCCCATCAGTAAAGGCAACAACGGAAGGTGTTGTTCGCGCTCCTTCTGAGTTTTCAATAACTTTTGCGTTTTTGCCATCCATAACAGCCACACAAGAGTTCGTTGTCCCCAAATCAATACCAATTACTTTTGCCATATTATAATCTCCATTCAGCAAGCTACCTCAACCTTCATAAAGCATCTTTTTAAGATAGCTCCTCATAACACCTAAAGCCCGTATATTGCTTCAAGCAATATAAATAATAATAAACTGCAAGTCGCAACAAGCCTTGCTGCCTCGTATATAAGAACAGGCTTTTATTGCTACAAGAGAATAATGAGAGAAACATCTCCAAAATAAAAAATTTATTTTAAAATAGGCACTCTAATGACCCATAAATACCATATTTATGAGAGACTTGAGAGCATAATATATTTTTCTTGCAATTCTCAAAAAATATATCTTTCTATAAAAATTAAAAAATAAAAGAATGATTGCACTCTCGCTCTTGATCTTCTCATCATTGATAAAATCATACTCACGTAAAAGCTTTTTAAAAGGCGAATAATTTATATCACAAATATTATAAATTTTCCTTGGACTAAAATAGTCATCATATCTAATGCTTATATCAGTAAAGGTATTATCTATCGATCTCCTTTCAAAAATTCTCCTTCTAACGGTCTCATTGTTTGCGGCTATTTGAAATCTGTGCTTTAAATTCATCTAAAGCGTTTTTTCTTAACTGTATAATTTTGAACTTTGAAAATATATAAAAATACCTCTGTATAAACGCTTTAAAATGCCAAGAGCTGTCATAATATTAAAATTGGTAAAGTAGTTGATGATTGTTCTGTATTATATCTTCATTAAGTAAAATAGTAGTGCATCATAGATTTTATACCATTTGCAAATACTATTTATGAGATGAACACGGAAGCGTTAAGAGGTGTGTTGTCATTGTAAATCTTACTGTCTTCTTTTAAATTTCAAGAATTCTATGATTTTTATATTCAAATCAATTTCATTTTAGCATTTCTTTCTTTTATTTTAAATAAAAGCTCTGCTAAAATAAAAATATTCAAAGTGTGAATCTTATGAAGGAGGGTAAATCAATGATGACATCTATTATTAAAAAAATAACAAATCTCATCTTTAAGAATATAATACATACACAATATCCATACAAAAAGGTTATCATAAATATCGTGTGTGCTCTTCTCTTTGCTGGTATAACCTTGCCAGCAGGTGCTCAGCAATATAAACTTGGCGACATAGAAATTCTCAATCCTTGGACACGCGAAACACCTAGAGGTATAAGAGTTGGTAGCGGTTATCTCTACATTATTAATCACAGTAATACCCCAGACCGTTTGGTTTCTATTTCCACAAACGGAGTAAAAACAACAGAGATACACTCTATGGCTGTCGTTAATGATATTATGAAAATGGAAAAAATGCACAATGGCATTGAAATTCCGGGAAATGGCGAAATCACGCTTAAGCCTGGCGGTGATCATATTATGTTCATGGGGCTTTCACAACCATTTAAGTTAGGTGATAAAATTAGCGCAAAATTAACATTTGAGAAAGCAGGAACCATTGATGTTGATTTCTCTGTAAACGCTATGAAAGTACCATCACCTTCTAAATCCTCTCCTGTTCACTAAGCTCCTTTTATTATAAATACACACTTTATAAAATGAAGAAGCGTGAAATTTTTTACGCTTCTTTATTTTTTGTTTAATGCCATCAGTAAAAAATTATCCCCTTTGATGAATTAACTATGGTCAATTTCAGGAATACGTAAAACTTGTCCAGGATAAATTTTATCGGGAGATTTTAGCATTGGCTTATTGGCTTCAAAAATAAATGTGTTTTTATTACCTTGCCCTTTTCCATAAACCTCTTCAGCAATTTTCCAAAGATTATCACCAGATTTAACCTCATAAAAGCGAGAAGTTTTTCTAGGCGTTGTATCTATAACCTTTAATTGATTAACATCTACAGAAGAGATACCTTGTGAATTGCCAACAACCAGCAGTGCTTTTTCAAGTGTTTCCCTATCTGGAACTTCACCGCTTAAAATAGCTTTACCGTCTTCAACTTGAATATTGACTTTTTCTGTACCGAGTTGAAAATGATCAAATGCTCTCTTAAAATCCTTTTCTTTTGGTTCATGGTCCCCAATACCTAACTTTTCCCCTACAGTTTTAATAAAATTAAAAAATCCCATTACGACCTCCTTTCGTGTAGCAGAAACAAATTTTTGTGCATATATTGCCACATTCTTTTCTTTGCTCTTAAAACACATAGGCAGATTTTCTAAACTTCAACAATCAAAACTACATCTGTTCAATTATGAGACAAATACAATAATAAACTTTGTAATAAACCTTGATAAAAAAAGCCTTTATAAAAATTTTCTCTCAAATGAAGGGATCTTAATAGACGTAGAAACATTATAAATTATGAAAGCAAAACAAGATTTTACAGTAATGACAAAAGGTTTTTTACTTTGCTACAATTTGTATCATATTTGTTTTGCAAAAAAAATATGAACTCCCATATAAATAAGTGTGGGTAATTTGCTACCACAGCAATAGAAAGGTCTAAGAAACCATGAAAGATACACCAACAATCACACAAACGATTGTACTTGTTGATGATGATCGCAATATTTTGACATCTTTATCTTTTGCGCTTGAGACAGAAGGATATCGGGTTGAAAGCTATACAGATGGAGCATCTGCACTCAAGGGTCTCACACTTCACCCTCCACACTTAGCTATTTTTGATATTAAAATGCCCCGAATGGATGGGATGGAACTTTTGCGTCGTTTGCGTCAAAAATCTGATCTTCCAGTTATTTTTCTTACCTCTAAAGATGATGAAATTGATGAATTATTTGGTCTCAAAATGGGAGCTGATGATTTTATTACTAAACCTTTCTCCCAACGTCTTCTTATTGAACGCGTGAAAGCTATTTTACGCCGTTCTAATGCACGTAACCAACCGCTTTCTACAGGAACTTCTTCCACCTCTTCTCTCAAACGTGGAGATCTTGTGATGGATCAAGAACGCCACACCTGTACATGGAAAGATAAACCTGTTATTTTAACCGTTACGGAATTTTTGATTCTGCAAACCTTAGCACAAAGACCAGGAGTTGTAAAAAGTCGTGATGCTTTAATGGATGCTGCTTATAGTGATCAAGTCTACGTAGATGATCGCACCATTGATAGTCACATTAAACGTCTGCGTAAAAAGTTTAAACAAGTGGATGATGATTTTGCAATGATTGAAACACTTTATGGTGTAGGTTATCGTTTCCACGAGGTATAAAACTACTTTGTCGCAAAAATTTGAATGGCAATCAAATCGATGACAGACAATTCTCAACTGGAAACTTTACAAAAAACAACCATTAATGGTACATCCTCAACGCCATTTCTTATGTTCGCTCGTTTGCATCTTCGAACACAACGTCTCTTTAGACAATTGCTTTTTTCCAGCCTCACACGTCGCATTGTTATATTAAACATTGCTGCTCTTGCCGTTTTAGTTACAGGCATTTTATACCTTAACCAATTTCGCGATGGTTTAATTGAAGCAAAAATCAAAAGTTTATGTACCCAAGGAAAAATTATTGCTGGGGCTATTGCTGCTTCTGCAACAGTAGATACAAATTCTATCCTCATTGACCCTCAAAAACTCTTAGAGTTACAGACTGGTGAAAGCGTTACACCCGCTCCTCAATCAACCGATTCTTGGGATTTTCCTATTAACCCTGAGCAAGTTGCCCCTCTTTTACGGCGTCTTATTACACCTAAAACGACAAGAGCACGTATCTATGATCGTGATGCTACTCTCCTTCTTGATTCGCGCGTTCTTTATTCTAGTGGAGAAGTTTTTAGTTATGATTTACCCCCACTTAAAACAGAACAAAACATGTGGGATCGCCTTACTTCATGGTATTCAAGCGCATTTTATGGCAAAGGTATTGCTCTTGACAGAGAACAAACAAAAACCAGTGGTATTGCTTATCCAGAAGTGTACCGCGCATTAAACGGATCTCTTGCTACGGCTAAAAGACGCAACAGACAAGGGCAATTAATTGTTTCTGTTGCCGTTCCTGTTCAACGCTATCGCGCAGTGGTTGGAGCTCTTCTTCTTTCAACCACTGGTTCCGATATTGATAACATTGTAAAAGGCGAAAGACTGGTTATCTTTAAAGTTTTTGCCGTTGTAGGTAGCGTACTTTTGGTTCTTTCTCTCTTTTTGGCCCATACGATTGCCCATCCATTAAGTAAATTATCTGCCTCGGCTAATCGAGTGCGTAATGGCAATAATCAGCGTGTAGAAATTCCTGATTTTTCAATGCGTGAAGATGAAATTGGTCACCTTTCAACTTCTATTCGTGATATGACCAATGCCCTTTATATGCGTATTGAAGCCATTGAACGTTTTGCTGCTGATGTAAGCCACGAATTAAAAAATCCTCTCACCTCCCTACGCAGTGCTGTTGAAACGCTCCCTCTGGCTAAAAATGAAGAAGCACAAGAAAAATTGCTGGAAATTATTCAACATGATGTGCGCCGCCTTGATCGGTTGATTACAGATATTTCTGATGCATCGCGACTCGATGCAGAGCTTGCACGAGAAACCGCAGAGATTGTTGATATGACACCGCTTTTGGAAAGTCTTGTTCATGCTGTTCAGGAAGTGTATCGTAATACGCAAACTATTGATATAAGCCTTAATATTGTCCCACGTCCTCATGGAAAAGCTTATCTTGTATTGGGACATGAACTTCGTTTAGGACAAGTGATTTCAAATCTTCTTGAAAATGCGCGTTCTTTTATTCCTCGGAATCGTGGCAAAATTTGCATTACTATGAAAAGCCATGCTTCAACCCTTATTTTAACCATTGAAGATAATGGCCCAGGTATTCGTTCAGAAAATATTGAACGCATTTTTGAACGTTTTTACACAGATCGACCAAATGAAGATGCTTTTGGACAAAACTCTGGACTTGGCCTTTCTATTAGTCGGCAAATCATCGAGGCTCATAATGGAACAATTACAGCCGAAAATATTATTGATCCTACACTTGGGAAGTGTAAAACTGGTGCACGTTTTACTATTATGCTTCCGCTTGCTAAATAAATCTTTTATCCAAAGTAAAAAACATGAAAACAAAATGTGAAATACTCCACGCAAATTGCCTTCAACTAGGCGGCAAGGGGCTGTTAATTATAGGTCCATCCGGATCAGGAAAATCAACCATCACCCTTTCTTTGCTTGACCGCGCTGAGTGGTCAAAACGTGAAGCGAAGCTTATCAGTGATGATTATACAATGTTGCGTGCGGAAAATGGAAAGCTTCACGGATACACTCCTGATAATTTAGAGGGCGGCATCGAGATTCGTGGCGTTGGTCTTTATATGATAGAATTTGAAAAGCACACAACTATCGATTGTGTTATTTTTCTCGGTCCGGAATATGAACGTTTTTCCACAAATAAAACTTTTCAATTTGAAAATTTGCACATTCCTCTTTTAAAACTTCCCTCTCTTCGTGAAGCCGATTGTACAGCCATTTGTCAAGCTATTGAAGCATTTTTGTTTAGAAAAATATGGCAAAAATCTGTCTAATTTTTTTCTAAAGATAAAAAAATCACAATTTTTGCCTTTTTTTTGCAAATTTTTCTTGGCAGCAAGATAAAGCCTTGTACAATGTCTTTCCCACCAACTATGGTTGGGTCTTATTAGTTAACAGGAGTTTGCGTAAATGATTGGACTCGTGCTTGTAACGCACGGTGAGCTGGCTGTCGAATTTTTACATGCCGTGGAACATGTTGTTGGAGTACAAGAAAAGTTCGCAACAATATGCGTTTATCCCGATGACGATATAGATCAGCGCCGAGGTGATATTATAGCCGCAGTAACCGATACAGATACGGATCATGGCGTCATCATATTAACAGATGTGTTCGGTGGAACACCATCAAATATAGCTATTCCTGCTATTGAAAAAGGACGCGTTGAAATGATTGCGGGTGTTAATTTGCCCATGCTTATTAAACTGATTTCTATTCGCAAATGTCCTGATATTTCATTATCAGACGCGTTAAGAATAGCACAAGAAGCAGGGCGTAAATATATTAATGTACCAAGTATGATTTTATAGCGGATAATAAAATACCAATGTTTTCCAAAGATACCCTCCCATGTATAAGTCGTCATTTCAATATCTGTAATAAACGTGGGTTGCATGCACGTGCTTCTGCAAAATTTGTACAAACTGTTGACAATTTTAATGTTACTGTTGAAGTTGAAAAGGACGGGAAAATTGTTGGCGGATCATCAATTATGGGACTTATGATGCTAGCGGCTTCATCCGGTTGCAACCTCACCATTCGTGTTTCAGGACCAGAAGCAACAGATGCTCTTAATGCTCTTGAAAAGCTCATCAATAACAACTTTGGAGAGGAAAACTAGTGCTTTTTCATCATAAACAAAGATGATAATTCTTAGAAAATAGGAACTTTCCGTCATTATTTTGAATTTTAATTTCTCTTCCCGCTTTTATACCAATATTCATATCCATTATAGATTGGCATAATTATCATAAATGTAAAAGCTTATAGTAATTTTGTTATGCTCGATTTTTTTCTTCCTTTCCTAACATTATTTGACCAATTTGAATAGTTTTGCGTATTATGGCTATTCCCCGACTTAATCATATAATTAAATTTTTACAGAAAAGAGTACTCTTTACCTTGTATTAAAGTATGCTTTATTTTAGGCTAAAGATAAATGTCAAAATAATTTCGCACATCAAAAATCTATCAACTTTTCTTATTTTCTGCTAACTTTGTAGCCTTTATAATACACAAGTAATCTTCCATTGCACATCATTGTGATACAGATCCTGAAAACGCAATTCTTATCAATATCATAACCATTTTCTTAAAACAAATAAGCTGTGTATATTCATAATTATGGTAAGCATTTTTTAAACATTATTTTTCTATACTATTGCCTTATGTTCTTTGGTAGACAACTCACTCTCGTTATCTATCATTGTGCTTGGAGTGGCATCTTTTCATTGTAAAGAGGTAATATTGTGGGTCGTCTATTTAGTGCCCTTCAAATTCCTCAACAAACAACACAACAACTTGTGTCGTTGCAAAGTGGCTTACCAAATACGCAGTGGATTAATTCGCAAAATTTTCATGTCACCTTATCTTTTTTTGGCAAAGTTGAAAGTTCTACCGCAGATATACTTATGCACGCCTTTGACACAATAAAGCTCTCTCCTTTTATGCTACAAATAGATGGTTTTGATATTTTTGGTTCAGAAAATACTGCCCCCTCTCTTGTTATTCGCATTAAACCTTGTAAAGCTCTCAATCTTCTACACGAAAAGATGCAATCTATCCGTAGCCATTTAGGTCTAACACCTGATGAAAGAGAATTTACTCCACATATTACTATTGCGCGACTGCTTGATACTAAACCTGAAGACCTTGTTCCTTATCTGTTCTTTCGAAGGAATTTTTCATTTCCTCCTTTTGAGGTTGATCATTTTGTTTTATTTTTATCGCCATTTCCCTCAAGCGATGCCGTGTATGTTGTAAAAGGAAATTGGCCACTTCAAAAATAAAAGGGTGTTTGTCACACCCTTTAAAAACTCTTTGAGAAAAGACCCTATATATATGAAACTGCAGGGAATACTGCATTTTACGATAGAGGTTTGTTATTGATGTGTTTTAAGCCGAATCAGCTTCAACAGAAGCTTCTTTTGCTCCTCCTTTAGCTACACCCACTATAGCTGGACGTAGCACCCTTTCCCCGATAATATAACCTGCCTGAACCACTTGTTGAACAGTATTATCTGGAACATCAGCATTGGGAATTTCAAACATCGCTTGATGAAAGTGAGGATCAAATTTTTGCCCCTCTGGATGAATTTTTTGCACCCCATGACGTTCTAATGCTGCCATCATGGCACGTTCAGTCATTTCAACGCCTTCTGCTAATGATTTCAAACCAGCATCACTCTCCCGTGCACCTTCTGGAATCGCTTCCAAAGCACGATTGAGATTGTCAGAAACCGATAACATATCCCTTGCAAAATTAGCAATGGAATAAGCCTTTGCATCCGCCACATCTCGCATAGTACGGCGTCGAAGATTTTCCATATCTGCAACAAGACGTAAAAGCTGATCTTTCAGTTCTTTATTTTCATCCTGCAAAGACGCTAAAAGATCACTAACCTCATTGCTTTCTGTTTCAACGACTTCGTGTTCCTCTGTTTTATGTGTTTTTAAAAATTCATCGGCTGCCTGTTTAAGTGTATTACGATCAGCTGGATTTTTTAAATCACAATTTTCAAATGAAGCGTCAGTAAATTTGTTTTTTTCATCAGACATAAAAATTTTATTCCTTCATAAGATTCGTTATTCTCGATATCGAAATTCTACAGACAAAAATCAAGGGGTAGCAATGTATATAATACAATGAGCTTTTATAGTACAAATACTTACTTGCATCGTTTTAACGCAATAACTGTGACACAAGTTGAGCTGTATAATCAACCATGGGCACGATCCTTGCATAATTAAGCCGTGTAGGACCAATAACACCTAAAGCACCAATGACTCTTTGTTGTGAATCACGATAAGGTGCTACAACTAAAGAAGAACCAGAAAGTGAAAATAACTTATTTTCTGAACCAATAAAAATTCTAACCCCAGAACCTTCATCCGTTAAATCGAGAAGCTGTGCCATACTCTCGCGCGTTTCAAGATCATCAAACAAATGGCGTAACCGTTCTAAATCTTCTTCTGCTTTCACATCTTCAAGTAAATTGCTACGCCCGCGAACAATGAGGTGTATTTTATGATCAGCATCTTCTCCTCCCCAAAGAGCTAATCCCGTTTCAACAAGATGATGTGATAAATCATCAAGTGCGGCCCTTGTTTCTGCGCATAAGCGGGCAATTTCCCCTTTAGCTTCACTCAATGTACGCCCTTGAATATGGGCATTGAGAAAATTCGTTGCTTCCGTCAATTGTGCATGGGTAACCCCTTCTGGTAAATGAACAATACGATTTTCAACTTCACCTTGTTGAGTCACCAAAACGGCAAGAGCGTGCTCCCTATCAAGGCGCACAAATTCAATATGTTTCAATGTTCCTTCTTGTTTTGTTGCTAAAACAAGCCCTGCCCCACGTGAAAGATCTGAAAGAACTCGGCTTGCTTGAACAAGAAAATGTTCAACCGATTGTGCATGACCAGCCTCTTTGACTTGCATTTCAATATTTTCTCGCTCTTCGTTTGGCAAATCACCCGCTTCCATAAATGCATCAACAAAAAAGCGTAAACCTGATTGTGTTGGCATTCGACCCGCAGAAACATGTGGTGCATAAATCAAACCGAGGTGTTCAAGATCACTCATCACATTGCGAATCGTCGCAGGCGATAATGTCTGTTGTAAAAGCCGCGAAAGATTACGTGATCCTACAGGTTCACCATCATTAAGATAAGCTTCAACAATATGGCGAAAAATATCACGCGAACGTTCATCAAGATATTTTAGTTCATTATCAATAGTTTTGTGCTTCATCACAATTGTTTCACTACTTTTAAAATCCTCATCTCTTATATAAGTTTTGCCAAGGTTTGGTCAAATAGTCTAAAGTAGTATAAAAACATATTATCCTATTGAGCTGTAAAATGCTACCTTTCAGAGTGATGCTTGATAAATTACGCAGGAAATATTTTTGTTAGAGTGTGTGAGAAATATTTAAGATTAAGAATTGATCTGTAAAGTGGTCTGCTGTAGGGACTTGTCAAGAGAATCTAGCTTGATTAAAAACCGCTGTAAATAGAAAATTTCACCCTTTAGAGCAAGCAGAATGTGTGTGTATGAGCATTTAAACCGTTTTTAGCACAAAAATAATTCCCCTTTCATTTTTGGAGAAATCTATATGAGAAGCATAGCAGATAAAAAACTTGTCATTGCTACACATAACACCGGAAAATTGCATGAAATCACTACTTTAATTACGCCTTTCGGTTTAATAATACAATCGGCAAAAAAACTGGGCTTGCCAGAACCAAAAGAAACGGGAAAAACATTTGAAGAAAATGCTTATATTAAAGCTTTTTCAGCAGCAAAAAAAACAGGACTTCCTGCCCTCTCTGATGATTCAGGCTTAGAGATAGATGCATTGGAGGGTGCGCCAGGCGTTTATACCGCTGATTGGGCAATTCAAGCCGATGGTACACGTAATTTTCCAAAAGCTATGAAAAAAATAGAAAATGAACTCCAAAAAGTCGGAGCACGAGAAAAAAGTCAACGGAAATGCCGTTTTATATCCGTCATTTGCATTGCATGGCCTGATGCTCATGCAGATTACTTCCGTGGATGCGTTGAAGGAACGTTCATTTGGCCTCCACGGGGAGATAAAGGCTTTGGTTTTGATCCTATTTTTTTACCCGATGGATATGAAAATACCTTTGGAGAAATGTCAACAGAGCAAAAACACAACTGGAAACGTAATGATCTTCCCCCTCTTTCACATCGCGCACGTGCTTTCAAACTTTTGGCAGAAAACCTTTTAGCATTCTCATGAATGAACCTTTTGGCATTTACATTCATTGGCCCTTTTGTGTAGCTAAGTGTCCTTATTGTGACTTTAATTCGCATGTTCGCATCCATGGTGTTGATCAACCACGTTTTGTCACCGCCTTTAAGCGCGAAATAGAAACGCAATACCACAAAATAGGCCCACGCCATATTACAAGTATTTTTATTGGTGGAGGAACCCCTTCCCTTATGGAGCCGCAAACTGTCGATGCCCTATTGCAAGCACTTGCAAAAAAATGGGTAGTCGATGATAAAGTTGAAATTACATTAGAAGCTAATCCATCCAGTGTGGAAGCAGAGCGCTTTCGTGGATACCGTGCGGCAGGTGTTAATCGCTTATCTCTAGGGATACAAGCGCTCAATGATAAAGTATTGCGCAAACTTGGCCGACTCCATAATGTGGAACAAGCTCTTTGCGCTATTACTTTAGCACGGCAAATTTTTCCACGTTTATCTTTTGATCTCATTTATGCCCGCCCCGAACAAACCCTTGAACAATGGAAATCTGAACTTGTACAAGCAATTGATTTAGCAGCGGACCATCTTTCTCTTTATCAATTGACGATCGAAGAAGGAACCGCCTTTAAACGGCTTCATGATGCAGGAAGACTTATCCTTCCCCCATCAGAGCTAGCAGCAGATCTGTATCATCTTACTCAAGAAATAACGGCACTACATGGACTTCCTGCCTATGAAATCTCAAACCATGCAATGCCCGGTGCCGAATCAGCACACAATCTTCTTTATTGGCGTTATCACCAATATGCAGGCTTTGGTCCAGGAGCACATGGACGTTTCATTGAGCATACACCGAATCATTCCTCTTTCTGTTCAAAAACATTGTCATCACACCTTGAAAACCGCGAACGTTATGTCACAATAAATGAAAAGCATCCCGAACAGTGGCTTAATTTGGTAGAAACAACAGGACATGGCTGTATTGAAACGGAACATTTAACCACTGAACAACAGGCAAATGAAATGCTCCTTATGGGATTACGCCTTTGCGAAGGCTTAGAACTTATACGCTATGAAACCTTAAGTCCCAAACGCATCCCTATGGAAAAACTGATCGAGTTACAACACCAAGAATTGATAGAAATGGTGGATAACCAACGCTTAAAAGCAACAGCCAAAGGACGTATTGTTCTTGATCACATCATCAGCCAACTCGCAAATTAAAGTTTTTATAACAACATACTTATTTTAATCATAATTATCATTTTTCATAGCAAGGTGAGACTAGAATATTGTGAGATTCTCTCATTTCAAAACTATTTATAGCAAGTTAGTTATCGCCATTTGCTTACACCTTAAAAATAGAGAAGCATGTGGATAAAAACCATAAAAAAGGAGTAAAAAGGCCTCTTATGAACACTCTTAAGTGCTAAAAGCTATTGCAATATTTTGAGCTAGAAAGTGTATGGTGCTCTAACTTTATTTTTCATAAACATAAAGATGGGGAGGCATTATAGATTTTATATTACAACATTCATAAGCACCGTAGTAGCACAAATGTGACAAACATTGAGAAAATTTCTTTAAAACAAGTACGTGAATGCATAATACGATAATGTATTTTTTCTTTATGAAATCGTGCCACCATTAAAAGAACCAGAGAAATAAACATGAAACCATGCATCAATTTCTGATTATTTAAAAAGATATTACTCTAGATAATTTTGAAAACCGTAAAGCTGAATAAAAGAGAAAGTAAAAAAGAACGCTGATTTTCACCTTTATACCTTTATATTTCCCCTCAATCAGGTTGTGGTTGTATGTCTGTTTCAGAGATTATAAAAAATAGATATACACAATGCTTTTATCCTATTCTGGCATGTAAAAGCTGTTATCGCAAAAAATACTGAACCAATATTTATTTGAGATACGCAGCCGTATGATCGGTATTAATTTATAGGTAACAGCAACATCATGAGCTTTACTAAACAAATAATGCACTCAAATGACAAATATACTAAATATGAATCGGTATTGCTTTGTTAGCGAGTGAAACGATGTTAATCTCATATGATCTTACTTGTATGCGTATATGCTTATAAGTGTCTATACGCGTCCTTTAAAGTTATTTAATTAAAAAATTGAGAATAATACTAGGACAATCCTTGGCTAAAGAAGTCAACGTGATGCTACAAAAGAATTTCTGTGTACCTTTATCATAACCAATATTAAAGCTGATTAAATAACCTCACCTTCTATCTCGTAATGATATTGCAACGGAAGTTCTTGGGGACAAAAAAAGCAGAGCAAAATATATGAAATAAAATAAACTTAAAGCGCTTTTCCTATAGTCTTTATTCTAAGAGAGTCTAATTGGAACAAGAAGTGCCTTTTGTGAGAGCTCAGAAACCATATTAAAACATGAGCTGTGAATGAGCGCATTTATGTTGTACGAACTTTTTACAATAGCAGCATGTTTTTGTGTGTCTTCATGGCTTCAACCTGTCACTACACAATGATGATATAATATTCATTGTTTTCCATATATGATTGCACCGCCTTTCTACACCTTAAAGAACGAATATTTTCAATCCAATATGGTCTAAACAGTTCTGCTTCTTCAAGCAGGTCTCTTTTGGCTTTTCAATTATGTAATTCACTTAACTTAAAGACTCTACAGGCAAGAATCCCAACTTAAGAATATTCATTACTTACTCTAAGACTACTTAATATATTAAGTTTTACGAGTCTCGTATCACCACACCATAAATGGCAATATCTTATGGCACAACAAGATAAAGGTATTTTTGAACCAGCAACCTTTTCTTTATGCAAAAAATTCAATAATAAAACGCTCATAAATAGTAGTAAGTGTTTCCATTGCATCAAGGGCTACACACTCATCTACCATATGCATCGTTTGCCCTGGTAAGCCAAATTCAACCACTGGGCAATAATCCTTAATAAATCGCGCATCTGAAGTACCACCAGAAGTGGAACATTCTGGTATATTCCCTGTTACACTTTTAATAGCATTGGATAAAGTTTGAATGAGTTTATCATTTTTGGTCAAAAAAACATCTCCTAAACTTGGAATCCATTCAAGCTGATAAGAGGGATATTGATCACCATTGTTTTTTGATTGCACCAAAGCAAGACGCTTTTCAATTTCCTTCATCAGTGTTTCTTTTGTCCAAAGATCATTGTAGCGTATATTAAAATGAACTGTTGTCTGCGCTGGGATAACATTGACCGCTAAATTACCGGTATCGATGCTTGTTAGCTCTAAATTACTGGGTTGAAAATTTTCTGTCCCTTTATCTAAGACGATTTGTGTCAATGCTTGAATAAGCTTACTTGCCAAAGGCAAGGGATTGGCAGCCCTCTCTGGAAAAGCAACATGACCTTGACGACCCTTCACGGTAATGACACCAGAAATCGATCCGCGGCGACCAATTTTGATAATATCACCAACAGTCTTTACGCTTGTTGGTTCTCCCACAAGAGCCGCAGTCCATTTTTCGCCTTTTTTTTCTGCCCATTTGAGAAGTTTTACCGTACCATTAACAGCAGGTCCTTCTTCATCACCTGTAATTAAAAGGCTTACCCTTCCTTTAATGGACTGTTTCTCAAGAACTCGCGCTAGAGCCGCAATAAAACAAGCGATACCACCCTTCATATCAACAGCACCCCGCCCATATAATTTCCCCTGATCTATAACAGCTTCAAAAGGTGGATAAGTCCAATCTTCCAATGCGCCTGGCGGTACGACATCCGTATGACCCGCAAACATAAGATGGGGTCCTTCACTTCCCATTTTTGCATAAAGATTTTCAACATTATCTGTATTTTTATCCGTAAAAATAGGGCGATCGACGTGAAATCCCATTTTTTTCAAAAATTGTTCCAAAGTTGATAAAGCCCCTGCTTCATGAGGTGTAACAGAAGGACAACGAATAAGTGCCTGTAATAGCTGAAGTGGATCTGTAAGAACAGACATAAGGTCCCTTCCCATTTTTTATAAGTCATCGGAACTTAGAGTTACTACGCTGAATTACAAAAAAGATAAAGCAAAAACATTGAAGACACTCAGCAAACCAAGCAGGGGAGAACAATCGTGCTGAGAGCTTCAATGGCTTCCTCATTATGCATGAGCAAGCACACACTCAACAAAACACTCAACAAAAAGTTCCGTTAAATATTGCCTTCATTTGAAAGTTTTTTACGCCTCTAAATTATATGAATCAAAATTAATTGCATGCAGTCTAGGAGCATTTTCTTTCAACCAAGCACGATATGTTTTACTATCAGGACATAGCTCTTCACAAAGAGCCCAAAATCTTGGCCCATGATTCATTTCAACAAGATGAGCAACTTCATGGGCAACAACATACTCAACAACTTCTTTTGGTGCCATAATAAGACGCCAAGAAAAAGAAAGACGCTTATCGATTGAACAAGAGCCCCAACGACTTCTCGTATCTTTATAACAAATGGATTTGACTTTACGCTCTACCTGATGAGCATAAAGTGCCACCAAAGGCGTTATAATAAGCGCCGCTTGTTTTTTCAAAACGTCAGCAATGCGTCTTGGGAGATATTCTAATTGACCATAAACAATAATTTCAGGCCCTTGCTCCGCATCTGCTGTAATGATTTCTGTTACCCCACGTCCCTCTCTATGCTTTATGGTATGAGAAACACCCAATAAGGGAATTGTCGCCCCCTCTTTGAGATAAGCATTTTTATGAGAGATTTGTACATGAGCAAGACGTGCCTCAATCCAAGATCGATGCTTTTCAATAAAATTTTCAACCGCATAAAGATTTATTGCTGGTGGTGTTGTTACACAAATCTCCTGACTTCTGGCATCAATACGTAAGGTAAGACGGCGCGCATACTTATTTTCCCGCACCCGTACAGGTACAGAGCGCTCAGAAAAAATAAAATGCTGTTTAGAAATGCTCATATATTTTTATCTTCATCAATAAATGTACCCCTTATTTTGCATTAATCTGATTAATAAAAGATCTCAATACTGTTTCAAGGCAATCTAAATCTTGTGGACGAGAAAAGCGATGATCTGCATCACGAACAAGTGTCAATGTTACATCATGGAGAGGTAAATGATCAAGTAAAGTCAATGTATGCTGATAGGGAATATCTTCATCTTCCATCCCTTGTAGAATATGGACTGGACATCCAACATCAATGCATCCTTTCATAACACAATTTTCGCGCCCATCTTCAATCAATGTTTTTGTAAAGGGCATTGGCTCTGTATCATCAACTGCAGGTCGTTCAATATAGCCTTTCTCCTCCAAAATCTTCCATTCTTCTGGGCCTAATTTTGGTTCCACCAATGTTTGTGTAAAATCAGGTGCTGGAGCAATCAATATCATGCCAGCAAGCTTCTTATTTTTCTGTGCTAGCATCATTGCAAGCCTTAGCGCAATCCACCCCCCCATAGAGGAACCAATCAAAATTTGTGGACCCTCACAATAGGTTTCAAAAGTCGCTAAACTTTCCTTAACCCAACGCGAAATTGTTCCTTGAAAAAAATCACCTTCAGATTCTCCATGTCCAGAATAATCAAAACGTAAACAAGACAAATCATTCTTCTGAGCAAACTGATCAACTAACGTTGCCTTACTTCCTAACATATCGGATTGATAGCCAGGAAGCCAAACCAAACCTGGAGATTGGCGCCCCTTGCGATAGCGTACTGCAAGTGCGGTGTTCTCAAATGAAAAAAACTGACAAGGAATATTTTGATCCATGATTTTTTATCCTCTATAAAACAATTTCTTTAAATTAAGAGAAAAACTTTTATAATCTAAATCATTCCAAAAAGTAATAAATCAAATAATGAAAATAACACGAATTATAGTTGTTTTTAGGTACATAATTGTATATTAAATTAACTGTAGTTGAATCAAAATTTAAGGAGCATAAACCATTCGTAAACCGTTTAAAATGACACCTACCCAAAAAGACGGACCACGTTCAAATCAGGATATTCGGGTACCTCATGTTCAGCTTATCAATGATGAGGGACAACATCAGGGAGTTGTTGCGATACAAGAAGCTCTTGCTATGGCTGCAGATGCGGGACTTGATTTGGTTGAAATTGTACCAAATGCGGAGCCACCTGTATGTAAAATCATCGATTTGGGAAAATTAAAATATCAAACCCAAAAAAAAGCTGCTGAAACACGTAAGAAGCAAAAAGTCATCGAAATCAAAGAGATTAAGATGCGCCCAAATGTTGATGTCCATGATTATGGAGTTAAACTCAAGGCTGTTCATCGCTTTATTGATCATGGTGATAAAGTAAAGATTACTTTGCGTTTTCGTGGTCGTGAGATGGCTCACCAAGATCTTGGATTAAAGCTTCTTCAGCGTGTAAAAGAAGATACAAGTGAAATTGCCAAAATCGAATTGGAGCCAAAGCTTGAAGGCCGGCAAATGATGATGGTGATAGCACCTAAATAGTTTTGCATTGGAATAATATTCGCATGCAACGCATCAAAATGATGTGTATAGTATTATTTAGAAGCACCACATAGAATTTTTGTGGTGCTTTTAAGGTTTTATAAATGTGTATAAATCCTTTTAAGAGTTTAATAATGCTTTATCAATTTATAAGAAGAATTCGTTATTTTGCATATTAATGAGAAAGCTCAAACATTGTAAGGTCTTCTTATTTCAATCTCTCTTATCATGCAATGCGGCAAAATTGTTTGCTTACACATCACAAATGGAGATGATACATAAAATTATTAAAAAAGCAGAAATGTTTTTTGTGAACCATTTCAAGTGCCAAAGACTATCACAATATGGAAATTGGTAAATACAATAGAGAAACTCGCCGGTACCTTTTATTGAAAACTAAAAATAATGATGAACAACGAATTTTCGTTATACCTTTCACAGAAACTTTGCACTACATTCTTCACTCTCACCGTAGTGAAATTGATGAATGAACCTTGAAAGAAAAAGCTATTTTTGTAAAAAAGATTAAGGGGCTTTTTAATTAAGAGTGTTTCAATCTTGCATAAAATAATGAGAGAATATAGAAACTCTTCATGGCTAAAAAACAAATTTCCTCTTTTGACAAACATCTTATTATCCGCCTTTTGCGAGAAAATTTTCGTAAACATATGCGTTGGTACAGTGCGGCTATCTTCTCAATGATCATCATTTCTTGTACCACAGCAACCAGTGCATGGATTATGCGGGATGTTGTTAATCAGATTATTGATGCACAAAATTTTCCTATGATTGTTTTGATTTCTAGCTTCATTGCTTTTATCTTTATTCTCAAAGGAGTTGCAACTTTTTTCCAAACTTACTTTCTAAACAAAGCAGGCAATAGTATCATTGCTGAACAACAGCGTAAAATTTTTGCACGACTTATGGAACAAGGTGTCTCTTTTTATCATAATAACACTTCATCTGATCTTCTTGTTCGTGTAACTCATAACGCGACAGCCGTACGTAATATAATTGATACTATTATCACAACTTTTGTACGTGATTTGCTTTCCGTTAGTGGTCTGTTGCTTGTCATGTTCATTCAAAACTTTGTGTTAATCTCCATTACTTTAATCGTAGGACCACTAGCTTTTTTAGGCGTTCGAATGGCTTTAAAACGCGTTCGCAGCTTGATGGAAAAAGAACTCCTTTCACTTGGTGAAATTATCAAAATCGTACAGGAAACGGCTGTTGGTATTCGAATCATCAAGGCCTTTTCACTAGAAGAAATCATGAAAAAACGGATGGACAAAGCCATTTGTGATGTTGAAAAACAAACAAACAGTATTGCAACACTCGAAGCTATTACCAATCCAATTATGGAAACACTCACGGGTGTTGCCATTGCAGGTATTATTTGTTTTTCCGGTTATCTTGCAACCCAACGCGCAGGTGTTCAAGGTGAATTTATGTCCTTTATTGTTGCTTTACTTTTAGCTTATGAACCCGCAAAAAGACTAGCAAATGTACGTGTTAAAATTGAATCTGGCTTGGTCAATATCCGTACGATGTTTGAAATACTCGATTGTCCCCTTACAGTTGTAGAACATAAAGAAGCTAAAGATCTGAATAAAACGCAAGGAACTATTCGTTTCGAACATGTTTCTTTTGCATACACTAATAACAAAATGATATTGAAAGACATCAACCTAGAAATAGAAGCCGGAAAAATGACAGCATTGGTGGGACCATCCGGTTCGGGAAAATCAACCCTTATCAACCTTATTATGCGCCTCTATGACCCCACAAAAGGACGCATATTGATTAATGATCAAGACATTCGCTACACAACATTTCGCTCTCTGAGAAACCTGATGGCCTATGTAGGACAGGATACTTTTCTCTTTCAAGGAACTGTTAAATATAATATCGGGCTTGGAAAAGAAGGGGCTAGTGATGACGAAATTATCGAAGCAGCAAAAGCAGCAAATGCTCATGACTTTATTATGAGTTTGCCAAATGGTTATGATACACAGATAGGTGATAATGGCTGTAATCTTTCAGGGGGGCAAAAACAACGACTCGCTATCGCTAGAGCAATGATTCACGATAGTGAAATTCTGATTCTTGATGAAGCAACAAGTGCGCTCGATTCACACACCGAAGCACAAATTAATGAAGCCATTCACCACCTTACTAAAGGACGCACAACGATCATTATTGCTCATCGCCTTTCAACGATTGCTCGTGCTCACAAAATTGTGGTCATACAAAATGGACAACTGATTGAACAAGGTACTCAAAAAGAATTGCTAGCAAAAGAACATGGGTTTTATAAAAAACTTCATAATATCCAGTTCAAAAAACATACCCCCTAATTTCTAGATCCTTAAATAAGATTTGAAATAAAAAATGGATAGAAGGTAATGCTCCATTTATAAAAAAAGACTTGTTATCAAGAAAAAGCATTACTTCAATCAAGAAGTGGTAAAGAATTTATGGTTTATTGAAAATAAAATTCTTGGATTTAGATGAAAACTTTACTCGCTATTTTGTTGAATACAAAAGATAAGATGTAATTTGCTTATTGCAAATTTTCTTTATATTTATGATGAATCAATTAAAAGCGCTTGTTGTACGTCATAAGAGATATTGGTATATGCATAAAAACTCTTAAGATAAGCAATAAAAATACCTTTACACTTTCAAGTGAAAAGATTGTCAGCAACATGAAAAGCTGGAAAATAGAATGATAATGCCGGCTTATAGCTTTAGTAAATACTTATACCTTTATTAATAACGGTAGTGTAGATTTTATACCATTCATAAGAGATACTTTATACCATTTCACAAGCAATCTTATGAAATAGACTCAAGCGCACACTGAGAAATGTTCCTTTAAAACAAGTACATAAACTTGCAACACAATAATGTTATATTTTGGAGTATTCTGTTTGGGGAGCTATTCGTTATAAGAAAAGTGATCTTATTCCAGACACAATAAACAAAATCTAAAATAATAGGTAATTTTTATTATTAAAAAATATTGCTTTAAATGCGTTTGACAATAAAATCGATATCTTATGAATTCTCTGCTTGCCTCACGTTTTTGACGGTCTTTAATGGAATCATGTCCTTCACGTAAAAACAGAATGCCATTGTGTTGCAAATTCACGTACTTGTTTTAAAGAGACCTCTCTCAAAGTCTTCCCTAAGCCCATTCGCAATAACATTCGTGAATTGTATAACGATAAATCCATTAACCCCCTCTATCTTTACGCTTATGGAGTAACAAGCCGACACCACTCACACTATTCTGCCAGTCCCTAATGTTGCGACAGCTCTTAGCTCTCGAGATGATTCATAAGAGGCATTTTTAGTTATTTCTTAATAGTTTTATCCACACAGGATTCTCCGCTTGTAGCATACAAGCCGAATGATTTTGATTGATTCAATACGAAAGAGATTCGTACGATATTCAAAGTTCTAATTCAAGTTGAATAACAATAAATTATCTTTATAAATCAATATATTGCACACACTACATTCTTTAGGCAACAGCACGATATGGGCTTGAAAACAAGGTAAGGTATTTCTCTAAAATAAATATATAGCAGCAAAATAACATACTATCTTTCGTGAAGATTTTGTCCCTTTAGAGAATAGCATAACAAAAATCAAATATTTCAGATATATCTCTTCACGCCTCAACAAAAAGCTTCTTCTTTTATAGGATTTCTAGTCTATGCCTCCTTCCTCAGATTTAGAAATGAGAGACAAAAAACAAAGAAATTGTTTTTTTAAAATTCAATCTTTAATAATCTCTTTCATAAAAGAGACCTATACTAGAATTTTGTTCATTTCCTATGGCACCTTTAGCTTTGAGATGACGCGAAATATCTAAATTAATTGTCCCTTTCGTCGTTCCATCAGACCCTGCTTCAAAGCCCAAATAAATATTATTGTGTATGTAGCGTCCAATACGTAAGCCTGTATTCCCTTTCTCATTAACGATAACATCAAGATCATCAAGTCCAATTTTAGTTCGTAAAGTATTCAACAAAGATGTATTAGAACTACCTGCAAGATCAGCCGCTGCTGCTGCAAGTTGAGCAATCTGAAATGGTGATAATTCATTAAGAGAGCGTTTAAAAATCAAACGCGCCAAAATCTCATCCTGAGGCAAATTTGGTTGTGATGAAAAATTAATATCAAGATTATCAACCGTCCCACTTACAGTTACAGTGACGCGAATATCACCACTGTTATTGTTGGTTACAAAATAAACCGTAGGATTAAGATTACCACTAAAACTCGCTTGTCCTTGATCAAAATTAAGACGTTGCGACAGGATATCAAAACGTCCACGAATCATTCTAAATTCACCAACTGGATGCACATCATTCAATGGACCTGCTAGATTAATGCGTCCTCCCAGTTCAGCATCTAAGCCTTTTCCGCGTACAAAAAATTGATTGCGTGCTGTAATACGCATGTTTGATAGCACGACAGATGAAGATTCTTGTGTAACTATACGGCTTTTGCTTTTGTTCGTGTTCTTAACATCAGCACGTTCAAGTGTTGTTTGAATCGATTTAGTTAAATTCTTATTTCTAACATCAAGAAACTTGGCACTTTTAAAATGATCAGGAACAAAAACTTCAGCTTTTTCAACGATGATATCACCACCAAGAACAAGACTATTTAAAAAATGACCTGTCATTGTCATCTCACCTGATAATGTTGCCAGAATCATAGAACCATCATTATAATTGGCATTATCAAGATGAAATATCAAATCTGTCTCTAGACCATTAGAGATACGACCTGAAGCAGAAATTCCTCCCCCCTCAAACGAAGAAGCTGAAGCTTTTTCTATAAGGATATGATCACCTTTCAATTTGCCTTCAATCGTTATATTATTCAATCCTACATTTGTTTGTGAATCAAAAAAGCTACCGTCGCCTATAGAAATATTTCCTATCAATTGTGGCTTTGATAATGACCCATTAAGAGCTGTATCAATTCTTGCTGTACCCGTTATATGTGCACCACGCTTGGCTAATAAGAGATTAACAAAATCAAGAGGCATTATCCCTTTAACGTTTAATTTTGCCTCTGAACCATTAAGAGATACAGGCCCATGAATGGAAAGATCTAATCCTTTATCTCCAGTAGCTATCATATTTTCAATATGAAATGTCGATTTTTTATAAGAACCACGAGCATTTATATTGATTGACATCGGTCCTTTATGCGTCATAGCGGTTAAATTTTGACTAGAAAGCTCAAAATGAGCAGATGGATCCTTCATTGTTCCACCAATATCAACTTTACCTATCACTGTCCCATCAAGCGCTTGTCCTGCAATAAAACCATTCGCCAAACGTGCAGATAAATTTTGCAAATTAATATGAAGATCAAGCGCATTTTTCTCTAGAGATACACGCCCCTGAGCTTGTGCTTGTACTCCTTCTCCTGTTAAATTTGCATTCAAAGTAAGATTTTGATCTACAGTGTTTCCCGTAGCAGAAAGAGAAAAAGGCATAATTTTTTTATCTTGAAAAGCAACGGTTGTCAGTCCCTCACCTTTTATATCGTAAGTTATATCAGGTTTTTTTAAATGACCACGAATCATAACCTGCCCTGTTACACTCCCTGCTGCTCCAAGATCGGATTTCCACAGATTGACTAAAGCAGCAGGAAGCGCATTCATTGTAAGTTGTAAATTCAGGGTATCTTGAATATTTCCTGCTAAAATGATGTTGCCTCCATTTATTGCAATTCCTAATTCATTGATTGTCATTCCATCTTTATCAAAAGAAATTATAGATGGCTTCGGCAATGTTGCATGAAAAGTATGTTGTTTTAAGTCCACAGCTTCAATTTGCACTTCTCGTTTTATACTTTCTGGAAGTTCCTCAACCATTAAACGACCAGAAAGCCTTGCATTGAGAGTATCATGCAACATCGCTTGGACAGTAAAAACCGTTTGTCCATTATTCCTATCAGCGTGAGCATTTAAACGATTGACCATTACCAAAGGTGTTTGAATATGTTCTGCATTGATAACTCCTTCAAACTGAGTCATGCCAAAAGGATCGAATATGTCAGCATCTATTGCCAATTTTTTTATTTTATTCTTGGAAAAATTCAAATGGTTAACATGCGCCTTCACATTGGTTTTTTGTCTGCCATTTTGTTCATCAAAAATAAAATCTCCTTTTACTTTTCCACTACCATCCTGCAAAAATAACGCTGAAAGTACGGAAATATCATCGGCATCAATATGCAGCGCTCCTTTCAAAAAACCGCCAAGTTGTTGAGAAAGATCACCCGTTATTTTTGCACTTCCCCCTCTAATATCGATATTTTCAAGTTTTCGAATTTTATGAGAATCTTCAAAAGAGGCCGATAAATGCAAAGGTTTCTTAGCAAAAATTCCTTCACCTTTTACCACCCCTGTTAAAGAAGTAACTGGTGCTGTATTATCTACAAATGCATCTATGTTAAATGTTGTGTTTTGAAGTTTCTTCCCTACAATTAATGCTTCAGAAATATGGGCACGTGTATTTAGTTTTATATGGCTATTGCGCCCTCTCGCCGTACTTTGAATTGTAAGTGCACCGCTTATCTTTGAGTCTAATTTGGACAAATCAGATATTTGAGCAGATAGATCCATTTTAGCGCTTTCATCTGAAAAATAACCATTAGCCTCTATATTTGTATATTGATTTTTCAAATTAAAATGACGTAAAGTGAAGCCCTTTGTATTTCGAGCAGTGCCACCTGAAAGAGTAGTATTTCCTTTGAATAAACGATCAAAAGACTGCACGCCTATTTTCATATCGTCAGCCATTCCTGATAATTGGAGATCAAAAATGCCACTCAATAAACTGATCGTTCCTTTGGCTTTAATATCTGCATTACCAGAAAGTGATTGTTTACTGAACACTTCCAAAGGAGTTAATGTTTGAGCTTTTAAACCGAGATCGCCTTTAAAAACAAAATTCTCCATTGTCCCTTTTAACCAAGAAGAAAAACCCTGAGCCGTAACACTCAGATCATGAATCAAAATTGGTTTGTTCGAAACAATATCCGTATCTAAATGCACATGAACCGCTTGGCTTAAATTTTCTACTAACGCTCCCTTAATCTTTTTAACCCCTTGAAGCGTCCCTTTAACCTGAACTCCAACATGACGAGAAGCTGCATTATCAAGATTTTCGCTTACTCCTCCCATATCAAAAATTGCATCGCGAATATAAATATTTTTATTGCTTAAATGATTTACAACCAACCGCCCATTCCAAGATTGTTGACCTTCGCGACCATAGTCAATGTTCAAAGCAAGAGTATTCGCAGGTTTTGGCACTTCTGATATAGGTAAATGAATAGACTCCTTTTCGTTATCAAGAGCCATTTTGCCATCAACAAAAAGCCGTCGCAAGAATCCATCAGCGGTTATTTCAGCATTGGCTATAACATTCATTGCTTTGTTCTGAATAACCATCTGATCAAGGTGTGTCACACCTTCTTTTGTTCTTCTTGCCTTTGCTTTTAATGTTATATCAGATTCGAAGAGACTACGATATTGAACAGGTATTAAAGGGCTCAGTGTTCCCTCTAATTTCGTAGAAAAACTCTGTCCTTCTGGAACACTTGCAAGAATAACATTACCATCTAAAATAGAATGATGATCGGACTCTAAAGAAAGTTTGATAACCAAATCATCAAAAGTACCATCACCTTTCACGACGAGACTTAATGCTGGACGTTGTTCAATGTTAAAAATATTCGCCAAAATACCATTTTGTGGTTCGTTAGCAGAAATATCAATTTGAGCTGTACGATTACTATCAGATATCTTGGTGAGAACAGAAAAAGAACCCGGTGCATCTAAACGATGCGCCGCTATATCGACATCAAAATTACCACCAGCCAAGGTGAAATTGCCTTTTAAGGACATATCAGCAGAAAAACCAAAAAGATTCTGTTCAAATGTCACATGTTGAGCTGTAAGCGTATTGATAGAAAGAGCAAGCGGTAATTTTGGTAAAGAGAATTTACCAGTCTCAAGGGAAGAAACAAAAGAAGAATTGCCTTGCGGTTTGCGTAAAAATGTAACCTGTTCTGCCGAAAGCTGGTTAATATCCATCCGCCCTCTCAGCAACGCTAGACGATTCCAATCCATTTTAGCATTGGTAATTTTAAGCCAAACCCCTTTTTTATCACTGACAGTAATAGTATCAATTGATGTTTGAGAAGACAGTGTCCCTTGCATATTGTGTAAACGAACTTGACGATTAGGCGCTGAAAGCTTTCGTTCAATTAAAGAAACAAACCATGAGCGATCATCTGTTTTCATTTCGCTAGAGGGAAGAATGTCTCCTCTTTGCGCAAAAACAAAACTACCCACCCCAAAAAACAAAAATACAAAGAAGAAAGCTGATAAACGTACACCTTTTTTCATTAAAATGCTTGCCCTATACCCACATAAAAACCAATGCGAGGGTCACCCTTCTCTCTCTTTAAAGGAAAGGCTAAATCAACGCGTAAAGGACCAAGACCCGTCATATAACGACCTCCTATACCGGCTCCCCATTTAATTTTTTGAGAAAAATCAAAATTCGCCTTTTTCCCTACTAAACCTCCATCAAGAAAACTGACAAACCCTATTTTATCATTTAAAGAAACACGCAATTCTGCTGACCCCTCAATAAGCGCCCGTCCACCAACAACCCCATCATTTTCTGTTTTGATACCAATATTACGGTAAGCATAACCACGAACAGAGCCCCCACCACCAGCAAAAAAAAGCGTATTTGCGGGTACTTGTGCTGTATCATTCCCAAGAATTGTACCAAGCTTTGCCCGCGCAGCAACAACAAAACGATCCCCTTCATCCAACGCCCAATAAGAACGACCTTCTGCTGTTACTTTTGCAACAAAGTTGCTAAAACGCATCTCATAAAAAGGCTCAATGAAAACTTCACCATATAAACCTTTTGTTGCATTAAACTTATTATTACGACTATCGTAAATCAAGCCGCTAGGGAAACCGATTGTTGTAAAATTACGGCTCCCAAAATAGATATCACGTGAATAACCATTTGAAACTTCTACAGCAGCCTGTCCCGATAGATTACCATTAAAAATATGCGTAATACCTAATTTTCCTTTGATGGCTTTTGTCGTATAATTTTCTAAAACATCTTGTTGTATTTTTAATTCTGATCTGAAATCTGTATCTGGCGTGAGTACACCGGGCTTTACAAATGTAGCACCGAAAAGATAATCAAAATTTTTAAAATTATATGATTGCTTTTTATTGCTACCAACACCACTTATTTTTGTTTCAATTTTAAGAGTCTCTGCATGACCCAAAAGATTGTTATGCATCCAATAAGTCTCAAAACCAGCACCGTCTAAAGTTGAATAGCTACCGCCTACACCAAAACGACGCGGTTTACGTTCTTGTACAACAAGTGCAAGCGGTAAACTACCATCTAGATTAATAGTATCAGCCTCACGTATATTGATAGCACGAAAAACACCAAGGCGCGCAAGACGTTCATTTGCCTTAGCTAACGCATCAGAATCGTATATCTGCCCTGGTTTCAATCCGGTCATCCACGCGATATAAGCTGAATCTACACGTGGTTTCTTACTTATATTACGCACACTTAAAGGACCATAATAAGCCTTTTGTCCAGGAGCAACAACAATCCGTCCTTCAACACGCAACGCAGCATGGTCAGCCACGACTTCACTCTTCATAATTTTAGCTTTAGCATAACCTTGTTGCCGCCATCCTTCTATCGCCCATTTTTCTGCTTTCAAAATGGTTTCAGATTTAGCAATAGCCCCAAATTTATAGCCCAATTCTTCAATTGTGGGCATTTTATGCGCTTTACGTTTTTCAAACGGAGCTACTTTATCAATATTGGCAATACTAAAAACATATTGTGGACCAGCATTAATTGTAATAACGATATTCGATTGTGCTGGAAGTTGAGTTACCGGACTTAAATCAGCGACTTCTAAGCCATTAATTTTAATACTAATAACACCACCATAGCGTCCATCAGCATAAAGAGCAGAAAGAATTGCTCGATAATCTGAACGCGCCTTGGCGAGCAAACCAGAAGAACTGGCGGATGCTTTCTCTTTATCAGCAACAAGAGAAGAAACAGTTTTAACTATTTTTATACCTTCTAATGGTGCACCTGGCGGTGCAACAACATCAACTTTATAAAATTTCTCTGTACTTTTGGCATAATGTGAAGAAGAATTTGTTTTCTTTTGACCAAAAAGAGGGATGCCGAAAAAATCAAATGCAGCAAGTGGCTGTGGAAAAGAAAAAGTAAAACACAAGCCTATAAATACACAGCGCACAGTCCCTGATTTTAACAAAATTCTTGTCTGGTATACCATAAAATCAGATACCTTATAATACACTTTGCATCTACTACGCTTTAAATAATATAAAAATAAGAAAGGTAAATATAATTACTTTGCACATTTTACACGTTTTATCACATCAAATAACACTCTGCGATACATAACGTTATCCTCCCCTTATATTTTCATAAAATTTTGCACTGTTGTATAACACGAACAGTCTCATTCTTTTTTTCTTAACATATTTATTTAGCTTATTATAAATGTTTTATTGCGTCCCATATCATCATGGTTAAATTTGTACAAATGACTTTCCATGGGAATGCTAAAAAACTGCCCACGTATATAGTTCTCTCTATAAAAAAAGCTATAGAGATGCTTCTTGATTTTTATAAATAGATATGATTGTCTCTACCAAGTCTAAAGGGGGAAAATAAATAAATGATCGCACGTATTACAACTGTTGCTTTTCGCGGTCTAGAGGCAGTCCCTGTCGATGTACAGGTTATGATTTCGTCTGGTAAAATAGGAATGGCTATTGTTGGATTAGCTGATAAAGCAGTTGCAGAAAGCCGTGAACGTGTACAAGCAGCCCTCCACGCTTGTGGACTTTCTATGCCTACTAAACGAATTACGATTAATCTTGCACCAGCTGATTTGCCTAAAGAGGGATCGCATTATGATTTGCCAATCGCCGTAGGCTTAATGCTTGCTATGGGAATCCTCCCTCCCGAAGTAGCTCAAGACTATGTCATTTTAGGAGAATTATCACTGGATGGTTCACTTACCGCCGTTAATGGTGTTTTACCAGCTGCCATGACAGCTTTATCACTCGATAAAGGACTGATTTGTCCCTTCCAATGTGGACCTGAAGCAGCATGGGCAAATGCAGAAATAAATATTCTTGCCCCAGAAACTCTGCTCACTATAGTCAACCATTTCAAAGGAACCCAAATTCAAAAACGTCCACAACCGCGCCAATATACTATCGAAACTGAACTTCCAGATCTTTGCGAAATAAAAGGACAAAAAACAGCCAAACGTGCCTTAGAAGTTTGTGCTGCTGGACGCCATAACCTTTTGTTTGTAGGTCCCCCTGGTGCTGGAAAATCTATGCTAGCGCAACGCTTACCTTCCATTTTGCCACCTCTTGATAGCCGTGAGCTTTTAGATGTCTCTCTGATTGCTTCTATTACAGGAGAAACGGTTCATAATACCATTTCACTTCATTGTCCCTTTCGTTCCCCACATCATTCTGCTTCCATGGCCGCAATGATTGGTGGAGGGCTTAAAGGACGACCGGGAGAGGTCTCCCTTGCTCATAATGGTGTGTTATTCCTTGATGAATTGCCTGAATTTTCTCCACAGGTTCTTGATTCTCTTCGTCAACCTTTAGAAAGTGGGGAGTCAGTTATTGCCCGCGCTAATCACCATATTAGCTATCCTGCTCGCTTCCAACTTATTGCCGCAATGAATCCTTGCCGTTGTGGTATGGCAGGCGAAAAAGACCATGTTTGCCCTAAAGGGATACGCTGTCAAATCGATTATCAGTCCCGTATTTCTGGTCCTCTGCTTGACCGAATTGATTTACGGATTGATGTCCCTGCTTTGACGGCTATGGACCTTATGCAACCAGAACAATCAGAAAAAAGCTGCGACGTTGCCAAACGCGTCGCACGGTGCCGTACCATTCAAGCTAAACGTTTTTCAACAATGGGGTTTGATCATATTCGTACCAATGGCGATTGCCCTGCCAAAATTATAGAACAGATTGCCATTCCTGATAAAAGTGCGACCATACTCTTACGAGATGTGAGTGAAAAAATGCACCTCTCCGCACGCGCTTATCATCGCATTCTCAAAGTTGCACGCACAATTGCTGATCTTGACGGATCAGATACTCTTTCACGCTATCATCTCGCAGAAGCTATTTCCTATCGACTAGGCGCAGAAAGATTAACAGCCCTTAATTAAAAAACTACTCATCAAAAAAAACTTATTGGAAAATAACGCAAATAAAGTTCTGTAAGTTTACCATCCTCTTCTAGAGATTTCAGCGCATAATTGAGTATATCAACCAATTTTTCATTCTTTTTTGCAACAGCAAGCTGCATTCCTTGCCCCAATAACTGTGGCGCCATATATGCCCCCCCAACAAAATGGCAGCAATCAACAGATTTTTGTTTTTTGAACCATAATGATAAAGCAAATCCATCATCAAAAATAAGGTCAATTTTACGCTCTTGTAATGCTTTATAGAGCTCTTCTCTCTTTTTAAACCCTTGCCATTTGGCTTTAGGAAAATAATATTGAAAGAGTTTTTCGTGAACACTTTTAGACAAAACACCACTGGTTAAATGTATCAATTGATCGCTTATTGGCTCATCGAGATTTAAACGTCGAGAAGCAACAAATCGCGCTGGAAAGCGCAAATATGACTTTGTAAAAACAAGATCTTGCTGGGTTTTACTTGTTTCTTTTAAACCCGCAATAATGACTTCTGCACCACCATTTTTAACATGTTCTACAAGCTCTTTCCAAGGAATCACTTCTATTTCACAAAGCTTCTCTAATTTTAATTTTGAGCAAATAGCACGCAATAAATCGATATTATAACCTGCAAGATACCCCGATTGATCAATAAAATTAAAAGGAGGAAAATCAAAAGTTGTTACAAAACGCAAACGAAAGATATCCGTTGTATCAGGTTGTACCAAATGTTCATGCGAATCAAAAAAAGAAGGCAACCTTTCAGCTTCTGCGTAAGAGGAAAATAGAACCCCCCCCGCTACAAATAAAATACGAATAAAAATATTGTATGGATTATTGAATAAAAAGTACTGTAAACGCAATTGAAGATGTTTCACATATATAGATTTTTTTATTTTCAAAATCTCTCCCCCATTTTTCAAAACTAAGATGCACCACTTCTTAACTATTATCTAACGCACTTCACCAAAATATCTGGCGTTTAATAAATAAAATTCTTGCTATTTTTGAAACCATTGAAAATGCTTAGATTTCTGATGTTAATTTTCCAAAATGAATATATAAAAAGTAATTTTAGAGAAAAGCGATTTAATTTTTTAATATAAGAAATAAGCTGTATATACTTTATTGCGTATCTTAAAATATTAAGACCATTTCCTTGCGTATCACAACTTGGGAAGTATATAGATACTATTGAAGAAAAGAGTAAAAATACCCCTCAAATGCCGAGGGTTTTCTCAACATTAAGGTTGCATCAACATTTAAGAGCTGAAAAATAAAATGATGATTCTGATTTGCACTTTATTGTCACGATGGGAAAGATGGGGGACATAAATCTTGTAGTATTCACAGGGTATTTTGCGTTATACTATTCAAACATCGTTGTAAAATGAGTTTGGGAACATTGAGAGATGCTCCTTAAAAAAGCGCGTGAATAAACAGTACAATGGCGTTTTGTTTTGAATGAGCGATGCAACCTCACGAGAATGCAAGAAACAAAAGCGTAAGATAATTCGTTATTACCCTCATTATTCAAAAATATCACCGTAGACGTTTTTTTAAATTGTAAAGTTGAATATAAAAGATGATCGTGGAAACGTGTTTTTACATTTACGCATTTATATTTTCCTCAAATGAAGCTTTTTTCACATTTTAAAGATGACACAAACCAATATACACAATATTTTCGCCTCAATCTAACATACAAAAGTTTGAACTGCTTAGAGAGCTCGCAACCTTTGTTTTAAATATATGGTAGAATTAGGATTGAAAAATTGATTTATGGATAAAACAAGTGAGACCTTTATTAGTGTAACACAAAAATGCATAACTAATTCTGAAACATTACGCATATGCAAAAATAAACAAAGTAAATAGCATCGTTTATGAAACAGCTTTTTGTATAAGTCATAAGTGTTTATTCGCCTTATATCACCGCCCTAGTGTTTTACAGCATAGCAGTACACTATCATTTTATCATTCTCTCCATTATATATCGACAGATATTGAATCTAGATCTGATATACGGTAAATATTTAATGTGGTTATTCCATAAATAACTGATCAGAACATTGAGCTTTAAAAAAAGCGGATAAAATATTGTAAATTGAACACAGGAATGGACTAACTTATGAGTGATGAAATAACCTCACCAGCACAAAGCAATAACTATGATGCCGCTTCTATCAAAGTTCTCAAAGGTCTTGATGCTGTACGCAAACGTCCTGGTATGTATATCGGTGACACTGATGATGGATCGGGGTTACACCATATGGTCTATGAAGTTGTAGACAATGCTATCGATGAAGCTTTAGCCGGTCATGCAACTCTTGTAAACGTCACACTCCATGCTGATGGTTCTTGTTCTGTTCGTGATAATGGACGTGGAATTCCGACAGATATCCATCCAACAGAAGGTATTTCTGCCGCTGAAGTTATTATGACACAGCTTCATGCCGGTGGAAAGTTTGATCAAAACTCTTATAAAGTTTCAGGCGGATTACACGGTGTTGGCGTCTCTGTTGTGAATGCATTATCCGTTTGGCTTAAATTGCAAATCAAACGCAATGGTAAAATTCATGAAATATCATTTACCCACGGGGTAGCTGATGCTCCATTAAAAGTTGTTGGCGATTGCGATCAAGAAAGTGGAACAGAAATTAGATTTTTACCAAGCTCTGAAACCTTTACTATGGTTGAGTTTGATTTTGAAACTTTAGAGCGTCGTTTACGGGAATTAGCTTTTCTAAATTCTGGGGTTTATATTCTTCTTGTTGACGAGCGTCATGCTGATATTAAATCCGTTGAATTGCATTATGAAGGTGGATTAATAGAGTTTGTGAAATATATTGATCAATCAAAAAAAGCTCTGCTTGATACTCCTATTTATATTGCAAGTGAAAAGGATGGTATGAGCGTTGATGTTGCCCTGTGGTGGAATGATTCCTATCATGAGAAGGTCTTGTGTTTTACCAATAATATCCCTCAGCGTGACGGTGGAACGCATTTGATAGGTTTCAGAAGTGCCCTTACACGCCAAATTAATGGCTATGCTGAATCTTCAGGTATTGCTAAAAAAGAAAAAGTGAACTTAACCGGTGATGACTGCCGTGAAGGATTAACAGCTATTCTTTCTGTCAAAGTTCCTGATCCAAAATTTTCTTCACAAACAAAGGATAAGTTAGTCTCTTCTGAAGTGCGCCCTATTGTTGAAAGTTTGGTCAATGAAGGTCTTTCAATATGGCTGGAAGAACATCCTCATGAAGCAAAACTTCTCATTAGTAAAGTGGTAGAAGCTGCAACAGCACGTGAAGCAGCACGCAAAGCACGTGAACTTACAAGACGAAAAGGGGCACTTGATATCACTTCTCTACCAGGAAAGCTTGCCGATTGCCAAGAACGAGATCCCGCAAAATCAGAAATCTTTATTGTCGAGGGGGATTCGGCTGGCGGTTCAGCAAAAAGTGGGCGCTCACGTCAAAATCAAGCAATTTTACCCCTTCGTGGTAAAATCCTCAATGTTGAACGAGCACGTTTCGACCGCATGCTCTCATCTGATATGATTGGAACACTTATTACAGCTCTTGGAACGTCTATCGGTAAGGATGAATTTTCGCCGGATAAATTACGTTATCATAAGATTATTATCATGACGGATGCGGACGTTGATGGAGCCCATATTCGTACTCTGCTGCTCACTTTCTTTTTTAGACAAATGCCCGAGTTGATTGAACGTGGACATCTTTATATTGCTCAGCCTCCTCTTTATAAAGTATCGCGTGGAAAATCTTCCCAATATATTAAAAATGAAGCAGCGTTTGAAGAATTCTTGATCGATACTGGATTAGAAGAAACAACGCTTGAGCTTTCAACGGGAGAAGTTCGTGCAGGGGCTGATTTGTATCAACTCGCTAAAGATGCTCGTATATTACGTCAACTTTTAAATGGTCTTCATACCCGTTATGACCGTAATATTGTTGAACAAGCAGCAATTGCTGGCGCTTTTAATCTTGAAGTCTTTGCAACACAAGAAAAAGCGCAAAAAATAGCAGATACTACAGCACACCGCCTTAATCTGATTGCTGATGATATGGAACAAGGTTGGAGTGGACAATATACAGCAGATGGAAGTTTATGTTTTGAGCGTATTTTGCGTGGTGTTAAAGATGTTGTTACGCTTGATGTGGGACTTATAAATTCAACTGACGCACGCCAAATTGATCGCATTTCTCAAAATTTTATCGACATATATCATCCTCCTGTTCTTTTACGTCGCAAAGATAAAACAGAGCGTATTTTTGGTCCTATGAGCCTTTTAGAGAGCATTTTTACAAACGGTAAAAAAGGTGTTACTCTTCAACGTTATAAAGGTCTTGGGGAAATGAATGCTGAACAACTTTGGGAAACAACGCTTGATCCCAATGCACGTTCTCTTTTACAAGTAAAGATTAATGATGCAACCGATGCAGATTCACTCTTTTCTCGTCTCATGGGTGATGAAGTTGAACCTAGACGTATTTTTATTCAAGACAATGCCTTAAGCGTTGCCAATCTTGATATCTAAAGGTACTCTTCTGTTTTTGGCTGTGTAAACGTCGTAGTTTTATACGTTGTTTTTTCGTAGTTGAACATTCCCTCTCTATTTCATTTACGATAAAAGAAAAATAAGGAAGATCATATACATGGCAATTGAAACAGAACGTGTAGGAACCAAGGGTGGCATGGAGCACTCTTTTGGTTTTACAATAGTAGATGAAACACAAAAACAATCCATGGTGGATGGTGTGTTTCATTCTGTTGCTGAAAATTATGACAAGATGAATGATATCTTATCCTTAGGGCTACACCGTGTGTGGAAAAATTCCATGATTGCTTGGCTTTCCCCACCAGCACTTTCTCATTGGAAAGTTCTTGATGTCGCTGGCGGTACAGGTGATATTGCTTTTCGTATTCTTAATGCTTCACGCCAAAAAGCCCATGCTACAGTGCTTGATATTAATGGCTCAATGCTCAGCGTTGGCAAAAAACGCGCACAAAAAAATGGTCTTGCCCCTCTGATTGATTTTGTTGAAGCCAATGCAGAAAATCTACCTTTTGAAGATCAAAGCTTTGACGCTTACACGATTGCTTTTGGAATTCGCAATGTTCCTCATATTGATCAAGCTCTTAGAGAAGCTTTTCGTGTTTTAAAGCTCGGTGGACGTTTCTTATGTTTAGAATTTTCAAATGTCGAGATGCCTTGGCTCGATAAAATTTATGATCTTTGGTCTTTCCATGCTATCCCTAAGCTAGGTCAATTTATCGCAAATGATGGCGATGCTTATCGTTATTTGGTTGAATCTATCCGCAAATTTCCTAAGCAAGATGATTTTTCCCATATGATCAAGCATGCGGGGTTTTCGCGGGTATCGTACCGCAATCTCACCGGTGCGATTGCAGCGCTGCATTCAGGTTGGAAAATTTAAAAATGGTGCAAATTTCCCCTTACTTTCAATTGATGCGTGCAGGATGGGTTTTAACACGTGAAGGTGTTTTAAGTGCTCTTCCTCATGATGATCTTCAAGGATTTCCAGCGCTATGTCATCGTATAGCGAGTGCATTAGCACGACGCAAAACAAAAAAGAAACAGCGATCTGAAAATATTTCATATGCCATTAATAAGCTTGGACCCTCTTACATAAAACTTGGTCAATTTCTTGCCACAAGACCTGATATTGTTGGGCGTGATATTGCGGAAGATTTGTCACAGCTACAAGATCGTGTCCAAACATTTTCTTGCACTGCCGCTATTGCTCAAATTGAAAGTTCTCTTGGTCGCTCTATTGATGATTTATTCGTAAATTTTTATCCCCCCATTGCCGCCGCTTCTATTGCTCAAGTTCATCCAGCTGAATACAGTGATGAAACTGGCCATAAGAAAAAATGTGCTGTAAAAGTTATTCGTCCCAATATCAGAGCACGTTTTTCTAAAGATCTTAGAGGATTCTATCTCATTGCTCATTTACAAGAGCGCTATATCCCTGCCTCTCGAAGGCTTCGTCCTGTTTGTGTGGTGGATACTTTAGCACAAACAACACGACTTGAAATGGATTTACGCTTAGAAGCAGCAGCTATATCTGAAATGGCTGAAAATATTCAACATGATACAGGCTTTCGGGTTCCACGTATTGACTGGGAACGGACAGGACGTAATGTTCTTACAATGGAATGGATTGATGGTATAAGAATATCCGAAACTTCCAAACTCAAAGAAGCAGGATTTGATTTGAAGGCGCTTGCTATTACGCTTATTCAATCTTTTCTTCGTCATACACTGCGTGATGGTTTTTTTCACGCCGATATGCATCCTGGTAATTTATTTGTAGATGAAAAAGGATGTATTGTTGCTGTTGATCTAGGCATTACAGGAAGGCTTGGTAAAAAAGAAAAGCATTTCCTTGCTGAAATTCTTTATGGCTTTATTACCCGCGATTACCATCGGGTTGCACGCGCCCATTTTGAGGCAGGTTATGTTCCTTCACACCATAATATCGAAAGCTTTGCGCAAGCCAACCGCGCTATTGGCGAACCAATTCACGGACAATCAGCACAAAGCATTTCCATGGCTAAATTGCTCACTTTATTGTTTGAAGTCACTGAATTATTTGACATGCAAACGCGACCTGAACTTTTATTGTTGCAAAAAACGATGGTTGTTGTGGAAGGCGTTGCCCGCACATTAGACCCCACTTTTAATATGTGGAAAGCTTCTGAACCCGTTGTCAAAGAATGGATTAGTAAAAATTTAGGACCCGTAGGCGTTGCAAAAGACTTTAGTGAAGGAGCACAAGCTCTCCTTTCGCTGGCACGCAAAACACCACAATTGGTTCAAAATTTCCAACGGATAGAAGAAGATTTCAATCAAATGAGAAAAACAGGTTTTAATCTTTCTCCTGCTACCCTCAAACAACTTGCTGTGGAACAAAGTCATAGAAACCGTTATGGTCGTTATAGTCTTTTTATCATTGCACTTTGTTGCGCTTGTCTTACTTTTTACTTTTTTCATCTTTTCTAATCTCCTTAATATGCTAAAAATATCAACAATGAAATCATTGCAATCATTTTATTTCTTGGAGGTATTTTATGGCCAGTATTACCATTCGTAACCTGTCTCCTGAAACCAAAGAAGCTTTACGCATACGCGCCGCGCAAAATGGTATTTCTATGGAAGAAGAAGTCCGACGCCTTTTAAGCAATCCCACTCCTCTCACCACACAACCCCTTCATACTAGCGCTGTTGAAATGCAATCATTGAAATCAAAATCTCTCCTTCTTATTATTGGTGGAAGTATTGCATCCTATAAAGCACTTGATTTGATTCGCCGTTTACAAGAACGTGGAGCACATTTAAAAGTTGTAATGACAAAAGCAGCGCAAAAGTTTATTACGCCTTTAGCCGCTGAAGCTTTAAGCGGTGGTACTGTATATACTGATTTATTTTCACGCGAAGAAGAACACGATATCGGACATATCCGTTTAGCACGTAATGCTGACCTGATTATTTTAGCCCCTGCTACAGCCAACCGCATTGCAAAAATAGCCAATGGCATAGGAGATGATCTGACTGATTGCATTCTTTTAGCGGCACGCTGTCCACTCTTAATTGCACCCGCCATGAATCCGTCCATGTGGGCGCATCCTGCCACTATTCGCAATGTTGCACAACTGCGCGCAGATGGCGTTCATATCATCGGACCAGAAATCGGAAATATGGCTGAACGTGACGAGATAGGATATGGACGCATGAGCGAACCTTTAACTATTGTCGCTACCATAGAGACTATTTTGAATGTGCATGAAAAACCTCTCTCTGACCGCCATTTCATCGTTACCTCTGGCCCTACCCATGAACCAATTGATCCAGTGCGTTATATTGCTAATCGGTCTTCAGGTAAACAAGGCCATGCCATCGCAACCGCTCTTGCGCATTTGGGTGCAAAAGTAACACTTATTTGTGGACCTGTTAATCTTGCAGACCCACAAGAAGTAAAAACCATTCATGTTGAAACAGCACAACAGATGTTACAAGCCGTTCAAACCGCATTGCCTGCTGATGGTGCTATCTTTGTTGCCGCTGTTTGTGACTGGCGCAGTCAAACGCAGTCTTTACACAAAATTAAAAAGAATGCTCATAAAATACCACCATCCCTTCATATGGTTGAAAATCCTGACATTTTAGCAACGATTGGACACGCTCCAAACCGCCCCTCATTGGTCATTGGTTTTGCTGCTGAAACATGTGATATCATTGCCAATGCGCAAAAAAAATGTGTTGAAAAAGGAGCTGATTTCATTCTTGCTAATGATATTTCTCTTCAACTAGATGGTACAAGTGTCATGGGTGCTGATACAAATCAAGTTTATCTCGTAAGTAGAAAAAAAGTTGAACAATGGCCCCATATGAGTAAACAACACGTAGCGCAAAAATTAGCAAATGTGATTGTATCATTTCTTGCCCCCAAAACACCTACTCCTCATGAGGAAAATATACCCCTTTGCAAATAAGAACTCTTCAAACGCGTTGATATTAAAACACCTTATAAAATAGAACTGACAATATGTGTCTATCCATCTCAATTAGTATATAATATTTCTGGTTTATAATGATAATATCGCATTGTTCATATTAAATTAGAATCCCAGATATCATAAGATTCTCTCATTCCTAATCTCTCTCATGTTGAATCAATAAAAATCATTTTCTTGCACGTTGTAAACAAGGATAACTGTATGAATACAAAACGTTTCAGAAAGAACTAAAAGCGCTTATAATGGACCGTCTCAAGAACCAAGGGCTTGTCTCGGACAACACTGAGGATGATGGTGCCAACGTGCTCTTTTTATTAAGCGTAAAGTTAGTGATGCCCTAAAAGTTTTATATTATTCACGAGAGCTTTACCCATATACCATTCACAAACTCTGTTGCGAAATGGGTGTGATGAGCCGTTGGGAAATGTTTTTTTAAAAAATCCTATCTCACCCTAGCCTTCATAAAAGCAGGATCTATTGCACCACTGTCTCGCCAGCTTATAAAAAAACAAGCTATCATTCACTTTGGCTACCATCAATTTTGACAAAGCTCTTGTAATGGATAAAATTTATAAAAAGCATTTTCTTTCTTCAATGTTTTTATCCACATATTGGTCATATTTATGATATGCAAATAAATGATTTTGATTGTTTCATGATGAGAGCAGCTAATGAGAAAATATGACAACTTTATTTTGAGCTCTTATTCGCTATGAAAAATAATGTATAAATCAATGATATTATAACATCTCAATGCAATTTTAAGCATACTTCATGCTGACGCTCATAAAGAATGTAGACAAAATTCATTGTACCACTGTCTATAAGTTTATGAAACTGAAGCCTTTATTATTTTCCTCAGTGATCGGTCTTTAAGATTAAATGTCTGTGTCCTCTCTCCAGAATACCAAGACCACAAAGACTAGAATTTTATCCATGATATCTTCACATTGTGATGTTTCATGAGAAGCATTTTTATTCCTTTATCGAAAGCTTTGTATCCATACATTGGTCTCGCCTATAATGTGTACGTAAATAATTTTTTGATGTTGAATAGAGTCTTTGAAATTAAAGAATATTTCTATATTTGGGATTCTTATTCAAGTTGAAAATGATCAATTCTCTTCGATAAATTAGTGGTGTTATTATTTAAAAATTATTTGATACAGTGCACCACTTGTATGAAAAGTGCTTCAATGAATGCTGACTTCATTGCACTTATGGCTTTTAAAATTCAAAATCTCATCATTTTTAAGCATCCGTGGTTTCTCCCTTTCTTTGCTTCTTCTCAAAAAACTGCTCTTCTATGGGATCTGACAGTCAATCGCCTAAGCTTATTTTTTCCACTTCTATCATATTAATCATTCTGTTGCCCAAAATTAGAATATCTACGGAGCTACTACGTTACCCCTATTTATTCCATTGAACTCAATATTTTTTTGAAAGTGAGAGGCAAAAGCATGCCGCCAAATAGTAGAAAAGTACAGAATTTTAGGAATTGTGCAAAACAATTAAGCACTTAGATAAACGAAGTTAGATAACTCTACTGAATAAATAGAAGTAAACAACTTTTCTCCCAAATAGTTCTTATTCCTTAATTTTTTACATATATCATATAAACGCAATAATCTACACTATGTACAAAAATACTAAAAATTTCTTCTACAACAGCTACTTTTTAAATTCTTCTTTGTTTTTAAAAATCAAAATTTCTATTTATTCAAACTTTATTTTTAACAAAGAAACCTTAACCGTTTTTTATAATGTTCTTGAAAAAAATCTTGTAATTCAAAGAAAGAAAAAATTACACTGTACATACTTTAAATATATTTCTTGTTTTTTTTGCTTCTTTCCTTAGTTTATTAATCTATGATTTTTACTGCTGCTTATCGTGCTTTACAACGTCTTCTGACCTCGCAATATCGTATTATGATACTGAAAGCATTGGGGGTTACTTTTTTCATTCTCACCATTTTATGGTTATGTGTGCACCAACTTTTTGTGTCTTACTTTTGGCCCTGGATTGCTCAATTTCTTCCTGGACTCCCTAGTTGGGCGGGATGGATTGGTTTTAGCATGCTTATCATCTTTAATCTTGGGTTGGCTCTTTTGTTGGCTTTTTTGATTGCACCCATCACAGCTATGATTGGTGGTTTTTTCATTGACTCTGCTGCTGAAATCATTGAAAAGGAGGATTACCCAAACGAGCCTATTGGACAAGCCTTGCCGTTTCAGCGTTCTCTTATCATTTCCTTTAAATTTGTTATTTTAAGCCTTCTTGGTAATGGAATTGCTTTTATTTTATTCTTCATACCAGGTATTAATTTAATTGCTTTTTATCTTATTAATGGTTATTTGCTCGGTCATGAATATTTCTTGTTTGCGGCTTACCGTTTTCGAACAGAGCAAAATGCGCGTGCTTTTTTACATACTCATTACACAACAGTTTTTGGCGCAGGATTATTGATAGCGCTTTTTGTTTCGATTCCTATTATTAATCTAGCAACACCGCTTTTTGCCGCCGCCTTTATGACACATTTACACAAAATGCTTTCCCAAAAGACCATAGCACGCATTACACAAAAATAGTGTTCCTTGACTTTAAGGTTAATAAAACTTGCCAGCCAAAGAAAGCATAATATAAAATTTTATGCTTTATCTTTTATTAAAGCAATATATTGATTTATAATGATAACTTATCGTTTCACAACATGAGTGAAAAACCTAAATATTATGAGGGTTTCTCATTTTAATCCTATTCATATTGGATCAATTGAAATCGTTTGTTAATATGTCATAAACGGAGGTGGTGTGCGGATAAAAGTACTTTCAAAAAAGCGTGAAATATCTTTATATGAATCCTCTTAATGCAAACATTATCGTCGTATTGAAAACTGAAAAAGAATATGATGGTGCCGCTTTGTACCCTCTATTTCAGTAAAAACGGATAGCATAATGTCTTTTATACCATTCATGGAGAGTGTATACTCTTCATAAGAGAGTTTTGGAAATTATTGAAAGATATCTGTGTAAAACAAGCACGTAAATGAGTAATATAATGATATTTTGAGCGTATTCTATTTTAATTGTAAAAAGCGTGCGCTTTAAAGAAACCTTTTGAAAAAAATCTTGCTCTGATGTTAGCGTTTCGCTAATATAGCGTTATTGTATTCATTATCTTTAATGGATTATTTTAGCCTTGTTAGCGCCTTATACTATAAGGTTTCTTTTCTTCAAAACTGTTGATACGAATGATTAATTGGATATTCATTTTTTATTAAAAATAAGGCGTTTGTTAACCATCGCAAGGAGTAAATTTTAACACCAAAGTAAAAAATACAAACATGTAAGTTCTTAGAACTTATGAGAAATTTATTATAGGGAATACTCTTCATGATGCATATGATTGTTATGATATGGGAAAAATTAAAAATTAAAAAACAAGCTATACGTACGCTGATAAAAGTATTAAATAGACTCCTTTGTTCAACCGGTAAAGTAAATGTGACTGCTTAAGTTCTATATTCTTTCAAATCATGCAAAAGATGCACAATATTTAAAGGAAGGTTATAAAGATGAACTGGATTACAAATTATGTTCGTCCTAAAATTAACTCTATATTGGGGCGCCGTGAAATTCCAGAAAATCTATGGATTAAAGATCCTACCAGTGGTGAAATGGTCTTCCATAAAGATCTGGAAGCTAATCAATTTGTAGCTCCCAATTCTGGTCATCATATGCGTATCAGTGCTAAAAATCGTCTCATGCATTTTTTTGATGATGGTGTTTATACAGCTCTTGAAAATCCAAAAGTTGTAACAGATCCTTTAAAATTTCGTGACGAAAAACGCTATATTGACCGGTTAAAAGATTATCGTTCTAAACTTGGGGTTGATGACAATATTTTAAGTGCACGTGGTACGATTGAGGGTTTGCCAATTATTGCAACTGTTCAAGATTTCGCCTTTATGGGTGGATCACTTGGTATGGCTTCAGGAGAAGCTATTATCAAAGCTTTTGATACTGCCATTGCTGAAAGGCGTCCGCTGGTTCTTTTTGCTGCTTCTGGTGGTGCACGCATGCAAGAAGGAACACTCTCGTTGATGCAAATGCCCCGTACAACTGTAGCGATTGAAATGTTGAAAGAAGCAAAGCTTCCCTATATTGTTGTGCTGACTAATCCAACCACCGGTGGTGTTACTGCTTCTTACGCCATGCTTGGTGATATTCACATTGCCGAGCCTGGCGCTATGATTGGTTTTGCTGGTCCACGTGTGATTCAACAAACTATACGCGAAACCCTACCAGAAGGTTTTCAAAGTAGTGAATATCTGCTTGAACATGGTATGATTGATATGGTTGTATCGCGTTTAGAAATGAAAACAACAATTGCGCGTATTTTACGCTTGATGATGAAACGCCCTGCTGTTTTTAACCCTTCCGATCCATCCCCAACAGACTCTCAAACATCGCTTTCTAGGACAAAAGCAGCTTAAGTTTATGCAACAAAGTCAAATACAAAGGGTGGTGGATGATTTACTAAAAAATTATCCGAAAAAATTTGATCTTTCTTTAGAGCGTATTGTTCACCTTTTAGAGCGTCTTGGTAACCCACATTTAAAACTTGCCTCTGTTATTCACATCGCTGGAACAAATGGCAAAGGATCTGCTTCAGCAATTTGCCGTGCTCTTTTGGAAAGTGCAGGATACCGCGTTCATGTTTATAGCTCACCTCATCTCGTCAACTGGAATGAACGCTGCCGGTTAGGTCAAAAAGGAGGTGGTCAACTTGTTACAGAAAACCAATTGGCTGAGACAATCCGTGAAATTATAAAAGTAAATCGTCAAGAGCCGATTACTATTTTTGAAATTTTTACAGCCGCTGCCTTTATGTTGTTTAGTATACATCCAGCTGATGTTGTCATTTTAGAAGTTGGATTGGGAGGACGTTTTGATGCTACCAATGTCGTTAACAAACCAGCTGTATCGCTTATTATGCCCATTGATTATGATCATGAGAGCTTTCTTGGAAATACAATTGCTCAAATCGCTTTTCAAAAAGGAGGGATTATCAAACCAAACGTTCCTGTAGTCATTGGGAAGCAAAATTATGAAGAAACTCTTGCTACTTTAATACCCCTTGCTAATAAAAATAAAGCATTTTATGCTCTCTTTGATCAAGATTATCAAAGTTATAAAGAACATGGACGTATGGTTTTTCAAAACAATCAAGGTCTCATGGATCTTCCCCTTCCTAACCTTATTGGAGACCACCAAGTTGCCAATGCTGGTGCATCTCTTGAAGCAGTTTATCAAGCGGGTTTTCAACTTTCAGAACAAACCATAAATGACGCTTTAAAAAATATTTATTGGCCCGCACGAATGCAGCATCTTACCCAAGGACTTTTGGTTGATCAACTATCTCCTGATATTGATTTATGGTTAGATGGTGGTCACAATCCTGCTGCAGGAAAAGTTATTGCGGCAGAACTTACACAATGGAGAAAAAAAACAGATCGCCCCATTATTATGATTGCTGGCATGCTTAATACCAAAGATGCTGTCGGTTATTTTCGTCCTTTAGCTAACCTTGTCGATAAAGTATATACGATACCGCTGCTTGACAATAATGCCAGTATCTCTCCAACAGACTTAGCTGAATCAGCCCAAAAAGTAGGAATCCCTGCTGCCCCAAAAGCGCACCTACAAGATGCTTTGCATAAAATTAAAATGGAATATAAAGAGGCTATTGTCCTTATTAGTGGTTCTCTTTATCTTGCGGGTGATATTTTGCGTGACAATAAAACACCACCGTGCTAGATAATTAGCTATTTTTAAAGCTTTGAAAGATAGACTTTTTAATCATGCAACTTGATTGTGCACTTTATCAACATCCTAAACTCATTACTGTTTTTGGCGGATCCGGTTTTGTAGGACGACATGTCGTTGAAACTTTGACTAAGCGGGGATATCGCGTTCGTATCGCTGTTCGTTGTCCACAAAAAGCTTATTACATGCTCCAAATAGGAGAAGTAGGACAAACCCAAATGCTTAAAACAGATATCAAGCATCGTGCTTCTGTTGCACGCGCATTGCTTGGAGCTGATGCGGCAGTGTTTTTGCCTGGTAGCTTAAAACAAGCAAATCAATCGAATTTTAAAAAAACACAAATTGATGGTGTTTACAATGTTGCTGAATTAACAGCAGAAACTGGTATTCCGCTAATCTATATGTCAACACTTGTGGCTAACGAGAATGCTTCATGTCTTTATGCACGTGTTAAGTTTATGGGTGAACAAATCATTCATAACAAGCATCCTCAAGCAATTATTATCCGTCCATCCGTTATCTTTGGACCAGAGGACTGTTTCTTTAACACCTTGGCAGATTTGTCACGTTTTTTACCAATTATGCCTCTTTTTGGAGGTGGGAAAAGCAAATTGCAACCCGTGTATGTTGGTGATGTTGCTGAGTTTATCGCGCGCGCTTTAGATGGACAAGTTGCTTGGGGAAAAAATTATGATCTTGGTGGTCCCCAGATTATCACCTTCCAAAATACTCTTGAAAATATACTCAAAATTATTCACCGTAAAAAAACAATCCTATCCATGCCCCTTTCTGCTGGTCTATTGATTGGAGGAATTTTGGGAACAGTCGGTAAATTGCCTTTTGTACCAACACTCGTAACAGCCAATCAGATACGTTTTTTGCAAATGGATAACATTGTTTCTAAAGAAGCTATAGAGAATGGATATACTCTAGAAGGTGTGGGAATTACCCCCAGAGCAATGGCAGCATTCTTGCCAAGTTATCTTTGGCGATTTCGTCCACATGGTCAATTTTCCCAAAACCTATTCGTTTAGAATAAATTCTTCTAAAACTGAGTTAATTATTTGATTTATAATTCATCGCTCGTTGTTAGCAGTTTTAAAATCAGAGTGTTCAATAGAGTGATGTTTTTACATTTTAAATACTCTATTCAGTATCACAAAAAATGTTTAATCGTATATCTATAATCTTTTGATAAAAATCGTTGAAAACAAGAGAAAAGCACTTCTTATAAACTGTCTTTATCCAAGAGCAGATGCAACATTGGAATCCTAAAGAACCGATTCTGAATTGCCTATTCATAAACATGATAGCCTATGGCTTTGCATTATATTATTTTGCTAAAAAGCTTAATAATGAGATTAAAGTAATACTTCCTTTTTCAACAACCGCATAAGTGAGTAGAATATGGGTATACTACTTTCGATATTATCCCATAAAAAATCGATATAAAAACTGTGAAGCAATGCACCATTTTTATTATTTAAAAGGTATTCCCTCTAGAGATTTTTAAAAGCTTTAAAGTTACGTGAAAAGGATAGAGTTTTGTTTATATAATAAGACTTATCATGAAGATCTCTTATTCTGTTAGTAACATCACTACTCAGATCCGTAAATGCATATTTGTTGCACAAATTTATGGAGATTTTAAAAGAGCTTTTTCACATAGAGAAGTCCTCTTCTTGTCTTGCATTTTTTTTTAATTTCTCCTACCGTCTTGGAAAAACTTATTTTAAAGGAATGAAGAATGGCAGCTCAAGATTTTGTTGTCAAAGATATTGCACTTGCCGCTTATGGTCGTAAAGAACTTAATATTGCTGAAACTGAAATGCCTGGTTTGATGGCTTGTCGTAAGGAGTTTTCTTCCAGCCAACCTTTGCGCGGAGCGCGTATTTCTGGCTCATTGCACATGACAATTCAAACAGCTGTTTTAATTGAAACATTAAAAGCGATTGGCGCCGATATACGGTGGAGCTCTAGCAATATTTTTTCTACGCAAGACCATGCAGCAGCAGCTATCGCCGCAACTGGCATTCCTGTATTTGCCGTTAAGGGTGAAACATTGGAAGAATATTGGACTTATATAGATGCAATCTTCCAATGGCCAGATGGTAATCCTTCCAATCTTATTTTAGATGATGGAGCTGACGCCACAAACTATATTTTAATGGGAAGTCGTGCAGAACAAAATAAAGATATTTTATCGCATCCCAAAACAGAAGAAGAAGAAATTTTTTTCAAACAAATACAAAAGCGTATGGATGCAACGCCAGTTTTTTTTACACGACAGCGCGCAGCAATTAAAGGTGTAAGCGAAGAAACCACAACAGGTGTAAACCGTCTTTATCAGTTACAAAAAGAAGGACTTCTACCTTTTCCTGCTATTAATGTTAATGATAGCGTCACTAAATCAAAGTTTGATAATAAATATGGATGTAAAGAATCATTGGTCGATGGTATTCGACGTGGAACAGATGTGATGATCGCTGGTAAAACTGCCATTGTCTGTGGTTATGGTGATGTAGGAAAAGGTTCAGCAGCATCTCTTTCTGGTGCTGGGGCTCGTGTTAAAGTAACAGAAATTGATCCTATCTGCGCTCTTCAAGCCGCTATGGATGGCTATGAAGTTGTTAATTTGGATGATGCTGCTTCCAGTGCTGATATTATCATCACGACAACAGGCAATAAAGATGTTGTTCGTTTAGATCATATGCGACAAGTAAAGGATATGTGTATTCTTGGAAATATTGGTCATTTTGATAACGAAATCCAAGTCGCTGCCCTTAGAAATTTGCCATGGACAAATATTAAACCACAAGTTGATATGATCACCTTTCCCGATGGAAAACGCATCATTTTGCTCTCTGAAGGGCGTTTGTTAAACCTCGGGAATGCGACTGGGCATCCTTCTTTTGTCATGTCAGCCTCGTTTACTAATCAAGTTTTAGCGCAAATTGAACTTTTTACCCGTTCAGAACACTATACAAATGAAGTCACTGTTTTGCCTAAACATCTTGATGAAAAGGTTGCACGTCTACATCTGGATCGGTTAGGAATAAAATTAAGTGTTTTATCAGAAGAACAAGCCGCTTATATTGGAGTCTCACCACAAGGACCTTATAAACCAAACCATTATCGTTACTAATACGTTTCCTTGGGTTAAAAAAGGGAAAGATGCCGTGCTCAGCTTTGGTGACTATAACCCCAAAGAAAAAGCTCAAAAAGAGATCCGAATCTATACGTATATATTTTGCCTTTTTTTCTTTTTTTCTCCAACATGCGCTTTTGCTCAGTCATTGGAAGGTTATTTACCATTTTTCTTCACTTTGCCGAATGGTCCATGGCTGCTTTTAGCGCTGTGTGGAGGAATTTCTTGTGCTTCACTTCTCACGTGCCTAGCTGTTATTATGCGTGCAAAAAAAACTGCACAGAAGCCTTTGAAGATAATTCAGGCAAATTTTTCTGAAAAACTTAAATATTATGAATGGCTTCTGGAAGAAACCGAGCAATTCCTTCTTATTTGGGAAAATCCAACAACCTTACCCCGTGTCGTTGGTGCCCTTTCTGCATTGCAAAAAATAGGAATCGACCAGAAAGATTTTCAGCGTTTTGAGCTCTGGGTTGAAGAAAATTCTCTGCGAGAACTTGATTATGCATTGACTCAACTACGTTGTAAATGTCACCCTTTTGATCTTTCTATCACCACCACAAACAATGTACCGCTACAAGTTACAGGAGTCATCGCAGGAACAGTCGCTATTGCTCGCTTTCAAGATATCTCAAAACAACAGAGTGAAAATGCTCGTTTACAGAAAGATATCGCCCGCCTTCTTACTGAACTGAGAATGCAGCGTAATCTTCTTGATCTTATTCAAGAGCCCGTATGGATAAAAGATTGTGAAGGAAAAGTTTGTTTTATCAATCGCGCCTTTAGAGAAATGACAGACTCTCGTGAAGACAGTGATGACGTGGGGGATCTTTTCAATGAAAATACACAACGCAAAACAGATGAAACAGAAACAATTTTTCAAGAACATGTTTATACGGTTATTGGTGGAGAACGGCACCGTTTTCATCTCACACGTATTACAACAGCTGAAGGGATGGCAGCTTTTGCACGTGATGACAGCGCATATGAAAATCTTGCTCATGAATTAAGATATGTTCTTCAAAGCCATTGTGAAACACTTGACCAAATTTCAACAGCTGTAGCCATTTTTGATACAAACCAAAAATTAAAATTCTGTAATCATGCTTTCAAAATTTTATGGCCGTTGGAGAGTTCTTTTTTAGAAAGTGAACCAAGCCACACATTGTTTCTTGAACGTTTACGTGAAAAGGGGCTCATTGCTGAACACCCTGATTGGCGCGCATGGAAAGAAGAACTTTTAAAAGCCTATTGGCAAACAGAATCGAACCAACAAATTTGGAATCTTCCAGATGGACGTACGGTGCGTGTTGTCTCGAACCCTCATCCACAAGGAGGTGTCACTTGGCTTTACGAAAACCTTACAGAAAAAATTGATCTTGAGCGTCGTTATAATACACTTATTAAAATACAAGGTGAAACACTTGATAAACTTTCTGAAGGTGTGGTCGTTTTTGGTACTGATGGACGCCTTCGCTTATCGAATCCTGCCTTGTCGAAATTGTGGTCTCTTCCTTATAATTTACTGGTAGAAGGAACCCATATTACACAGTTACAAAGCCATTGTTCAGCCTTAACCTTGGGGCAAGAATGGGATCAATTTACCAAGTTCATTACCGGTTTTGCTGAAAAACGTGAAACATTTTCAGGTCGTATAGATCTTAAAAATGATATGATTATTGACTATACTCTGGTCCCTCTTCCTAATGGACAAACGATGCTTACTTTTGTGAATGTTACGGACACTGTCCATGTTGCGCGTGCTCTTCAAGAAAAAAATGAAGCATTAGAAAGTGCTGATCGTTTGCGTAATGAATTTGTCCAACATGTTTCTTATGAATTACGCACACCTCTCACCAATATTATTGGATTTTCGGATATTTTACGTGATCAAATTTTCGGCTCTATCAATGAACGTCAACAAGAATATCTTGAACACATTCATTCAGAATCAGGAACTCTTTTAAATATTGTTAACGATATTCTTGATCTTGCTACCCTTGATGCAGGCATTATGGAGTTGGACATAAAATCGGTTAACATTGCCGATGCTATGATACAAGCAGTAGCACGTGTAGAAGATCGCCTTAATGGACGGCATATTACGCTTTTACAACAAATTTCTCCTTCCTTAAATTCTATTTCTGCTGATGAAAAGCGCTTGCATCAAATTTTTGTGAATGTACTGAGTAATGCTATTAATTTTGCAACGGAGGCGAGTACTATTGAATTTTGCGTCGATGAACAAGATGATAACATTGTCTTTAGCGTTCACAATCAGGGCTCTGACATCCCAGAAGACGTTCTTGATCGTATTTTTAAACGTTTTTCTTCCCATTCACACCATGGTGGGCGTGCGGGAGCGGGTCTTGGCCTTTCCCTTGTAAAAAGTTTCGTTGAACTACACGGTGGACATGTTGAAATTCTTACCGGTTCTGGAAAAGGAACAACAGTTAAATGTTTTTTCCCACTCTCCAAAGGAGATACGATTTTTTAATTTTAACCTTTATGATAACAAAAATTTTTCATCCATTTCATGGAACTTTTAATGAATTTTAGTTTTTTTCTTGAAAATGAAGAGGCAACAAAGCTTTTTGCACAAAATTTAGCTCTTTCTTTAAAGCCAGGAGATCTTGTAACGCTGCAAGGAGATCTTGGAACTGGAAAATCAACCATTGCACGTACAATCATTCAAACACTTGCGAACGATAACACTATAGATGTTCCAAGCCCTACTTTTACTCTTGTGCAAAGCTATCAACTTCCAAAGTTTGAAATTATTCATGCTGATCTTTATCGCCTTTCTATGGCAGAAGAAATTGATGAATTAGGGCTTCATGAAGCTCGTGAGAAAAATATTTTACTTGTTGAATGGCCAGAAAGAAATACAGCTCTTTTAGAACTCGCCACTTTTGCACTCACCTTACACTATAAAGAACATGGGCGTCATGTAACAGTTAGATCAGCGCAACATTCCATTGAATGTTTGCAACAGTCTTTTACAATTCGTACATTTTAAAAAAACATGAACATCATCATTTTTTAATTTGATAATACCTCAGTACTACCTATGAAATCTGAGATGATGGACAACATAAAGAAGGCTTCATGGAGGCACCAACCATGGAAGATGAAACGAAATGCTGACTCTTTTATATAACAATGACATAAATTGCAAAGGACAGCCGTTAATTTATAGAAATTCATCAATTTATTTTAGAGAATCTGATACCTACAATTTTGATTTTAGAGAATAGTATAAGAGAATTTTAAATTGAAGTGATAACCCTTTATAAGAGCATTATATAACCTGTAGTGAATTGCTTGTCTCTTTCTGCTTAAAAATTGTGAGCTTCAGAAAAGTAATTTGCAAAGTTTTTGCTTAAAATCTCCCTTTATGTGTTGAAAATACTATCTATCTCAATAGTCTTATCTAAGAAGAAATACCTTTAATGAAATTATCATTCACCCAATATTTTTAACGCGCCTATAAGGAAAGAATTGCATATATTCTTCATACAAAGCAATTTTTTATAAAAAATGGTCAATTGAATCATGCATAAAAGCACGAATTCTTAAATTCATTTAAAATTTTGATTTTTATTGTCTTTTCATTATAATATAATGCAAAAAAGAATATTTTAAAAAAATCAAAAGGAGAGACAAAATTTCTCTCCTTTATAGTGATTATATGTGGAATTAACTAAGCCCATCTTTTATCCATTCAGAAAGACGTCCTTTAGAGGTAGCGCCAACCATATTCGATGAAATATTTCCATTTTTAAACATTAGTAATGTAGGGATAGAACGTACTCCGTATTGGGTAGCCAGTTCCGGATTTTCATCAATATTTACCTTAGCAATTTTAACTTGATTTTGCATTTCTATTGAAATTTCATCCAAAATTGGAGCAATCACTTTGCAAGGGCCACACCATTCTGCCCAAAAATCAACCACAACAGGGGTGGAAGAGGTTAGAACTTCACTTTCGAAATTGTCCTTATCAACTTTTATACACGTCATTGATTTATCCTTTATATTCACCTTTTATAGATTGGTATAATAACAATTCATATCAAGTTATTGCAAAGATAAATTATTAAAGGACTTTTTTACACCAGGGATTGTGCGTTGTGTTTGTTTGAGCGATTTTATGAAAGTAAATAAAATGTAAAAATGCTTTGCAAGGAAAAGAGTAACTTATAAGGCAACTTCACTAAGAAATGCCTCAAGTTTTTCTGGAGGAAGTTTAAAAATTTTGGCTTCTTTACTGTAGATAAGCAGAGCCTGTATATCTTTATCGGGATGAATAGCTTGCAATAACTTTCGATAAAGAGCCATTTGCAACCAATGATGGGAAGCAATAGCAGCTTCATTTTCTGGCGGGGTTCCTGTTTTAAAATCGGCAAAGATAACGCTGTTTTGCGTGATGTAGAGACGGTCAATTTGACCAGAGATTGCTTGTTCTTTTCCACGAATTTTCACAATACCCATTAAGGAGACCTCAGCACGTGAATGCTCAGAGAAAAGGGGTTTGAGATAAACATGATCTAATATTTTCCAAATATGGCAAAGAGCATCTTCTCTTTGGCTCTCATGCCAATGAGAGGCTTTGATATTGAGATAGTTTCGAGCATAATCTCGACGTTTTTGTGGGGGACAATCGGGTAAATACTGTAACAATCGGTGAACGAGATTACCATATTCAATGGAAAAAGCTCTGTTTGTGTTCATGGCTCCTAAAACAGGTGAAGTGGTAAGCTGTTTTGGACTTGAGGACAGCTCTGTATCAGCTTCAATGGAAAGGCTCGCCACTGACGGTTTTAACGGTTTTGGTAACACTGGTTCTGCTGGTACTTTATGGGAGAAAAAGTCTGGTAGAGGTGGAAGTGTTTGGCACTCAACGGAAGAAATTTTTTGGTTTATAGAAGTAGAAGAAGGCGGTGTAATGCAATAACGCCAAGCTGCAATATCTTCCGCAGGACCTTTTATAGCTACCGCATGTGGTTCGAGAGCTCTCTTTACCAGTTGTAACCATGTATGAGATGGCGTTTTCGGACCTTTATACCCGCAAACAAACAAGCGATCTTCAGCGCGTGTCATTCCTACATAAAGAAGGCGCCTATACTCCTCTTCAGCACGCTCTTTTAAACGCAAAATTGCTTGTTTAGAAGGCATTGTATCGAATTCTGCATTAGGGCGCCAGATAAAAGCTTGTTGGTCACTCAAATATGCATTGTTCAAGGGAACTTCAAGCAAGTGAGGTGAATGCTGGGGATGCCAAATCGCACTACCGGGATCAACTAAAAATACAACAGCAGCCTCCAGTCCTTTTGCGGCGTGAACAGTCATGATGCGAATTTCTTCATGATTTTGGTCAAACTCACGTTTAATTTCTGGTTCACTGACACTTAATGTTTCCAAAAAAGCTTGTAATCCTGGTAACCCCGTTTTTTGAATCGCGAGTGTGTAGTCCATAAAAGCATCAAGCACATCATTGGCTTCCGAGCCTAAGCGCGCTAAAATTTTTTGTCGTCCCTTATCATCATTTAAGATATGACTATAGAATTCGAAGACTGGTATTTTATCCACTAAAGTACGATATTGACTCAAGCTTTCAAAAGTATCTTTAAAAGGAATATGCGACGATGCCTGTTCACAAAGGCTTTTCCAAAGGGAGCCTGTACGGTGAGCGGCAAGTTGATAAAGTTCCTCTTCGCTAAGCGCAAAGAGTGGACTTTTTAAAACACAAGCAAGAGACAAATCGTCTTGTGGTTGCAAAACAAAACGTCCGAGTGCCATTAAATCACGCACACTCATATGTTTTATAAGCTGTAAACGGTCTGCACCAGCGACGGGTATATTGCGTTGTTTAAGGGCACGAGAAAGCGCTAGGGCAAATTGATCACGCTTACGAACCAAAACCATAATATCACTAGCACGCAATAACCGCCCTTTTGCTGGAAGCATTTCTCCTTTGTGTAACCAGCCTGCAATCGTTTCAGCAACTTTTTCTGCCAAACGTACTGCTGGTATATCTAAATGATCAACAGTTACATGCCAATCATCAGGAAATTCGTCTTTTTCTTTAGAAATGGCATCCCATAAAATAACTTCACCTGGACTGTGAGTACGGATAGCTTCGTGTATGGTTTTTGTATTTTCTGCTGAAAGCCCTTTATAATTCTCTGGTGTTTCAAAGACAAGATCCACACTTTTAAGAACATCGGCTGTGGAGCGAAAAGAGTAATTCAATTGTATTTTTTCAAATTTCTGCTTTGCTTGTTGTGCTTTTTTTTGAATAATTTTGCCATTTGCAGCAAAATTTTCTGGTGCAGCGCCCTGAAAGGAATAAATAGACTGTTTTTCATCTCCAACAGCGAAAAGAGTACGTATATTGTCACGTTGACTATGACCTGTAAAAAATTCTTGCGCTAAAAGTTGAATAATTTTCCATTGATCAGGGTTCGTATCTTGTGCTTCATCAAGCAAAATATGATCAAGTCCCTGATCAAGTTTATAGTGCACCCATTGGCTTGCACCTTTGCGCTGTAACAAATGGAGTGTGCGCTCAATGAGATCATCAAAGTTTAAAAAACCATTGGCTTTTTTTAAATTTGCATAAATTTTGAGATAAAGGGCACAAAGCTGAAAAGCAGCCATATTGAGGGTGGCAACTTTTGCACAGTGATATTTTTCTAAAAGAACAGAAAGCTTGCTTTGTTTATCTTTAATCAATTGTTGAATAAAAGGCCAAATTTCATCTGATTTTTTAGACGATATAAGTGCAAAATTACGAGGTTTACCTTCTGTTGTAAAATAAATATTTGAAACAATATCAATGATAGTTTCTTCATCACAAGCAGTTTCTAATTGGGGAAGTTTTTCAATGATACTCTTAGTGTTTTTATTCCCATGGGTTTCACAATGGTTAAGAGCATAAAGAGGAAGACGAGCAGTCTGTTGAATTTTTTCTAGTAATTGCTGATTTGTATCATCAGGTGCTAAATTAAACAGCGCCCGCAATTTCTCTTCTCCATTTTCAGACAGAAGAGAAGACAAAAAATCAGACAGTTTATGTTGCTTTTCAGCTGCTTCATACAGCAATTGGTTAAAAGTATGTTCACTGATAACCTTAAGCAGCTGTTTTAGAGCGGGTTGTATATCATGATGCTTTAAAAGTTGGCAGCGGGCTTCTTGTAGTAATTTCTTGCGGTTGATATCATCTATGAGTTCAAAATGTCCAGCAATATTGGCTTCTAGCATAAATTGATGCAAGAGAGATTCGCAAAATGCGTGAATAGTCTGTATTTTCAAACCACCAGGTGTTTCTAAAGCACGAGCAAAGAGTTGGCGCGCATAGGTTATTTTTGTTGCACTGATAGGTTTGTTTTCAAACTTCGATAAGATTTCTTTAAGCTGTGCATCATCGAGTTCATTCCAGCTGGAGAGTGTGCGAAAAATCCGCGATTGCATAACAGCGGCGGCGGCTCTCGTGTAAGTAAGGCATAAAATACGTGCTGGAGAAGTACCGTTTAAAAGCAAACGAATAACGCGTTCGGTTAGAACATGGGTTTTTCCAGATCCTGCATTTGCAGAAACCCATACATGTGTTTTTGGATGTGTTGCTGTTGCTTGTGCATCAAGGGCTGCTTCAGGAATAGAAAAAAGAGTCATGATTGATCTCCTTTATGAAATCCATTTGACCATTCCCATAAGCGTGCCAGATGATCATAGTCACTTTCATATTGTTTTAACATAGGGACTGCGTGTGAAAGATAGCCTTGTTGTGGATTTTGATAATACTCCATTAACGCGATAAGATGTTCCCACGCCCTTTCACCAAGATTAATAACATTTTGGTGATCTTTTTCCGCTTTTTCTGAAAGAATTAATTGAGGAGTAATCTTACCTTTTCCATTAAGAGGAATATAAAATAGTTTTGAGGGGGACAGATTTTGAAAATCTGTAAAAGCTCCTCTCATTAATAGAGCGGTTTCCAATGCTAATTGTGGAAATAATAATTCGCGAACCTGTTTTGATGAAGGGGGTGTACTCGTTTTAAAATCAAGTATTTCAACCGTTTTGTTTGGCAATATATCAATACGATCAGCACGTCCTGAAAGAGTTACCCCTGTTGTACCTATGGGTATTTTTTGCGATTCCACTTCCGAATGTCGTATTCGGGGTTCTAGACTTTGTTCCCATTGCAAAATAAAGGGAGCAAGATTTTCAAATGTATTCCACCAGATTGTTTCAACATCAGCAGGCAAATTAAACTTATCAAATTCTTTACGTCCAATAGCGAGCAACACATCTAATGCATTTGCAGCATTTAGATTTTTTATTTGTGTGCAAAAATCTGCAAGAATAGCGTGATAAAGTGTTCCGCGTTCAGAAGCACCAAGGTCATGAATAAGGGCTTTAAGTGGTTTGAGCCTTAAGATTTTTTTAGCATAAATGGCATAAGGGTCATGGCGTAACGTTGTTATTTCGGTGATGGAAAAATGACGTGGACGCACTGCAATGGGTGGCACAGGGCAAGGGCGTGTTGCACAAGCAGACATGTCCGTATTGTCAAGCATCTTTGCCCAATGGCGTATCTTTTCACCTCGTGCACGGATTTGTTTCCAAACTTGTTGTCCTACGACAGTTTCTAAGCGTTGTAGCCAGCGTGAAGGGAGAGAAGGAACATGATCAACTCGTAGTGCTCGGCTCATCACCACTTTATCCATTCCCATCGCCCATTGAAAATCATGCGCGGAAAGACCAATACGCTGTTCTGGTGGTTCCAGAGTTAACATCATTTTCATCGGTCGCGATAAAAAAGCATCATTTCGGGTTGATATCGGCCATGATCCTTCATTAAGACCACCAATGACCACTGTATCAACCGTTTGCAAACGCGATTCCAAAGTACCCCAGATGAATAAACGTGGATGTCCTCCAGGCGAAGGTGCGACGGAACGGGTTGCTATTATGGCAGAAAACATAGCGGGCCATTCACAAAGATGAAATGTTAATCCCGATTGATCACTGACCAATTCACGCAAAAAATTTGATAAGGCTTGTCCTGCTTCATGTTGATAAAGATGTGCAAGAGAATTATCCTCATTGCGACCAAAATTTTCAAAAACCTCAACAGTTGCTATTGCAGCCTCATTGATGGTGCATTCTTTCTCTTGTTTCATAAGAGACGTTAAAGGCTCAACAGCTTTTTTTAAAAGATGACAAAAGAGACGTGCTTCTTCACATTTCTGCTGATCAAGGGTGTTATTTTCAGAACTATTATGAAAAGATGTTTCAATCCATTTTTCAAGAAATTGATCACATTCGCAAAGATTAATACGCCCTGTATTCCCTCGAAGAACAAAAAGTTCAAAATTTTCTGCCATTTCCCGTAAACGATGACGATTTTGTTGGAGTGTTGTAAGGGGATGTTTAAGAAGAGAAAGAAAAGCAATGGGATCATCAGGTTGCAATACATTTTCTAAGATAAGTCGTAAGAGAGTTACAGGCAATGTTTGTGCAAGTGGTATTCCGCCTGAATCATTTGCTTCAATTCCAAATCGCTGTAATTCCACAGCAACACGGCGTGCTAAATTACGGTCATTTGTAATAAGGGCTGCAGTTTTTTGAGGTTCTTCAATAGCTTTGCGTAAGGTAACAGCTATAGCGAGAGCTTCTTCACGTTCATTTATAGCTTCAATAAATGACCAATCTGCACAAAGATTTTCATAATCATCACGGATAATTTGTATCCATTTATCTGTTGTAGAAGCAGGTCGGAGTGCTTCTGATAAAAGAGCCATTCGTTTTTTCTTTGTTATACTTTGTTGGCCAATTTCGCAAACATGATGACGTTGACACTCCATGAGAGTTAGAAGTTTTTTTAAATGATATTGAGGATGGCTAAAAACATTTTCTGCAGGATCAAAAAAATCACAAGCTGTTTTTTCTTTATTGCTTGTGCTTAGTGCATTCCATTGTTCTTCATCCATATGAAGATCAAGGCCAGGAAGAACAACAGCCCCTTTGGGCAGAGAAGCTATAACCTTTAAAAGATGAGAAACTGCGGGCATAGAACCTGACACACCAGCAGCAATGATAGGTTTATCAGGCTGCGTGCATCGCAAAGTCTCTGCATGCATTGTGAGTGCTTGATTACGCCATTCCGCGGGATTGCTTCGTTGCCTTTCGGTCAAGATTTGTGGCCAATTTTGCGTAACAATAGTCAGAAAGTCGAGCGTTATTTGCCACCATTCAGCGACCATATCAGGTGCAATATCTTTAAGTTTCGACCAATCTGCTCCTTCTGTTTCAATTTCGTCCATCAAATGCGCTAAATCCTGAGCAAGCCAAATTGCATCAGCACTATGAGCCGGAATAAGTACATCTTCTGTACCAAACATGGCACGCAGATGCGCAGGTAAATTTTCACGCCATGGGCGAATAAGGCGCGCTAAAAGCAGTAAGCGTTCACTTTTTCCAATGGGTGGATTCAGAGTGCTGGTATGATTTTCAACAAAAAGGAAACTGTCTTCATCGACATCTCCTAGAGCACGAATGGTTGGTAAGAAAGTTGATTGTGTATCGCTTCTTTCAACAAAGGCTAAACGTAAAGCGCGAGCAGCACGACGTGTCGGAACATAAATAAGGCTATCGGCAAGGGCAGTTTGAATGTCTCCATTGGGAGCGAAATTATCAATAAGGGTACCGGAGAGCAGTGCCTCAACAAAGTGAGGCAAAAAAGCCATTCCAGAAGATATAGAAAAGACACGTGGTTTATAAGTCATATGATCTCATATTGGGAATAACAAATTTCATCTTATTGATTATTTGCTTTATTTTGACTGTATACAATTTTCATACAAGAAAAAACTGAAAAGCTCTATTTATACAGGAGATTTTTAGCTGACATTCAAAATACTGAAATATATGACCTTGCCTTAAGCTATTGTGAAAAAATATATCAAAATTTTAAAAGACGTTACAATTACAAATATATTATAACTTATTGAATATTATAAAATAAATTTACCGTATTCTTTATACAGTGCAATCTGAAAGTGTTCTTTACATACTCCTTTTGTTTTCAGAAAAAATAACAATATTCAGATCCCCAACTCAATATGAAAAATCATTATCAACCAAATTGTTACATAAAAAATTCTTCTTTATTTTAAGAGCGTACTTGATAATCTTTAAAAGCAGAAAATTTTATTTTAGGAGCTCTTTCTGCTTCATAATTTAATGAAAAATGGTTCTCCGCTAAAAAAACTGGATCACCTTCTAAATCATACGCAATAGCAGAGCGGTGATTGCTGAGAAACTTTTGCAACTCATCTTTGCTCTGCGCTGAAATCCAACGGCATAAATTAAAGCGCGCAGACTCAAAATTCACTGGCAAAGAATATTCTATTTTTAATCGTTCTTTTAAGACATCAATTTGCAAAGCACCAATAACACCAATGAGAGAAGGCGACCCATCATCAGGAATAAACAATTGTACAACCCCTTCTTCAGCCATTTGTTGCAAAGCTTCTTTGAGCTTTTTTGCTTTCATTGGATCGCCTAAACAAACACGACGCAAAATCTCTGGTGCAAAATTTGGTACTCCCTTAAAGAGGATATCTTCTCCTTCAGTCAAAGTATCGCCGATACGCAATGTTCCATGATTAGGGATCCCTACGATATCACCAGCATAGGCTTGATCAGCAATTTGGCGCGAACGCGCAAAGAAAAATTGTGGAGCCGAAAGTGTCATCGGTTTTCCTGTTCGAACCAACTTTGTTTTCATACCACGTTCAAGTGTTCCAGAACATACCCGAAAAAATGCAATACGATCACGATGATTAGGGTCCATATTCGCTTGAATTTTAAAAACAAATCCCGTCATTTTAGGTTCAGTTGCTATGACATTGCGCTGATCTGCACTTTGATCACGAGGACTTTGACCAAAATCTATAAGCGCATTGATCAAATCACGAACACCAAAATTTCGCAAAGCTGAACCAAAATAAACCGGTGTCATATGACCTTCACGGAAAGCTTGAAGATCAAAATTCTTGCAAACACTTTGAGCGAGTTCTACTCCTTCAAGAAAAGTGGAACGTTGATATTGGGGAAGTAAATGGACAACCTCACTGGGATTTGAAACGATCCGCTGTGTTATCTCATCATCTTTTTGGCGAAAACGGTTATGATGAAGGTCATAGGTCCCGACAAAATCTTTACCCGACCCAATGGGCCATGTTATGGGGGCGGTATCAAGAGCAAGCTTTTCTTCAATTTCATCTAAAAGCTCTATAGGATCACGTGCCTCACGATCCATTTTATTGATAAAAGTAACAATAGGAATATCCCGCATCCGACATACTTCAAACAATTTCAGTGTTCTTGGCTCAATTCCGCGTGCCCCATCCAATACCATGATAGCACTATCAACAGCTGTGAGAGTGCGATACGTATCATCCGCAAAGTCCTCATGTCCTGGAGTATCTAGGAGATTAAAAATATGATTTTCATATTCAAACGTCATCACCGAAGTCACAACGGAAATACCACGATCACGCTCAATATTCATCCAATCAGAACGGGTTTGAATACGATCTTTTTTGGCTTTTACTTCTCCTGCAAGTTGAATAGCACCACCAAACAATAAAAGCTTTTCTGTTAATGTTGTTTTCCCCGCATCTGGGTGAGCAATAATTGCAAATGTACGGCGTCGCTTTACTTCCTGCACTCTTCGTTCCATTATTCCTCCACAGGACGTGCAAGTGTTTCAGCAATCAGTGCACGCATTTCATTAATCCCATAAAGCGCTATAAATGATCCCCATCGTGGACCTCGCTCTTGTCCAAGAAGGACTTCATACAACATTTGAAAAAAAACATTAGAAACACCAGGCCCACCTTCAGGGCTTTTTTTGCTATGATCTTGATAGCGTTCCGTTAACCTTGCAACATCAAGAAGCATATTTTGTAATATGTTGCCATCAACAGTTTCAGGTAAATGAGCTAATTTTTCATCAATTTGTGCTAATGTTGCTCGTTCGCTATCATCTGGTATACGAAATTTCTTGTTTGGTTTAACAAAAACATCAAAATATTTAATGGCAAACTTCACCAATTGATCAAGTTCTGGATAAGTTTGTGCATTTGCTTCTTTAGCGTAACGAGAAATAAAACCCCAAAGAACTTCTGCATTCTCTGCATTTGAAGCACTTACCAAATTTAAAAGCATCGCAAAGGATACAGGCAAATCAACCTGCGGTGGACAACCATTATGAATATGCCATACAGGATTACTGAGCCGTTCTTGCCATTTTTGACGACCATAAGCAGAAAGATGAGCATAATATTCATCTACAGCTTTAGGAATAACATCAAAATAAAGCCTTTTTGCTGTTTTAGGTTTTGAAAACATATAAAGCCCTAAACTCTCTGTTGGGGCATAAGTAAGCCATTCATCAATGGTTAAGCCATTTCCCTTGGATTTGGAAATTTTCTGCCCTTTCTCATCTAAAAAGAGCTCATAGTTGAATCCTTCTGGGGGGGTTCCACCTAATACTTTACAAATTTTAGAAGAAAGATTTGTGGAATCGATAAGGTCTTTTCCGGCCATTTCATAATCAATGCTAAGTGCTGTCCAACGCATTGCCCAATCTACCTTCCACTGACACTTAACTTTGCCCCCCGTAACCTCTGTTTCTATGGTTTCTCCTGTTTCAGGTTCAATATAAGTGACAGTCCCTTTTTCAACATTACGCGCAATCATCGGTACCTGTAATACTTTTCCAGAAAAGGGAGAAATCGGTAGAAAGAGTGAATAGGTCGCTTGCCGTTCTTCACCTAATGTTGGTAAAATAATTGCCATAACCTTGTCATAACAGGCAAGGATTTTCAAAAGTGTTTCATCAAAACGACCGGAATTGTAATAATCCGTAGCACTTGCAAATTCATAATCAAAACCAAAACGATCAAGGAAAGCCCGTAACCGCGCATTATTTGCCGCTCCAAAAGAAGGATAATCATCTCCAAAAGGGTCGGGTACACGGCTCAATGGTTGACCAAGATAATGTTCCATCCTCTCGCGATCAGGCACATTCTCAGGAACCTTGCGCAAACCATCCATATCATCAGAAAAACAAAGTAATTTTGTTTTTACTTTATTCTCCGTGAGAATATGAAATGCATGACGCACCATGGTTGTACGTGCAACTTCCCCAAAAGTTCCAATATGCGGTAAACCAGAAGGGCCATAACCTGTTTCAAATATCACACTGTCTGGATAACCCGTTTTTTCATACCGTTTGATAATCTTACGTGCTTCTTCAAATGGCCAAGTTCTCGATTGAGAAGCTGCATCTTTTAATTCAGGCGTAAGGTTGAGGGTATCACACTGATCACGCATCATTATTTATCCTAAAAATTACACTCTTTCAAAATAGGGTGTATGGTTCTTGAATTTATTCGTCAATAATAGCAAGCAAAAAGATGAAAATTTCTTTATACTCTTAAGTCACTATACAAAAACCGCCCTCGTTATAAACATATTTTGTTCTGATAAAAATCAAAAACATTCAATATTATAAATCAAAATTGACCTGTTTTGATTATCGAAGCCTTCATTTGCTATTATTATCATGGGTTTTGCTTATTATATTTATTAGCGCAGAAGATAAGCTTCTAGTATTGAACGAAAGAACGGTAAAAACCGACAGAAAAATGCTTAAACTAGGCATTTCATACAAAAGCACTAATCCATATTACACTTGTCACCGTAATTTTCTATTTCTTTTCTTTATCACCTTGATGACGCATTGCTAATGTACGCAAACGTAGAGCATTTAATTTAATAAAACCAGTTGCATCTCTTTGATCATAAACACCTTGATCATCCTCGAAAGTTACTAACTCACTGGAATAAAGTGATTTTTTACTTTGGCGCCCTTCAACAATTACATTCCCCTTATAAAGCTTTAACGTGACTTCACCTTCAACATGTTCTTGAGATAAATCAATAGCTGCCTGCAACATCTTACGTTCCGGCGAAAACCAAAATCCATAATAAATGAGTTCTGCATAACGTGGCATCAATTCATCTTTTAAATGAGCTGCGCCACGATCTAACGTTAAAGATTCTATAGCTCTGTGAGCCGTCAAAAGAATGGTTCCACCTGGTGTTTCATAAATACCCCGCGATTTCATACCCACAAAGCGATTTTCTACCAAATCTAACCGACCAATACCATTATCGCGCCCATAATGATTTAATTCTGCAAGTAAAGTTGCAGGAGATAAATTTTTTCCATTGATTGAAACAGCATCGCCTTTTTTAAAGCCAAGAGTAATTCTGGTTGCTTGATCTGGAGCATCTTCCGGCGAAAGAGTACGCATATGGACATATTCAGGAGCAGGAAGTGCTGGATCTTCTAAAATCTTTCCTTCTGATGAAGAATGCAATAAATTTGCATCCACTGAAAAAGGCGCTTCACCTTGCTTATCCTTTTCTACAGGAATTTGATGAATACGAGCAAATTCAAAGAGATCTGTCCGACTCTTAAAATCCCAATCACGCCATGGAGCAATAATCTTTATATCAGGATTAAGCGCATAAGCGGAAAGCTCAAAGCGTACCTGATCATTGCCTTTTCCTGTTGCTCCATGAGCAATGGCATCGGCCCCTGTTTCCTCAGCAATTTCAATAAGGCGTTTTGAAATAAGTGGACGTGCAATTGATGTTCCTAAAAGATAAGTCCCCTCATAAACGGTATTGGCTCGAAACATCGGAAACACAAAATCACGCACAAATTCTTCACGCAAATCTTCAATGTAGATTTCTTTAACACCACCTAGCATTTCAGCTTTACGACGAGCAAGTTCTAGCTCTTCTCCCTGCCCCAAATCTGCTGTAAAAGTTACAACTTCAACACCTAGCGCACTTTGCAACCATTTAAGAATAATTGACGTATCCAATCCACCTGAATAAGCCAAAACAACTTTTCTAATATTTTGCCACTTTTTCATTTTAACGTTCTATATGAGCTACTTTTTTATTTCTACCCAAAAATCAAAACGATGCAAGAAATATAAAAATAAATTCTTTTTAAGCAACATTAAAAAGACGCAAAAAGCGTAAATAAAGGCGCCTCAAAGTATAAATAGTGAACACTGCTTAAAAATAAAAGGAGATTTACGTGTCATTTCTACCGGAGTGGTCTATTGTTGTACAATTTGCTTTAGCATCGTTGATTTTAGCACTTATTCCAGGACCAGATATGATGCTTTCTGTAGGGCGAACCATTACACAAAGCAAAAAAGCTGGAATTATGTGCGCCTTGGGTAGTGCAACAGGGTTTGCCATTCAGGTTACGGCTGTAGCACTTGGCTTATCAGCGCTTATTTTTGCTGCCCCACATACTTTTGTTCTTCTGAAAATTGTTGGCGCCTTTTATCTTTTATGGTTTTCCTTTCAAGCTTTACGGAGAAACCCCACTTTTTCCTTTGAACAGACATCTTCTAAATCTCAAAGCGCTAAACGTAACTATCTTGCTGGTATTGGGATTAATCTTCTCAATCCTAAAGTTATACTCTTTAACGCGACATTCTTACCACAATTTATCAATGCGAATGATCCTATGGCAACACAAAAATTGCTCTTTTTAGGACTCTCTTATATCCCTATTTCTTTCCCCATTACAATTGCAATCGTTTTTACAGCGCATAAACTTACCAAAACTCTCAAAAAGAACCCTCTTTATATTCGCTTTCTCGACTGGCTTATTGCTGGTACTTTTACCAGCTTTGCCCTCCATCTCCTTATCATTACAAAACATTGATTTATAAGTGTAATGTATCGCTTTTAATTTAAATAACAAAACAAATATTATAAGATTTTTTCATTTCAAACCTGTTTATTTTGAATAAAACAATACCTTTACTTTGTACATCACAAGAGAAGCTGGAGTTTTCGTATGGATAAAAACTATCTAAGAAAAGAATAAAAACACCTCTTATAAACCATCTCAAGTACTAAAAGCTGTTACAACATTGGGAGCTGAAAAATAGAATGGTGGTACCAATTTACACCTTTATTAAACATAAAGGTGTAGGAGTACAATACATTTACAGAAGCTTTTTGTTATACTCCTCAAGCATTATCGTGATATGAAGAGTGCACTAAGGGATACTTAAAAAACATATCAATGGATAACTCAATGGTATTTATATTTTAGATCCTCTGTTTTGCTTGTGAAGCGTGATCTTATTTAAGAAAATAATAAACAAAAGCATGAGGCACTGCACAATCTCCACTTTTTAAAAGATATTACCGTAGATGCTTTTAAAAGACATAAAACCGAATTAACGAGTATGATAATAAGGTAGAAATTAGTTATAATCCTTAAGACCTCATATTCCCTCTAAATTAGGTTTCCTTCTTATTTCAGAGATTATGTAAACAGACTATAGACAATCTCTTACCCCATTTAGCATATAAACGCTGAAACTGTTCGTCTAGCACTTATCCATCTTAATCTCTGTCTCACATATGCCATCGCATGAAGTTTGGATATTAAATTACAAACAAAAAAGTATAGGCCTCGATATCGCTGAAAATTGCGTTACCTAATGACCAATGGCATTTTCAAGTCGTAAACGTTCAGATTTACGTAAGCGCTCTGAAGCTGATTTAAGCTGTCCACATGCAGCTAAAATATCGCGTCCACGCGGTATCCGAATAGGAGAAGCATAGCCCGCTTGATTAACGACATCAGCAAAACGCTCGATTTGCTCCCAATCAGAACATTGATAATTACTCCCTAGCCACGGATTAAAAGGGATTAAATTAATCTTAGCAGGAATCCCTTTCAATAACTGAATCAATCGCTTAGCATCATCTAAACTATCATTGATATCTTTCAGCATAACATATTCAAATGTGATTCGTTTTGCATTGGAAAGACCAGGATAATTACGGCAAGCCTCTATTAGTAAAGCAAGCGGATATTTTTTATTAATGGGAACAAGCATATCCCTTAGTGTATCGTGTACTGCGTGGAGTGAAATTGCTAACATAACACCAATTTCTTCTCCAGTTCGGATAATTCCAGGAACAACTCCACTAGTTGAAAGCGTAATTCGACGTTTTGATAAAGAAAGTCCATCGCCATCAGAGGCAATCAATAAAGCTTTTTTAACAGCTTCAAAATTATAAAGAGGTTCTCCCATTCCCATCATAACAATATTGGTAATTTTTCGTCCTTCAATGGGAACAATTGCTCCATCAGGGGTATTCTTATCAGGAAAATCACCCAAACAATCACGTGCAACCAATAATTGTGCCAAAATTTCTTCTGCGGTCAGATTACGAACAAGTATCTGCGTTCCCGTATGACAAAAAGAGCAGGTTAACGTACACCCTACTTGCGATGAAAGACATAAAGTACCACGTCCTTCTTCAGGGATATAAACCGTTTCAATTTCAACAGGCCTTCCAGCTCCACGTGCAGGAAAACGTAAGAGCCATTTACGCGTACCATCTTTTGATATTTGTTCTCCAACAATTTCTGGGCGCGCAATGGAGAAATGACACTTAAGTGTTTCTTGCATTGCTTTAGAAATATTCAGCATATCATCAAAATTTGAAACACCACGCACATAAAGCCAATGCCAAAGCTGACGCACACGCATACGCGTTTGATGCTCTGGTACACCAACTGTCTTTAAAGCTTGCATCATTTCATCTTGCGACAAACCAATTAAAGAGAGCTTAGAACTCTCCTTCACGACCACATTATCTGTTTTTCGTGCAAAACATGAACTAACTGGTCTAAGGTCATAGGAAATGGCCATTGCTTTCCAATTCACATCACTATTTTAGAGTTATCGAAACCTTAATGGCACTTTTGAGCTGCATTTAATGCAGCAGTGACCCCTTTTAAGGAATAAGTATAAGTGGTATGCGTTCCTCGTTTTGATATCGCTTGCACTGTCATATTGCTTCCAGCACGCATAGCAGAAACAAGCTGCTTTTCTAGCTCTGATGACGCCAGCCAAGCTGAGGAATCTTTCGTGAAAAAATCAAAGTCCTTACCTCCAATGGTCACTGTCACTCTCGACCCTTCTTGAAGGGTATAACCAGCCATAAACTGCGGTTCAAACGAAATAGGTGAATGAGAACGCTTGGTAACCAAGAAAAAGTTATCACCATGATTAACTGTCGTTGGAAGAGCCTTCAAAGGTACCGATAACACATAGCAAATCGTATTTTTGGGCGATTTATAAGAATAGGCTCCCCACGCTTCAAATTGATTTAAACGGCTTGGCGTTTGTGCATATGCCACTCCCGCTGTAACAAGAACCATTACAGATGCAGCAATAACAGTCTTTTCAAACATCTTCATTTAGCTCACTTCTTTAGTCTCTAACAAGATTTTCTTCATTGGAAAAATTCAACAAAAACTCCTCGATATTCATGTGTTATTGTCCTAATTCCTTCAATAAGCGAAATATTTTCACACTAATCAAAATAGATTTCTACGTTTCATTGTGACCTTTTAATCGTTACCAAAACATAAACTTCTTATTCAATAACCACATTAAAAAATAATATCTTCATTTTGCGCTACTTATTTCGTTTTTGTATAAAAAACGATTTCTTTAAGCTATAGAACTTCAAAACGAGATGAAAATATACCATCACTCTGTTAAGAAATAAACCATACTCTTTATATCACAAGCAATCTGATGCAAAATTTTGAAAATACACCCCAGACTCCCCGCAAAAAAGCTTAATCGCCTTACGAATATCACTTCTCGACTTTATGCATTCAATACACTTATGTTCGCAGAATACTCCATCTTTTACTCATTATAGTGCATTCATATTTCGTATTCAATATCGTCCCGATAACACTTTTTCTCAATCTTCAAAAGACCTTGTAAAAATAATAAAATATTATCAAGATATTAATAATAAAACATAAAGAATTTAGATTCTATCTCAATAATCACATACAATTTTGTTTCTTTTGATCTTATTTCCCTATATATTTCATCTCCAATTATTAATTTCTAAAATGATTTTAGTAGCTTATAATAGCTTAATCGTATTATTTTAATGTATTAGACGATATTTTTCTTTCTGTTATAAAAAACTTCTTAAGAATTCTTTGGGAAAGTCTCCTTATCTTATTTCTAAGTAATTTATAAAAAGAAATATAAAACTTTTTTCTATAGCAGTTCTAACATTACCGTTTTTTAAGAAATATTTTAATCAATTAAAGACACTTAAATAAATCTTCCTATGCATAAAAACTCTTTCACCCAACCTAAAGGTATAATTTTCATTCTTACCGTACAAAATTGTTCTTTAGCATGAGCTCTATACAACAGCAGACATCTAAATCATATCTATAAAATAGTTGATCTCTCCACTTGTGAAGAAGAAAGCTGGCACCATAACACTATTTTCCAGCTCCCAATGTTTTGCTACAACTCTCGATACTTGAGACGATTCATAGGAAGCATTTTTACCCCTTTCTTGTACAGTTTTTATCCACACGCTAATTCCGTTTACAACGTGCAAGGAAATGGTTTTGATTGATTCAACATAAGCAAGTTTGGAATGAGAGAATTTTACAATATTCGGATCTCTCATCTAACATGCGAAATAGTGAATTATATTTAAAATCAATATCTTGCTATACTGAAGATACAATATATCTCTTATTTCTTCTTGAGCATTAAAATATTATCCCTAAACACTCAAACTCAACTTACAAAAAAATTCAATGCACAAATAAACTTTTCTGTTGATTTCTTTCCCGCTTTCAAAGGACGAAGATTCTTAATCCAATCTGGACTGAAAAAGTTTGGATTCTTGTCGAGCAATCTCCTCTTTTCTTCCCACTCATGTGATTCACTTAACTAAAGGCTCTACAGACAAGTCCTGTTTAAAAATATTTACCACGCACTCTAAAAGCACTTAATATATTAAGAAGACTTACAGAATTTATCTCACCATATCTCAAATGATAGTGTTTTTACAGTATAACAGGATAAAAGAATCCACGAACATAATAATTAGATGCTTTAATATACGAGAACAAGAAAGGAAAAGCCCTTCGTTTTTGTTGGTTGCTCTTTAAAAAGAAGGTTCAATTAGAAGTAATTTTCTTAAATCTCATAACATAACCTTTTGTTATTAGTCTTAAGATGCAAATTATATTATTTCCTACGCTCTGTAGTGCATACCTCGCAATTTATACGCTCATAATAACTTTTAAGCTGCATTTGATTCTGAAGTTTGAATCAATAAAGCATAAAGCGCATTGGCATTATGCGTACTGCGCAACTTTTGTACAACATCAGTGTGACGCAAAACACGTGCGATCTGTGATAAAGCTTTTAAGTGATCTGCACCAGCATTTTCAGGTGCTAAAAGGAGAAAAACGAGATCTATAGGTTCGTCGTCAAGAGCTTCAAAATCAACAGGACTTTCAAGACGTGCAAATATACCAATGATCCGATTAATATCAGGTAATTTTCCATGAGGAATCGCAATACCTCCACCCAAACCCGTTGAACCAAGCTTCTCGCGTTGTAAAACAACATCAAAAATCACATGCTCACTAAGACCTGTTAGCTTGGAAGCTTTTTCGGCTAAAATTTGCAGAACCTGTTTTTTCGAATTAGCCTTAAGAGCCGGAATGATCGCTTCCGGTGCTATTAACTCACTCAAATTCATACTTTAATTTTCCTCTTACACGCTAAAATGCTCATCAATAAACCTATAAACGCTATAGATACTTAATGTTCTTTCACTTTTCGCAACATCGCATGTGTTTTTACTTTTCAATTTATAATAGGTGATGGCTCAATACATCTCATATCACTTCTAAAACAATAATAAATAGTATTCGGATCATCATTAACGGCATGAGAAACCAAGGAAATGAAGTTGTTCATAAAGTTAATTTCCTTACGACTCTAGAAAAGGCCATTATTCATAAATTTATTAAACTTGTCATAAGAGTTTGATGTATAATCCGCCATCAAAGTTTTTCTTTCTTTAAAAATGAGCCCTTAAATTAAGATGAAAAGCATACTGAGCAAAATGGACCTTTACTTTGAAAATTACTGTATAGCTTGAACATCGACTTATAACAAGAATATAAAGATTTTTAGAAATTTAATGATTATTTTAAAAGATTTATAGATTTAGCCTGATATCTGTAGCCAAGCTCCTATTTTCAAATAGGCGATATAAACCAATAAAATACGACAACTCCTATTGAATAACCGCAATATATAAACCGGTGCTCCCATTAAAATACCTAAAACAGCATCATCGATATATTTTTTGATTCGACAGAGAAAAATATGATAAATATCTCTTACCTTTCAATAACACACGCATTTATTGAGAGCTTCGTTTATCACTCATTATCACGTTAATCTAGTGATATCTTTATCTATGATACAATTATGAGTAAGCTAAACTTATAAAACAACAAACTAACCTCTAATGATGAAGCCTTTTTCACCACTCAATAACAACATTAAGGTTATAGTCATAAAAGAAGTTTTGGCATAAATAAGGAAATTTTCAGTAATAATGTTTGGTTAAACTTAAATGGAAACTCGTGAAAGCTGTAAAATCAAAGAGAAAACTGATTTCCCAAATAAATTCTGCGTACATCAACGTTGTTGATAATATCGTTAGGACAACCGTGAACTAACACCCGCCCTGTATGAATAATATAAGCGCGATCGACAAGCCCTAATGTCTCACGCACATTATGATCCGTTATTAAAACACCAATGCCACGCCTCGTTAAATGACGAATAAGTTGTTGAATATCGAAAATAGCGATAGGATCAATTCCTGCAAATGGTTCATCAAGTAACATAAAATGGGGACGAGAAGCTAAAGCGCGCGCAATTTCAAGTCGCCGACGTTCACCTCCAGATAACGAAAGTGCAGACATTTTACGTAAATGATCAATTTTAAATTCATGTAAAAGGCTATCTAACTCTTCACGTTGTTTAAGGCGATCTTTTTCAACGACCTCTAAAACAGCTTTAATGTTATTTTCTACTGAAAGACCACGAAAAATAGACGCTTCCTGTGGAAGATATCCAATACCTAAACGCGCACGTCGATACATCGGAAGATGCGTAATATCAAATCCATCAATTTTAATGGATCCTCCATCAGATTTTATAAGCCCTGTCACCATATAAAAACAAGTTGTTTTACCTGCCCCATTGGGCCCTAAAATGCCAACGGCTTCTCCCGTACGAATGCCAAAAGAAACACCATTAACAGTTCGTCTTCCTCGATAAACTTTAATCAAATTACTGGCAATCAAGGTCCCTTTTAAGGGATTTTTTGAAGCTTCACTTTCAAGATTATACCTATCCGTCTGTTTTTTTCTTTTGATTCCAAACATGAAATCTTAATGGCCATTCTTTTGATTTTGTTTTAAAATAATAGAAACACGACCTTTTTTCTTAGGCGTCTCACAACCTTCTAAAAAAGCCTTTCCGCTTTCCATATTTGCCGTTAGTTTGCACCCCGTTGCCACATTGTCACCATCAGTTAACACAACATGATTCCCTGTCAAACTCATCATTTTTGACTTTCCATCAAAAACGCCTTTATCACCCGTAGCAACTTGAGTAGCAATTTTTATATAAACTTTTCCCAAAGCTTCCATTTTTTGTATACTCGACGAACCAAATAAAGAAACAGATGATGCCTTTGTATCTTCCTTGTTTTTATCAATTTCTTTATATGCTTTATCGTAGTAAACAACTAATTCTGCCGTTTTTAAAAGACGTTCACCTTGTACCACTGAAACATCACCCTTAAAAAGCGCTATCCCTTCTTTATCACGTATTTCCAAAGAATCTGCATGAAGTTCTACCGGTTCTTTATCGCTTGATAGACTTATTCCAAAATGGGCCACTTCAGCATATCCTAAAACTGCTCCTTCTCCTAACATTCCCATGCTAAAAGCCAACATCACACCTATCCATCTTTTGTACGATTTCATTATTTCAATTCTTTTGTTTGTATATACACATACTTCTCTTTATAAATATCCTTTAAAGATTTGTATTGATATTGCGTTATTGCTTTTGAAGCACTAAATGCACACCACCATGGAAATACATGTTTTTTCCTTTTTCTCGAATTTGTAAGGCGTTTGCGGCAAGATGAAAACCGGCTTGCTGAATATTAACACGTTGATCTGTTTTTAACTGTCCCTCGGATAAGTTAATACTAGCTGACATAAATTGTACCATCATCCCATCATTCGTCATAATGGTGAATGGCTTGTCCAACTGTAAAAAACCATTAATGTTATCGTAAACCCCCCCTTGTGCTGCGAGAAAAACCTGTCTTTGTTGGCCCATAAATGCTCTAGCTGTAATGTTTTGCAACCCAATCATTCCAGCGTGGGTATGATCTTGAAATGCCTTTTCTGCTTTAAGCCAATAAGGTTCATGAGCACGCGTATACCCTTCTAATTTTGGATTGAGCATCGTCAAATTCATCACGCCACTTTCTCCATTATTCAAAGGCATAGAATCAGAAGTAACGGGAACCAAGAAAAACGTAAACCAGCAAAAAACCAGCGCTGAAATCAACGCTAAGATAGGTAAAAAAATTTTTAATATGCTAATGCGACGCGAATGACGGGATGCTTTTTTTAAAACATCTCCAAAAGATGATTGCGTTGAAAAGGCTTTATAATGATTGTGTACGGACATACTCTCCTGATCTCTTAAATCCTCCGCATTTTTAATCTGTATACCCTTTATAGAAGGTATTTTCAAATTTTGTTTCTTGCAATTTGTTTTTTCTTGATTTTATTTTGCTTTTATCCGTTTATATATTGTAATATGCATGGAGTGCACAATTACAAAATTTTTTTGTGTGAAAGTGAGGCTATTGTGGTAAAATCAGAGCTTGTGCAAATTATCGCTCGTCATAACCCGCATCTTTTTCAACGGGATGTGGAGAATATTGTAAACGCTATTTTTGAGGAAATTGCAACAGCACTTGCAAATGGCAATCGCGTTGAACTTCGTGGATTTGGAGCTTTTTCTGTAAAAAGCCGTTCAGCTCGTAATGGACGTAATCCACGAACAGGTGAAGCCGTTTCTGTTGAAGAAAAGTGGATTCCTTTTTTTAAAACTGGCAAGGATTTACGCGACCGTCTTAATCAGTGAGAAACTTATGATAATTAAACGTATTCTTCTAACAAGTATCGGTGTGATTCTCGCAGCGGTTTTGATTGTTTTTATCGTGGCTAATCGTCAAATGGTTCCGTTAACCCTTGATCCTTTTCGAGCAAATCCTGAAAGTTTTACTTATCATGCTCCCCTCTTTATATGGCTCTTTATCTTCTTTGGTTTTGGTATTTTATTAGGAAATCTGATCAGTTGGTTTTCCTATCACAAATACAAAAAAGCTCTCAAAAAAAGTAAAGCCGAGATTGAAAAATTGAAAACATCTATCACAAATTTGGTGTAATGGTATTTAAATGAAATCTTTTCTCTCTGTATTCTATATTCAGTACAGAGTTAAAAGTGCTCTTTTTCTTTTTTTTTATACATTGTTTTAATTGACTTTAGCTTTTTTGCACTTTTACGAAACATTTAAGAGCTTTATAATATATTTTTATACCTCATATACCGTGATACAAAACATGCCTGCACAATGCTTTCAATTCTCCCATAACAATAGATATCCGCAGGAAAAGCTGCCCCTTATTTTAGAAACGGGTATAAGCGAAAACTATGCTCTCATTGATTCTGGTCATGGACAAAAATTAGAACGTTATGGAGCTTACCGCATTATTCGACCAGAAGGTCAAGCACTATGGAAACCCGCTTTACCACAAAAACAATGGGCTGATGTTGATGCTATTTTCACAGGAAACCTTGATGAAGAAGGGGTTGGGCGTTGGCATTTTCCTAAAAAGCCACTTGATGAAACATGGGTTCTTGCTTGGAATGGATTGTCTTTTCTAGGCCGTTTTACTTCCTTTCGTCATGTGGGGGTTTTTCCTGAACAAGATGCCCATTGGCGCTCTATGGAAGAACAAATTGTTAAAGCCGAACGCCCTATAAAATTGTTGAATCTTTTTGGCTATACAGGTATTGCCTCTTTGATTGGAGCACGAGCGGGTGCGAATGTTACCCATGTTGATGCTTCTAAAAAAGCCATTGCGTGGGCAAAAGCTAATCAAGAAAGAGCAGGATTACCAGATCATTCTATTCGCTGGATTTGCGATGATGCTATGAAATTTGTCGAGCGTGAACTGCGTCGTAAAAAAAGCTATGATATGATTCTTCTTGATCCCCCTGCTTATGGGCGTGGACCCCATGGTGAAATTTGGCAACTGTTTGATCATTTACCCGCCATGATCACAAATTGTCGTAAACTTCTCTCTGATAAACCGCTCTCTGTTGTCCTTACAGCTTATTCTATTCGTGCTTCCTTCTTTGCACTTCATGCTTTAATGCGTGATGCATTTGTAAATCTTGGTGGTACGGTCGAATCAGGAGAACTCATTTTGCGTGAAGAAGTTGCAGGACGTGCTCTTTCTACTTCTCTTTTTAGCCGTTGGATTGCTTGAATATGTGTAGACCCAAAACTGGTAGAGTGAAAGAAATTACCTCTCTTAGCAACCCCATCATAAAAAATCTTAAAGCACTTAGCCAAAAGAAAAACCGTAATAGAGAAGGTCTTTTCATGGCAGAAGGATTGAAATTGGTCATTGATGCTCTCAATCTTGGCTGGACAATACAGACGCTTATTTTTTCTAAAAGTGAAATCGGTAATGCTACTATCGAAAATACTGCCGCACGTGCTGTAGCCAACGGTGGTTTTGTTATTAAAGCCTCACAAAAGGTTATGGAATCACTTACCCGACGCGATAATCCACAAACAGTTATTGGTATTTTCAAGCAAAAATGGCACTCTTTTGAAATGATAAAAGGGCAGATTAAAGATGTTTACATCGCGCTTGATCGTGTACGTGATCCTGGAAACCTTGGTACCATTATTCGAACCGCTGATGCTGTAGGTGCTAAAGGTGTTATTTTAATTGGCGAGACAACAGACCCTTTCTCGCCTGAAACAGTCCGCGCAACCATGGGATCTATTTTCTCTGTACCACTTTATCGTTTTGATGAAAACGGCTTTTTAAACTGGTCTTCTCACTTTAAAGGTATGATTGTTGGAACACACCTCAAAGGTTCTCTGGATTATCGCACACTTGACTTCAAAAATGGCCCTATTATCCTTTTAATGGGGAATGAAAAACAGGGATTATCAGATCTTCTTACGAATCGGTGTGATAAACTTACGCGTATTCCACAAAGCGGACGAGCAGACTCGCTTAATCTAGCTGTAGCAACAGCTGTTATGCTTTATGAAATCCGTCGCCCCTATTTAATACTGGAACCATGTGAGGAAAAACATGATTCGTAAATCACTCCCTTTTCTTCTCTTGGGCTTGGCTTTTACAGTAGTACTTGATCAAGCTGTCAAATACTGGGTTATGCACAATATGCCTTTAGGAACAGAAATTTCGCTTATTCCTTTTCTTTCCCTTTATCATGTGCGCAATTCTGGCATTGCATTTTCGTTTTTTTCTTCCTTTTCTCAGTGGGGAATCATCGCCATCACGATCATTGTGATTATCTTTCTTCTATGGTTATGGAAAAATACTGAATATAATAAGTCTTTAATGCGCTTTGGCCTTATTCTTATTATTGGGGGAGCCATCGGCAATCTCATTGATCGTATTCGCTTTCATCATGTCACTGATTATATACTTTTTCATATTGATGATATTTTTTATTTTGCTATTTTCAACCTTGCAGATAGTTTTATCACTCTCGGTGTTATTGCCATCCTTATTGAAGAATTGCGTACTTGGATGAAAGCAAGGCGTCATTCCAATAGTACATCTTCTCACTGATATGTTCAGTGCCTTAGAAAACAGAGATTATTGACCATCACAAGTCTGATTACGCATTGATTTCTCTTAATCAATTCTTGTTGCTCGTCATTTCACGTGTTTCTCTTCATGGGACTATAAGATCTTACTTTCTTTTCAACTTTACATTTCTACACTTAGTTAGTGCAAAAGAAATGAACTCAAATAGAATCAATATTTTTTATCCATGTGTCCTACATCACAATTTTTGAGGAGACATTTCACAGCATTCGAAGTTCTGTTTATTTGATTAGAACAATTGCTTTTCGTATGTTTTTTAGTTTTTACAGATATCGATTTTACAGAGCCTTTCTTAAGTGCTTCGTTTAAAAACTCTCCTTTTTTATTTTATATATTGTTTAATAAAAAACATTTTTTCAACTATTTTCAATGGTGTCTTGTTAAAGCAACATATTGATTATAAATATAAATTACCGTTTTTCATATTGAATAAAAGCCCTTACTATTCTAAATCTCTTTTATTTGGAATCTGTTCATGTTGAATCCATTAAAACCATGTCTCTTGCAAGACACAAGCAAGTCAATAATCTTGATTGATTTAATATGAACAGATTTTCAACCAGAGAATCTTGCGATATTCGGAGTATCATTTAGCATTCAAAAAGACAATTTATCATTATACATCAATATATTATAAAAAATCCAATTCAATAGCTCTTATAACCGTGCAAAACAGATGCAATATTGGAGGTTGAAATAGTGTGATGATACTTGCCGCTCTTCTCATAAACGCAAAAATAGTGAATATTTTATAAGGGATTGTATTACATAGTTTCTGTGAAAATAGAAAAGTTTTTAAGTATAGTCTTTTTATCTTGCAAAAATATGGCAAAAAATGGAAATATTTTTTATTAAAATGAACTATTTCCTTACCAATTTGTAAGGTTCCTTCTTCATATAAATCTCTTGTAATTTTTAAATAAATCTCCATAATAAGAGCATATATGCTGGAATTCTGTCAGTGATTCTTAAGGGTTTTTGTATTTGCCCAATTAAGGCTTATACCAAGCTTATCTGTGTAATGACAGAGACACCTTTAAAGCCCTATACCTGACAGAACATATGCTAAAGGATTTTATATTATGGCTAATTTTAAAGATTTACGTTCGGCACCTGCTTCTCATGCCGATGCATCAATTGATCAGGGATTACGCGACTATATGTTGGGTGTCTACAATGCAATGGCCATTGGTTTGCTTATTACAGCTGCTGCCGCTTATGCAATTGTATCATTAGCAACGACAACAGATATGAGCCAAGCAGCAGCTCAAATCAATAGCAGTGTTTATCTAACACCATTTGGAGTAACATTTTATACATCGCCATTCTCTTATATTGTTATGTTTGCACCACTCATAGCAGTCTTATTTCTCAGTTTTAAAATTAATACATTGAGCACAAATGCTGCTCGTAGTCTCTTTTTTGGTTATGCTGCTCTGGTTGGTCTTTCACTGTCTTCAATCGTTTTGCGCTATACGACAGAAAGTGTTGTGCAAACCTTTGTCATTTCCGCCGCAACTTTTGGAGCTCTTTCACTTTATGGATACACAACAAAGCGTGATCTCACAGCAATCGGTTCATTCTTATTCATTGGATTGATCGGCTTGTTGCTTTCCATGATTGTGAACATTTTTCTTGGATCAAGCGCTTTGCAGTTTGCTATCTCTGTGATTGGTGTTTTTATCTTTGCTGGTTTAACAGCCTACGATACCCAGAGCATTAAGTTGATGTATTATGAAGGAGATGAAAGCGATACTAGAGGACGTAAAGTTATTATGGGCGCGCTGAATCTTTATCTTGATTTCATCAATATGTTTGTCTTCTTGCTACAGTTTCTTGGCTCAAACCGTGATTGATTGCAAAAATCATTACTTAATTAAAGAACCTTGTTTCTTTTAGAAACAAGGTTCTTTTGTTTTTAGTGTAAATCTTTACCCTCTGCTTCTTAGAAACTATTCTTTTCGCAAAATGACAAAAATCCCTTATAAGCAAAAATTCCCTTGGTTTACCGGTTTTATCCAACAAAAACTCCATAGCTCCTTTTTAAATACAATTCATAGCCGCTCTCATCATCAATCAAACATTGTCAATCAAAATAGTAATTATGATCTGACCGTTGCTTCCTATAATGTGCATAAATGTGTAGGTGTTGATAAAGTTTTTAATCCTACAAGAATTGTCCGTGTTATTACTGAATTACAAGTTGATATCCTTGCTCTTCAAGAAGCAGATAAACGTTTTGGGGAACGCATCGGTTTGATTAATCTTCAGCTATTAAAAGCTGAAACCGGTTTGATTCCTGTACCTCTTAATACTATGTCACCTCATGGCCATGGTTGGCATGGGAATGCTCTTTTTTTGCGAAAGGGATATGTACGTGATACTTTACAAGTCACTCTTCCTAGTATTGAACCACGTGGGGCTGTAATTGTAGAGTTGGAAATGGCAGCAGGACCTATTCGTATTATTGCGGCTCATTTTGGATTATTACGTTACTCTCGTAAACAACAAACAAAAATGCTCCTTGAAATTTTCCAAAAACGCCCCCTTATGCCTACACTCCTCATAGGAGATTTTAATGAATGGCGAATGGGAAAAGGCTCATCTTTAAATCATTTTTTTCCCTATTTTGATAGCACTTTTGAAGTTGTACCAAGCTTTCCCTCTCGTTTTCCTTTGTTAGCCCTTGATAGAGTTTTTTCTTTTCCCCACCAATTGGTAACAAGTATTGAAAATCATTATTCACCACTTGCACGCATTGCTTCAGATCATTTGCCTATCAAAGCCTATCTTAATCTTTCCAACGCAATCAATATTCTTAAAAATAAATAAAAAAATTAATGTGCCTCATCCCAATTTTGAGCCGTCATAACTTTTACTTCAAGCGGGACAGATAAAGATAGAACCGGTATTGTAGCATTTTCCATAACATTTTTAACAACAGTCATGGTTTTTTTACTTTCTTCTTCTGGTACTTCAAAAATCAGTTCATCATGAACTTGCAGCAACATTTTTGCTGATAGTTTTTCTGCTTTTAAAGCATCTTCCATATGTATCATAGCGCGGCGAATAATATCGGCTGCAGAACCTTGAATTGGAGCATTGATAGCTGCCCGCTCATTAAGAGAACGAATTTTTACATTCTTTGCTTTTATTTCTGGATAATGGATACGACGTCCAAAAATTGTTTCTACATAACCATTTTCACGTGCAAAGATTTTGGTCTTCTCCATATAATCTTTAATTCCTGGAAATCTTTCAAAATACAGTTGAATATAACGACCCGCTTCTTGGCGTGAAATTCCCAATTGATTGGCTAATCCAAAAGCTGAAATACCATAAATAATACCAAAATTAATCGCTTTTGCACGCCGTCGTATATCTGAATGCATTCCTTCTATCGCAACACCAAACATTTGTGATGCCGTTATAGCGTGAATATCATGCCCTTTAGCAAAAGCTTCTTTTAATGCTTTTATATCCGCAATATGTGCAAGAATGCGCAACTCAATCTGACTATAATCAGCAGAAAGTAACACATGTCCTTTGGGAGCAATAAAAGCTGTTCGAATTTTACGTCCTTCAGCAGTTCGCACTGGAATATTTTGCAAATTTGGCTCTGATGATGATAACCGACCAGTTGATGTTATTGCCAAAGAATAATTCGTGTGAACTCGCCCTGTTTTTGAAAAAATATAAGAAGGCAAGGCATCTGTATAGGTAGATTTTAGCTTTGAAAGTTGACGCCACTCAATAATTTTACGCGGTAAAATATGACCTTCAGCAGCCAACTCTTCTAAGGTCTGTGCAGAAGTTGACCATTGTCCACCCTTTGTTTTAGCGCCTCCAGGCAATCCCATTTTGCCAAAAAGGATATCCCCTAATTGCTTTGGCGAAGCAAGATTAAACTTTTCATCAGCTTGTTTGTAAATTTCCTCTTCTAGAATCAAAGCAGCTTGTGCCAACTCTCCTGAAAGACGCAATAAAATCTGCCGATCAATAAGAATCCCCCGTTCTTCCATTCTTGCAAGAACTTCTACAAGAGGTCGATCAAGACGCTCATAAATTTTTGTCATTCCACGAGCAACAAGTTGCGGTTTCAATACTTGCCAAAGACGTAGCTTTATATCAGCATCTTCCGCCGCATAAAGGGTTGCTTGTTTTAAATCTACTTGTGCAAAAGAAGTAATTTTTTTCCCGTTATGCGTTAAATCTTTATAGGCAATTGGTTTATGCTCAAGCCAACGTTCAGACAAATCATCCATATTATGGGTTAACATTCCAGCATCAAAAGCATATGATAAAAGCATGGTGTCGTCAAAAGAGCTTATCATAATGTCGTATTGCTTCATCACCAACCAATCATATTTTATATTATGACCAATTTTTAACACCGCTGAATCTTCTAATATCGGTTTTAAAAGTGCTAAAGCTTTTCGAGCCCCAATCTGTGAAGCAATGCGCCCGCCCCTCAAAAGGTCCTCTTCTCCTTCATCAAAATGTTCAAGAGGTATATAAGCTGCTTTTTCCGGCTGTAATGCGAGTGAAAAACCAACAAGCTTTGCTTGCATCGGATCAAGAGATGTTGTTTTAGTATCAAAAGCGAAAAAACCCTGCTCTTGTGCTTGTGATAACCAGTCTTTTAAAATTTCCTCATCAAGAATTGTTGTATAAGCATCTCTTGTAATTTTTTGAGTCAGCGCTTGATCTTTACGTTCTTGTGCAAAAACTTGTGGAGAATTTTCAGAAAAATTATGAAGGGATGCGCGCTCAGTATTCTTGATATCAGAATCATGCCTGATATCAGAATCATTCCTGGGGCTTAGTTTTTCCCATTCAACATTTATATCAAGTGCGTCAATAACAGCTGCATCGCATGTTGTTGCCTCTGCCACGCGACGCGTTAATGTTGAAAACTCCATCGCTTTCAAAAAAGCAATTAAACGTGGACCATCTTGTGGCTCCAAAATAAAATCATCTAAATCATTATCTATAGGAACATCTGTTTTAAGCCTGACAAGTTCACGAGATATTTTAACTTGTTCTCTATAAGCTTGAATGTTTTCACGTCGTTTTGTTTGTTTAATTTCTGTTACGTTTTGCAATAGAAGATCAAGAGAACCAAATTCATTTAACAACTGAGCTGCAGTTTTTGGACCAATGCTTGGAATACCCGGTACATTATCCGTTGAATCTCCAATTAATGCTTGTAAATCAATCATTTTTTCAGGCGCAACACCCCATTTTTCTATAACTTCTGAGATACCTATATGCTTATCTTTCATTCCATCATACAAAGATACATGCGTATTTACGAGTTGCATAAGATCCTTATCGGAAGAAATAATGGTTGTTTTTGCCCCAACCTTTGTTGCCAACTTTGCATAGGTAGCAATTAAATCATCCGCTTCAAAGCCTTCCTTTTCAATACAAGGCAAATTAAAAGCCTTCGTTGCTTGGCGTATTAGCGCGAATTGAGGAATTAGATCTTCAGGAGGTTCAACGCGATTCGCTTTATATTCAGGATAAATTTGTTTCCGAAAAGTATCAGATGAATAATCAAAAATAACAGCAAAATGTGTTGGAACAACACCCGTAGCTGTATTACGAGCATCACAAAGTAATTTCCATAACATATTGCAAAAACCAGCTACTGCTCCTACAGGAAGTCCATCCTTTTTACGTTTTAAAGGCGGCAAAGCATAATAAGCACGAAAAATATAGCCTGATCCGTCAACCAAAAAAAGATGATCTGTTGCTTTCATGACATTTTTTCTCCATTTCAGCTAAAAAAACAAATTACCCTTATATATTTTTTCACTTTGCCTCTAAAAAGCCATTTTTTCTCTTCATAAGACGTGAAGTCGTTGCACTTTATATTAAGTACCTAGAGCTTTTCTTTGCTGTTACAGGATTAATAGCTTTCATTTTGCTCCTCCTATGATAGCTGAGGTACGATGTAGCGACAGGGTCGTTGTGGTGTTCCCCTCCCCACAACGACCGTTTTTTTTGACATCGATATTCTTTAATTTCAATCGTGACTCTTTTAGATAAAAGATGATGTTATTCATGAATTTTGAAGTTATTCCACAGAGCTTTTTCACCCATTTTGTAGATAAAATCAGCGTGTAACTTTTTTTCTTGCATACTCAATCTTGAAGGTAAAGCCTGCGGGCGAATTTTAACGGCATAAGATGTATCTTTATCGTTCTGGATATGTTCATCAATACCCCTTCTGTTATCAAAACCCAATACACCTTGCTTTCCACCGATGAGCTCAATATAAACATCGGCTAGAATCTCTGCATCAAGCAAAGCACCATGAAGAACACGATGGCTGTTATCAATTCCAAAACGTTTGCATAAAATATCAAGAGAATTAGGACCCATAGGAAATTTACGCCGCGCCATAGCCAATGTATCAAGAATATTATCAACACTGATAAGCGGTTTGTTGACGCGTTTTAATTCTGCATTAATAAAACCAATATCAAAACTCGCATTATGCGCAATCATTGTCGCGTCTTTGATAAATTCCAAAAATTCATCAACAATATCACTAAAACTTTTCTCGTTTTTCAAGCGTTCATTGGTTAATCCGTGAATTGCTACAACTTCATCAGGAATAATAACGCCTTCAGGGTTTAAATAAACATGAAATTGGCGTCCTGTGAGATAACGATCAACCATTTCTACACAACCAATTTCGATTATGCGATCTTTCTCTTTATCTAAACCTGTTGTTTCTGTATCAAAAATAATTTCACGCATAATTTTAATTCTTTAGCAATTTTTTTATCACATCAAAAACCTGTTGACGTGTATTCTCTAAATCTTTCCCTGTATCAATAATAAAATCAGCGCGTTCTCGTTTTTTTTCATCTGGCATTTGTTGAGCGTTGATAAAGGCAAATTTTTTCTCATTCATACCTTGGCGAATCATTACACGTTCTTTTTGTATTTCTGGTGGAGCAGAAACAACAATAACGCTATCCACACGACTTTCACCATTTTTTTCAAACAGAAGTGGAATATCAAGAATAACTAATTTTTTTCCTTGTTCACGCGCTATATCAATAAATTCCCTTTCTTTTTCTTGCACCAAAGGATGAATTATTTTTTCTAATGTTTGTAATTTTTCTTTATCATCAATCAAAATTTCAGAAAGTTTCAAACGGTTAACTTCTCCGTTTTCAACCACACCAGGAAAAATACGCTCTATGAATGACAAAGCTGGCTCACTTTTATAAAGCTGTTGTACTGCTTCATCAGCACTAAAAACAGAAATACCCGCTTGCTTGAAAAAATCAGCAACTGTTGATTTTCCCATAGCAATTGATCCCGTTAATCCTATGATCTTCATTCTCTTTTTTCACTCATATCCTCTAAAATAGCTGTCCGTAACGCTTTTGTTACCTGTGGTCTTATTCCGAACCACTGTTCAAACCCTATAACAGCCTGATGTAGAAGCATCCCAAGTCCATCAACCGTCTTGAGATCACAAGCCTTTGCCTGTTGTAAAAAAGGAGTTATCAATGGTGTATAAATAATATCTGTTACTAATGCCGTTTTTTTTGCTTTATGAAAATCGCAAAAAAAAGAATCACTTTTTTCTTCTGGACTTTTTATGCCAATAGAGGTTGTATTAACAATCAAATCAGCTTGATGAAGTATTTCATGGATTTTATGCCAATCGTAAACTTTAATGATTTTTCCAAAATGCTGAGCTAAATTATCAGCACGTTGTTTTGTACGGTTAATTAAATAAATCTGTTCAAATCCGCGTCTTTTTAAGGCATATATGATAGCGCGTGCGGCACCACCTGCTCCAAAAACAAGAGCTGTTTCCCCTCCCCAATCAGATACAAAATCATCAAGATTAGCGCTAAAACCATAGGCATCACTATTCGTGGCACAAAGCTTATCTCCTTCATACCAAAGTGTATTAACAGCACCAATCATTGTTGCTCTCTCATCTTTATAATCTGCTAAACGAAAAGCTTCCTGTTTATAAGGCAAAGTAACATTTCCTCCACAAAAGCCTATTTTTTGTAAAGACGCAATAAAATGACTGAACTCTTCAGATGTTACTTCTTGTGCAAGATATTCTCCTTGTAAACCATATTGTTTAAGCCAAAAATTGTGAATTCTTGGCGATTTTGAATGATGAATTGGAGAACCAACAACAAAAGCACGCGGATAATTTGTTTTTTTTATTGTTAAGTCAACCATCAATAATTCCTAAGTGGCGCAGTTTTATGAGTAGAGGCAGCAAAGGTAAACCAACAATGGTAAAAAAATCTCCTTCAATTTTTTCAAAGAGATGAATTCCTTCTCCTTCAATTTGATATACTCCCACGCTGTTTAAAACATCTTTTCCTACGCGTGCTAAATAACGTTCAATAAATTCTGATGAGAGTAAACGGACGGACATATGTGCACTAAAAGCTTCAACCCAAATTTTTTGACCATTTTTAAATAAAGCTACCGCACTATGAAGAGAATGGGTTTTTCCTGATAATTCACATAAACGTTGATGTGCTTCTTTAATATTTGTTGCTTTGTGAAAAACTTGACCTTCAAAATCAAGAACTTGATCACAACCAATAACGAAAGCATCAGGAAAACGGTCTGAAACATTTTTTGCTTTTGCGCTCGCAAGAAAACAGCTGAGTTCTTTAGGTGTTTTTTCTTTTGCTTTTTTTTCTACTTCTCTTTCATCAAAAGAAGCTCCTTCAATGGAAAAATTTAAGCCTGCTTTTTTTAATAATTTTGCACGATAAAAACTAAGAGATGCTAATATTAAAGTATCTGCGTTCATGAGAATTTTCTCTCATTTCCTTCACGAAATCGTGATAACAGTTCAAATATTGCAGCAGCAGTTTCTTCAATAGAACGTCTTGTGACATCAATAATAGGCCAACCAAAACGTTCGCAAATGCGTTTTGCATGGATTAATTCTTCAGCTATGTTGATACGATTAGTATAATTATCAAGAGCAAAACCTTCTCCTAAATCTCTATTTTGACGAATATGTGAGATTCTTTCAGCTGAAGCAATTAAACCAATAATTAAAGAATTTTTTACCTCTAAAAGAGATTCTGGCAAATCAATTCCTGGAATAAGAGGAACATTAGCCGTTTTGATTCCGCGATTTGCTAAATAGATGCTTGTTGGTGTTTTAGAGGTTCTTGAAATTCCCACAAGGATCACATCTGCTTCGGATAAGCTACTGGAAGACTGTCCATCATCATGCTCTATTGTAAAATCCAGTGCCTCAATACGGCGAAAATAATCTGCATTAAGATCATGTTGTGCGCTCGCACGTAAATGTGTTGGCATTCCAAGGTAAGACTGAAAAGCATTTAAAACAGGATGCAATATATCAATACAGGGAACTTCTATTTTTTTGCATTTTTTTTGAAGGAGTAGTTTAAGTTCTTCATCAATCATTGTGTAAAGAACAATACCTGGCTCTTGTTGTATTTCATCAAGAGCTTTCTGTAACTGTATTCTATTACGAATCATAGGATAGATATGCTCTGTTGCCTGAATCATTGCATATTGCGATGCTACAGCTCTTCCAACAGAAATTAATGTTTCTCCTGTTGCATCAGAAAGCATGTGTAAATGAAAGAATTTTTTTTCTTTTGTCACAAAAATTTTAACTCCTTGTTAAGACATGTGTATATATCCTCACCGTTTTTTATAAAACTAAAATTTATGAAAAATTCTCCTTTTTTATGCACAAATTAAATGCTTGTGATAATTTAATCCCTCTTATAAAAAAAGAGGGGATAATATCTTTAAGATAGTGATATTTTTATTCTTTTTTCAGTTCCTTTTGTGGATAAAATTGAGGATAAATAATAATCCACACTAAACACAGTTATAAATAAGAATAATCCTTTCTTTAATATAAATTTATTAATATAAATTTCTGTAAAAAATACTTTTGAATAGCATTTCATTAATGCTATAATCCTAACTCACATTTTTGTTATTAAAATAATTAAATACTATTTGGATTTTATATTTTTTCAAGTTTTTCATATAATTACTTAATATTACAGGAACAAATTTCATATAAATGGTACTTGCAGATTAAAAAAATTGAGTGTAGGATATTTTTTCTTAATAATATTTCACTCATAAATTTCCATAAATTATTTAGAACAATCTTCTCCTTAATTACAAAGAGCATATTTCATGCAAAAAATGAAACTACAAGAACTTAAAAGCAAAAATCCCGTTGAGCTTGTTTCTTTTGCTGAAACATTAGAAGTTGAAAATGCCTCCCTTATGCGCAAACAAGAATTAATGTTTGCTATCTTGAAAAAACTTGCTCTACAAGACGTTGAAATTATAGGAGAAGGTGTTGTTGAAGTTTTACAAGACGGATTTGGATTTTTGAGATCTGCTGATGCTAATTATCTTCCTGGTCCTGATGATATTTATCTTTCACCTGCACAAATACAGTCGTTTTCTTTAAAAACAGGCGATACAATTGAAGGTCCCATACGCAGTCCAAAAGAGGGAGAACGTTATTTTGCTCTCCTTAAAATTAATACAATTAATTTCGAAAAACCTGAAAAGATTCGTTATAAAATCCACTTTGATAATCTTACTCCTCTTTATTCAAATGAACGTTTCCAAATGGAAATACAAGATCCTACAGAGAAAGATATGTCATCACGCGTGATTGATTTGATATCTCCATTGGGAAAAGGACAAAGAGGGTTAATTGTAGCTCCTCCTCGGACGGGAAAAACAGTTTTACTTCAAAATATTGCTCATTCTATTACCACTAATCATCCTGAATGTTATCTCATTGTTCTTTTAATTGATGAACGACCAGAAGAAGTTACTGATATGCAGCGTTCAGTAAAAGGAGAAGTGGTTTCTTCTACTTTTGATGAACCTGCAATACGTCACGTACAAGTGGCAGAAATGGTTATTGAAAAAGCCAAACGTCTTGTTGAATATGGGCGTGATGTTGTTATTCTTCTCGATTCTATTACACGTCTTGGGCGTGCATATAATACAGTTGTTCCTTCTTCAGGTAAAGTTTTAACAGGTGGTGTGGATGCAAATGCCCTCCAGCGTCCAAAGCGTTTTTTTGGTGCAGCACGTAATATTGAAGAAGGCGGATCTTTAACCATTATTGCAACGGCTTTGATTGATACAGGAAGTCGTATGGATGAGGTTATTTTTGAAGAATTTAAAGGAACAGGTAATTCGGAAATTGTTCTTGATCGAAAAGTTGCTGATAAACGTATTTTCCCTGCTATGGATATTTTAAAGTCAGGAACGCGTAAGGAAGAACTTCTGGTAGAACGACAAGATTTACACAAAATTTTTGTTCTTCGTCGTATTTTAGCATCTATGAATGTAACAGATGCAATTGAATTTTTGATTGATAAATTAAAGCAAACAAAAAACAATAGTGAATTTTTTGATTCAATGAATACGTAGAGTCATTAAAGTTTTTATTAGGATAAAACCTGTGGATACAATCTTTGCTGTTTCGAGTGGATTGTTACCTTCAGGGGTTGCAGTCATTCGGCTTTCTGGTCCTCATGTTGTGGATATAGTTAAAACGCTTTGTGGTCGTTTACCTAAAGCACGTTTTATGCATTATGGAAATCTTACTGCTCGTGATGGTAGTTTTTTAGATTCTGGTTTAACTGTTTTTTTTCCTGCTCCTCATAGTTTTACGGGGGAAGATTGTGCAGAATTCCATTTACATGGAGGAAAAGCAGTCGTTAATCGTTTTCTCGATGAATTGTCGACATTTTCTGGATGCCGTATTGCAGAAGCAGGTGAATTTTCACGTCGTGCTTTTATGGAAGGAAAATTAGATCTTGTTCAAGCAGAAGGTCTTGCTGATTTAATAGAAGCAGAAACGGAAAGCCAACGGCGTTTAGCTGTTATGGGTACAAGTGGACATTTAACGACGCTTTATCGTGATTGGCGTCATAAGCTTATGAAGGCGCGTGCTTTTATTGAGGCAGAACTTGATTTTGTTGATGAAGCAGATATTCCCAACGCAATATCTGATAAAGTTTGGAAAGATGTTCAGGATCTTTGTACTTCTATTCGGGAATATATTACTGAAGGAGAACGTGCGAGTATTTTACGTGATGGATTAAAAATTGTTATTGCTGGTGCTCCAAATTCTGGAAAATCAAGCATTATGAATCGTCTTTCAGGAAGATCTGTTGCTATTGTAACGGAAGAAGCAGGAACAACCCGTGATGCTTTAGAAATGAGAATTATTCTTGGTGGTTTACCTGTTTTTTTAACCGATACTGCTGGTTTTAGAAAAACAGAAAATAAAATAGAACAGATGGGAATAGAAATTGCTAAACAGCATGTTAGGGAAGCTGATTTGGTTATTTTGGTTTATGATATAGGAAATCCTAAGCAAGTTGATTTACCAGAAACATCGGCTGAAATATGGTGTGTTGGCAATAAGCTTGATCTTTATGAAAAAAATGATCAGCGTTGGTCTATACAATTTTCCGCATTAACTGGTTTAAATTTTGATTATTTTATAAAAGAACTTGAATTATTTTGTCATCATCGTGCTTCTGAAATTGGAAATATTGTTCCAGCACGTAAAAGGCAACTTCAATTATTAAAGGAGGCTGTTAAAGAGATTGAATTTTCTCTTAATTATCATTCCCTTGATCTCAGTTTACGTGCAGAACATCTCCGTTGTGCAAGTGATTTTCTTGGGAAAATTACAGGAGATATTGATGTTGAAGATTTGCTTGATATTATTTTTTCAGAATTTTGTGTTGGTAAATAATGATTCACGTGAAACATTGATTATTTCATAGACAGATTATAAAGATTATGTATTTTATATCCTGTTTCACGTGAAACCTTAGAATATTTTCTACGGAATGAATTAAATGCAATCATATGATGTTGTTATTGTTGGTGGTGGTCATGCTGGCTGTGAAGCGGCTTCAGCTTCAGCACGTGTAGGAGCCAAAACAGCGCTTGTTACACATAAAATATCAGCACTGGGAACAATGTCGTGTAATCCTGCTATTGGTGGACTTGGAAAAGGGCATCTAGTTCGTGAAATAGATGCGTTAGATGGTCTTATGGGAAGAGCAGCGGATGCTGCTGGAATTCAGTTTAGACTACTTAATAGACGTAAAGGACCGGCAGTAAGAGGACCACGGACACAGGCAGATAGACAACTTTATAAAAAAGCAATTCAAAAATTATTAAAAGAACAAGAAAATCTTACTCTTATTGAGGATGAAGTTATTGATCTGGTTGTTAAAGATAATTGTGTATCAGGTGTTATTTTAAAAAAACAAGGAACAATTTTTTCTGGTGCTGTTGTTTTAACAACAGGTACGTTTTTAAATGGCTTTATTCATATTGGTAATAAAACATGGGCTGCTGGTCGTATGGGAGATCAGTCAAGTGTAAAACTTGCTGAACATTTGAAAAAATATCATATAAAACTTGGACGATTAAAAACAGGAACCCCTGCTCGTTTGAGTAAAAAAACAATTGCTTGGGAAGCTCTCCAAAAACAACAAGCAGATGAAAATCCCATACCCTTTTCTCTTTTAACAGAGAAAATTGAACAACCACAAATTGAATGTGCAATAACACGTACAAATGAGAAAACACATCAAATTATTCGCGAGAATATTTATCGCTCTGCTTTATATTCTGGAAATATTGAAGGGTTAGGACCACGTTATTGTCCTTCTGTTGAAGATAAAATTGTTAAATTTGGAGAACGTGATGGACATCAGATCTTTCTGGAACCAGAGGGATTAAATGATGATACTGTTTATCCAAATGGTCTTTCTACTTCTCTTCCTGAAGATGTACAAATTTCTCTATTGAAAACCATTGAAGGATTGGAAAATGCTATAGTTTTGCAACCTGGTTATGCTATTGAATATGATTTTGTTAATCCACAACAATTAACGAGAAACTTAGAATTACGTTCTTTACCGGGTTTGTTCTTAGCAGGCCAAATTAATGGTACAACAGGATATGAAGAAGCAGCAGCACAAGGACTTTTAGCTGGATTAAATGCTGCACGTAAAGTAGGTAAATTAGATGAAATACTTATAAGTCGTTCTACTGCTTATATTGGTGTTATGATTGATGATTTGGTTTCACGTGGTGTTTGTGAACCTTATAGGATGTTTACATCACGTGCTGAATTTCGTTTATCTTTACGATCTGATAATGCTGATACGCGTTTAACACCTTTGGCACAAAAATGGGGTATTGTGAGTAAAATACGTTGGGAATGTTATCAGAAAAAACAACAACGGCTTGATCAAGCACGATCAATATGTCAAAATCTTTTTTTAACACCCAATGAAGCTTCTGCTCATGGATTACATGTTAATCATGATGGAATTCGGCGTTCGGCTTATGATTTTCTTGCTTATCCTCATATGACCTTAGAGCGTCTTTCAGATTTTTGGCCACAATTAAAAACAATTGATTCTAAAACAGCAGAATCTTTAGAAATTGAAGCACAATATGCGGTTTATTTAGATAAACAAGCACAAGATATTGCCTCTCTTCAGAGAGATGAGCGTTTAGAAATTCCTTCTTCTCTCGATGTTCAGGCAATTTCAGGTCTTTCAAATGAACTTAAATCAAAAATTCAAGAAGTGTCGCCGCGTTCAATTGCTGATGCACAAAAAATTGATGGCATGACACCCGCCGCGTTATCGCTTATTATTACACATATTCAACGTCAACGACGTGAAAAGGCTAAAACAGCTTAATGAATTTTTCTACAGAAAAAAAATATCAACAATTATTAAATATTGTTCCTTCTGTTTCACGTGAAACGATGGAAAATTTAATTCAGTTTGAGTCTTTAATACTTCAGTGGAATGCACATATTAATTTGATATCTGCTACAACTATACCAGATCTATGGACACGACATATTCTAGATTCAGCACAAATTTTTCCTTTGTATGCTCATTCTTTACATTGGTGTGATTTAGGATCAGGAGGAGGTTTTCCTGCAATTGTGATTGCTATCTTTTTGAAAGAAAAAAAATCAGGACATATTAATCTTGTTGAAAGTAATGGGAAAAAAGTTGCTTTTTTGCGAACAGTTATTGCTCAACTTAATCTTCCAGCAACGGTTTATCACGCTAGAATTGAAGATATATATCAAAAAATTCCCATATCTGATATTATAACAGCACGGGGATTAGCGCCGCTTGATACTCTTTTACAACTCATTTTTCCTTTATTAACAGAAAAAACAATAGCTCTTTTGCAAAAAGGTCGGGATTACGCTACAGAAATAAAAAATGCCTCTGCCAATTGGCACTTTGATCTGTTAAAACATAAAAGTAAAGTTGATGAAAATTCTGTTATTTTGGAAATTTCTCATATTCGATCATATAGAGGGTAGAGCAAAATGAGCGAAACACGAATTATCGCTATTGCAAACCAAAAGGGTGGAGTCGGAAAAACAACCACAGCAATTAATCTTGCTACAGCTTTAGCGGCTATTGGTGAAAATGTCCTTATTATGGATGTTGATCCACAAGGTAATGCTAGTACAGGTTTAGGGATTGATCGTAATAGCCGTCCTTTATCTTCTTATGATGTTTTGGTTTCGGGCGTTTCAATTACACAGGCGGCTTTAAAAACAGCCGTACCCAATCTTTATATAGTTCCTTCTACACTTGATCTCTTAGGTGTGGAAATGGAAATTTCTTCATCAAAAGATCGCATACAACGCTTACGTAAAGCTCTCTATGATGATCCGGAAATGGAAAAAAAATTCAATTATATTTTAATTGATTGTCCTCCCTCCCTTAATCTTTTAACACTTAATGCTATGGGGGCTGCGGATTCTGTTTTAGTGCCTATGCAGTGTGAATTTTTAGCACTTGAAGGTTTAAGTCAATTACTTGAAACAGTAAAACAAGTGCGATCCGTACTTAATCCATCTTTAGAGATCCAAGGTATTGTTTTAACAATGTATGATGGACGTAATAACCTTTCAAATCAAGTTGTTGAAGATGTACGCTCTTTTATGGGAGATAAAGTTTATCGTACTGTTATTCCACGAAATGTAAGAGTATCAGAAGCGCCTTCTTTTGGCAAACCTGTATTGCTTTATGATCTTAAATGTGCTGGGAGCCAAGCTTATTTGCGTCTAGCATCAGAAATGATTCAACGTGAAAAACAAGCACGTGCTGCTGCTTAAAAATGTAAAATTTTTTGTAAGAAAACTCAAAGAGCAAAATTATGAACGATGATCTATCAAAAAAAAGACTAGGACGTGGATTAGCGGCATTGATTGGAGATATCAATTTAAACAACAATATTGCACGTTCATCAAGCTTTGATAAATTAAATGAATCCGGTAGTCTTTCTGAGCAATTTATTTCTATTGAATCTATTTCATGTAATCCTCACAATCCTCGGCGTCATTTTACTGAAACAGAGCTTGATAATTTGACACAATCAATTCGTCAACACGGTGTGGTTCAACCGGTTATTGTGAGGCCTTTAAGAGATCATCCTCATCGGTTTGAATTGATTGCGGGTGAACGGCGCTGGCGTGCAGCACAACGTGCAAATTTAAGTCAATTACCCGTTATTATTCGTGATGTGGACGATAAAACGGCTTTGGAATTGGCAATTATTGAAAATGTTCAACGTGCAGATCTTAATCCTATCGAAGAAGCAAAGGGATATGAGATGCTTCTAAATGAACATGATTATACGCAAGTAGATTTAGCGCAAGTTATAGGAAAAAGTCGTAGTCATGTTGCAAATACGCTTCGTTTGTTAAAACTTCCAGAAAAAGTACAACAATTCTTAACTGATGGACAACTTTCTGCAGGTCATGCACGTTGTCTTATAACCGTTGATGATCCACAAAATTTAGCTGAGAAAATTATTCGTGAAGGGCTTTCAGTACGTCAAACAGAAATACTTGCATATGAGCAAGCTAATCCTAAAACTAAAAAGCGTACCAATACGGAGAAAGATGCTGAAACAAAATCTTTAGAAAAATTACTTGCAGATGTGATAGGAATGAAAGTTATTATTCGACATGGTAAAAAAGGTGGAGATTTAAAAATACATTACTCTTCATTAGAACAATTAGATGAAATTTGTCGGCGTTTACAAAGTTAATCAATTGTTCTAAAAAGATTTTTTTAACAGTTATCTTTTAAAATTTTTATTATTCTATACATATGCTCTTTAGCAAATTCTATATTGCTTGAAGGTAAAAAGTTTTTTTCATAAGTAGAATTTTCTTCATCAGTAAGTACATACAATGTCGCTTGAAGTGCTAGGTGAGCAATAACAAACTCTTTCGGTGTTATATTATTTTCTTTTAAAATATTCACAAGTTTTGGATTATTAGAAATATAGGCAGCGTATTTTTCAATATTATCATTATAAGTATTGAAGTCACTTTTTTTATTTATTTGTTCTGTTTCTGAAGATAAATTTTTACATTCTATTTTGATTTTTTCCAGCTTTAAAAGAAGATCTTCTGTTAAGGGATAATTTGCAATGAAAGGCGGTATAAAAGAAAGATCATCTATTTCTTGTTTTTTTTCTTGAGCGTATGATGCAAAAGGAAAAATGAAGAAAAAGCACAAAAGAAGTTTAAACATGACTAAAAATTATCCTTTCTTTTTTGAATTTCAATAAATATTTTTTCGTCTGTTATTCTTTATTTTTATAAAAACATTTGTTAAATATAGTCGAAATAAACACAATTATTAGGAATGATAAAAACACGGTGATTTTTAATGCACGGACTTTTTTATTAGATTAATGGGATGATATTTTTAATGTGTCATAGCTGATTAGTTGCTCAAAATGAGTTTTTCGCAGCTATCTAAAAGAATTGTCGCTTTAAAAAAATGTTTTTTAACAAATTCAAGATTGTTTAGAAATATAGTATTTTTCTCAGTAGAATATTCCTTTTCAGGTACAAATATGAGAAGCGTTGATATTTCTTTAAGAGCTAAGGTTCCTGAAGCAAAATCTTTCGGTGTTATATTATTTTCTTTTAAAATATTTACAAGTTTTGGTTTACTAGAAATATAGGTAGTGTAATTTTCAATACTAGAGTGGATACTAGAATCATAAGTTATAAGATTATTTTTTGTTTCTGGAAGTAAGTTTTTACATTCTTTTTCAATTTTTTCCAGCTTTAAAAGAAAATCTTCTGTTAAGGGATAATTTGCAATGAGAGATGATATAAGAGAAGAATTATCTGTTTCCTTTTCCTCTGCCCTTGTTAGTTGAATATGTATCACGAAAAGAAAAAGGAGGAACAAACGTAATACGAACTTAAGCATGGTTAAAAATTATCCTTTCTTCTTCGAATTTCAGCAAAAACTTCTTCATCTGTTTCTTCTTCCATTACAAGGTTTCTTCGCAATACACTATCATCCCAGCGGAGAAAGGGATTGGTGGCTTTTTCTTGCCCTAAGGTTACTGGTAAAGTCATAGCGTTTTTTGCACGTAGCAAAAAAACTTCCTCTATTCTTTGGTGGAGTTTTTTATTATGTGGGTCAATTGTTAGTGCGAAAAGAGCGTTATTTTTTGTATATTCATGTCCACAATAAAGAAGTGTTTCATCAGGAAGTTTACGAAGTTTTTTTAAAGAATTCAGCATTTGTGCTGGTGTTCCTTCGAAAAGACGTCCACAGCCCAATGAAAAAAGTGTATCTCCAGCAAAGAGTAAATTATTTTCAGGAAAATAGTAAGATAATGCGCCTAGAGTATGACCAGGTGTTGAAAGAGCTAAAAGAAGGTGTGAGCCAAAAGAAAAACTTTCATCAGGTTGAAGTGTTTTATCAAGATGATCAATCTTTTCTTTTTCTGCTTCTGGTCCGATAACCGTAGTGTTGTAAACTTGTTTTAATTCTGATAGGGCTTCTACATGGTCGTGATGATGATGAGTTACAAAAATAGTGTTAAGTGTCCAATTGTGGCGCTTTAAGGCGTTGTGAATCGCTTTGCCTTCAGGAGCATCTATTGCAGCTGTCATACCACTTTTTTCATCATGAAGGAGTACACCGAAATTGTTTTCTCGACAAATAAACTGTTCAATCAACATATTTTTTCTCCCGAACAGTGTTTGGCGATGAATCTATAAAATAATCGGTAGTGATGATTTTTTTAAGAATCAGATTTGTCCTCTTCTGTAAAAAGTCCTTTTGAATGTTTTATAATTATAGGCATTTGGGTAAGCATGAAAAGGACTGTTATAGGCATGACGCCAAATACTTTGAAACTTGTCCAGAAATTATCGCTAAAATTACGCCAAATTATTTCATTCAAAATGGCAAGAAAAATGAAAAAAAACGCCCAACGATAGGTAAGTTTTTGCCAACCTAAATCATCAAGTTTTAAGGTAGAATCAAGAGCATAACGTAAAAGTGGTTTTTTAAAAAACATCCCACCAAAAAGTATAAAAGCAAATAAGCTATTAATGATTGTTGGTTTCATTTTTATGAAAGTTTCATTATGAAGCCAGAGAGTTAGAAAGCCAAAAACTAAAACAAATATTCCTGAAATAAGAGGCATAATAGGAATTTGTCTTGCAAGGATCCATGATAAGCTTAGGGAAATAATAATAGCCACCATAAAAATAGCTGTTGCAGGGAAAATAGGCTTACTAAAATTTTGAAAAAATCCAATGTTTTTTATCAGCCATTCTCCCTTATAATTGGCAAAAAAGAAGGCAACCAATGGACCCATTTCCAAAAGAAACTTAAGTGTTGGTGAGAGAGAATTTTTTTTATTGTTATTCATCTTTTTTTCAGAATTATTGTGTAAATTAAGATTAGATAAAGGCTGTTTCATGCGTGTTTTCCTGCAATAGTTTCGGCAAAGTCAGAAGCAGAAAAGGGTTGAAGGTCTTCAATATCTTCTCCTATACCGATAAAATAAACGGGTAATTTATATTTTGCTGCGATAGCGACAAGAATTCCTCCTCGTGCAGTCCCATCTAGCTTTGTCATAACTAAACCATTAACACCAGCAATATCACGGAAAATGTCCACTTGGTTGAGTGCATTTTGTCCGGTTGTTGCATCAAGAGTTTGAAGGATTGTGTGGGGTGCTTGGGGGGTGTGTTTTTTTAAAACACGAATAATTTTTGCCAACTCATCCATTAATTCAGATTTATTTTGTAAACGCCCTGCTGTATCAATAATTAATACATCACTGTTTGTTTTTTTTGCTTTTTCATAAGCATCAAATGCTAAGCTGGCGGCATCTGCACCCAATTTTGTCGAAATAACAGGAGAATTGGTACGTTCACCCCAAATGTGTAGTTGCTCAATAGCAGCGGCTCGGAAAGTATCACCTGCTGCCAGCATAACTTTTAATCCCCCTTCTGTTAATTTGGCTGAAAGTTTTCCAATAGTTGTCGTTTTTCCAGTGCCATTTACACCTACCAGCAAAATAACATGAGGTTTATGGCTGAGATCAAGTTCTAATGGTATTGCAACAGGTTCCAGAACTTTTTTGACCTCATCAGCTACAATAGTATGAATATCATCTGGGGAGAGGTTTTTTCCGTAACGACTGGAAGCTAAAGTATTTGTGATGCGTGTTGCCGTCTCTACACCTATGTCAGCTTGGATAAGAATATCTTCGAGCTCTTGCAATGTATCTTCATCAAGTTTTCTTTTAACAAAGAGATCGCCAATTGATCCGCTTAGGCGTTGTGAAGAAAGGGATAGGCCTTTTTTAAGGCGCCCAAACCACGCTGTTTTTTTTTGTTCAACAGAAGGTTCAGATAAAATTTCTTCATTCTTTTTTTCACGGATGTTGTCTGTGACAATAATTTTACCAGAAAAGGGAATTTTATCAGAATGGGATTCTAGAAATGGAGATTTTTCATCATATTTTGTAAGTATTGACTCTGGATTTTTTGTTTGTTCTTCTTTTTCTGTGTTTATAGAGATTTGATTATTTTTTGTCTTTTCATTTTTGTCTTTATTTTCTTCTATTATATCGCTTTTATCAGGAATAGAAATCTGTTGTTCAATTTCTTGCTCTTGAGATTTGTTAAAAGAGAATATTTTTTTTATAAAAGATTTAGTCATAAGAATTCTCCTGCTCAAGCAGCGTTTAATTTTGGAGGGACAGCAATCAATTTATCGCCATCATGATCAACGATAAGGGCTTGAACAATTGTTCCTGCTTTTGCACCTTTAACTTGTACAAGAGTATAATCTTCTGTTCGTCCGATTTCATCTTTTTCAACGAGAATTGTTTGTAGACTGTTTTGTAAATGAGCAAGATGCTTTTTGTAAGCCATATCACCTACTTTACGCAATTTTTCAGCACGCAGCTTAATTATTTTACGGTTGATTTGTGGCATACGTGCGGCAGGTGTTCCTTCTCTTGGACTAAAGGGAAAGACATGGAGATGGGTTAAATTACAATCTTTGATTAAGGAAAGACTATTTTGAAACATCTCTTCTGTTTCTGTAGGAAAACCAGCAATTAAGTCGGCACCATAAACCATTGTAGAACGTTTGGCACGCAACTCTTGGCAAAATTGAATGGCATGTTCGCGCAGATGACGCCGTTTCATCCGTTTTAAAATCATATTATCACCTGCTTGCAAAGATAAATGCAAATAGGGCATGATTCTTGTTTCATAAGCTAAAAGATTTATGAGTTCTTCGTCTGCTTCAATAGAGTCAATAGATGAGAGGCGTAATCGGGCTAAGTCAGGGACATGATGCAAAATAGCTGAAGTTAATTTTCCTAGAGTAGCTTTTCCAGGAAGATCGTGGCCATAACTTGTAAGGTCAACACCTGTAAGGACCACTTCTTGGATACCCCCACCTATCAGCTTTTTAATTTGTTCTATGACAGCACCCATGGGAACTGAACGAGATGGTCCTCGTCCATAAGGAATAATGCAAAATGTACAGCGGTGATCGCATCCGTTTTGTACCTGTACAAAAGCGCGGGTGCGCTCTTGCATTGCACTGACCATATGTGGAGCAATTTTTTGTACTTCCATAATGTCATTGATATGCATCTTTTCAGAATGATTAATACCAAAATCAGGAAGTTGACGATAAGAATGAGCGTGAAGTTTATCTTCGTTTCCTAAAACAAGATCTACTTCTGTCATTGAGGCAAAATTTTGTGCTTCTGTTTGGGCTGCACACCCTGTTACAATGATACGCGCATGAGGATTTTCACGTCTTGCTTTGCGGATAGCTTGTTTTGCTTGTCGTACGGCTTCGGCAGTGACAGCACAGGTATTAAAGATAATAGCACCATCTTTAAGTTGATCTAGCCCTGAAGAAGTACTTTCTTTGCGAATGATTTCCGATTCGTAGCTATTAAGTCGACAACCAAAAGTTACAATTTCTATTGCCATCAGGAGTGATCCTTTTTGTAGCACCCTGTTAAAGGGCTTAAAAAACCACTAAAGTGATATTTAATTGGTCCTGTCATGATAATATGATCGTCTTCTCGGTAAAAAATATTAAGTGTTCCCTTTGGTAAATTTACATCAACATGGCGCTCTGTAAGTCCACGACGATAAGCGGCCACTGCACTTGCACAAGCAGCACTCCCACATGCTTGTGTTAATCCTGCCCCTCGCTCCCATGTACGTAAATTTAGACTTTTCTTTGACGTTATGCAAGCAATGGAAATATTGCACCGTTCGGGAAACAGGGGATCATGTTCAAGTTTTGGCCCATATTTTTCTAATGGAATATGTTGAATATCATTTTCAACAAAAAAGATAGCATGGAGATTGCCAATGGATATGAGACAAGCGTCTTTTAGGGGACCAGCCATAATTTCTACGTGATTGGTATCAACTATTTCACGTGAAACAGGCATCTCTTTTGCACTGAAATTTGGGCATCCCATATCAACAGAAATGAGATTATCGGTTTGGTATTTTCCTTCAATAATTCCAGCGGGAGTTTCTAAATGAAATTTTTCACCAAAATTGTGATCTTTAAGCCATGCGATGACACAGCGGGTACCATTGCCACAAGCTTTAGCCATTGATCCGTCGGCATTCCATATTTCTATGCGGAAGTCGGTTTTTTTCTGGGTTGGTGTGTGGATAGCCATGATTTGATCAAAATGCATTTCAGGATCTGCCGACAAAGCAAGGATTGCTTGTGGTGTAAGAGCGTATGTGCTTTCACGCATATCAACAACAATAATTTGATTTCCAAGACCGTCCATTTTGCTAAATGGCGTTTTCATGAAACTTCTCTATTTCTAATGATTACTTATAAAAAGATATATGACTGAAAATATTATAAATTTCTAGTGTTTAATAAATATAAAATTGGGTACATAAATTATTTCTTTTAAAATAAGTGATTTTAACCTGTTTTTTTTAATTTGTTAATTTATCTTTGTAACTATAACAAATATTCGCTTAATTTTTTTGTGAACTTATTTATTGTCGTGGGAGAGAGTACAGACATGGCGTTTTCAAAAGTTTCGTTTTTCGTTGCACTATCAACTGTAATGTTTTTAGGGGGATGTTCAACAACACGGTTTGATGGTAATGACGATGGTAACGCATTAGAAGTTTTTTATCCATCTCAACAAATGACAATATTAGAAGCGTCTGATCTGTCGTCTACTTCTTCGTCGATATCTGAAGATGCAAATGCTCCGATGTATGAAAAAGGAGATTCTCAGAGCGATGGACGAATGGCTAGTCTCGAATTGCCAAGTAATGCCACTGATTTATTTCCTGCAAGTGTTGCTGGGGTATGGAATCTTTCTATGGGAGGAAAAGTTTGCCGGATTGCAACTCCACAAACAAAGTTTGGACAAGGGTACCGTGCTGGTCCTTTACACTGTCCAGGAATTGCTTCCCAAGTGAGATCGTGGGCTGTTAAAGGAAAAAGATTATATTTTTATAATAACTCTGGACGTGTTATCCTCGTTCTTTATTCTTCAAATGTTGATCGTTTTGAGGGACGTACACTTGATGATCATCCCGTTATTTTAAGTCGTTAAATCATTTTTGATCGTTTATGATAAACTAAACTAGACGGACAGATTCTTGAAAAGTATTTGTATTTTTCATTGAGATCAGTTTGAAAAAGGCTTTTTGGATGATTCTCGTTTCAACACGTTATAAGGAGCTTGTCGCTAAAGGAGAGGTTTGTTTTGATCCCGCTCAATTAGCTATAACAGAATATTTTGATCATTTATTAAAAAAAATTGCGGAACAAAATATCTCTCATTCTTTGCCTTGGATATTTTGCTCTTTCTTTAACAGAATATTTAAAAGGAAAAAACAAAATATTTCTTGCGTTGTAAAACAAGGAGATGAAACAGGTTTTTTTCAGGGACTGTATATTTATGGTGAAGTAGGACGGGGCAAAACCATGCTGATGGATTTGTTCTTTTCTTGTTTGCCTAAAGGTCATAAAAAGCGTGCCCATTTTAATGATTTTATGGCTGATGTGCATGAGCGTATTAATTCTTATCGTCAAGCATCTGGGTGTACAAAATTTAAACAAGATAATCCTATTTTAGCTGTTGCTGAAGATCTTGTACGAGAAGCAAAAGTACTTTGTTTTGATGAGTTTAGTGTAACGGATATTGCTGATGCTATGGTATTGGGGCGGCTTATTTCTGCTCTGTTTGATAAAGGAATTTTCTTTATTGCGACTTCAAATGTGGCGCCGGATAACCTTTATTGTAACGGTTTGAATCGTGAGCTCTTTTTGCCTTTTATTCAAGTTTTGAAAGCATATGTTCGTGTTGTTAATCTTGATGCAAAAACAGATTATCGCCTTGAAAAATCAAATCTACAACAGATGTATGTATCGCCGTTGGGGGTCCAAGCAAATGAATATATGGATCAAGCATGGGCACTTGTATTGCAAGGACATAAGGAGATGTCTGATGAGCTTTCTATAAAAGGGCGCTTTATTCCTATTCCGCGCTTTGGTGCAGGATGTGCTCGTTTTGATTATGGGGATTTATGTGCAAAGCCTTTGGCCGCGGCTGAATATTTGTTATTAGGAGAGCATTATCATACGATTTTTATTGATAATGTACCGGTCATGGATGATACATGTCGCAATGAAACAAAACGGTTTATTTTGCTTATTGATATTCTTTATGAGCGGCATATACGGTTGTTTATGTCGGCAGCCGCAGGGGTAGGGGATTTGTATAAAGGGCATGCGCAGATTACGGAAACATTTGAATTTCAAAGAACACAATCACGTCTTTTCGAAATGCAAAGCTACGATTATTTAAAACTTTGGGAAGAACATTTTCTTTTGAAGAAGAAGCATTGATTATACTTTTACCTTTACGTAAACTGTCAAAACAATAACTTTTTGAAATTAAAGAAATATAATAATTCTGTTGTATTTTTTTTAAATTCACTTTATCGATACATCGTGATAATTTTCTAATAGTTGTTTCAGCGGAGGGTTGTTGTTTCTGTAAGGAGATAAATTTGTAAATTTCATTTCTTTACTCCTTTTTATGATATTGTTTGAATATGGTTGAAGTCAAAAATATTCAGTATACGGACGCTGATGGGTGTGCGCTGAATTATCTAAAAGTTAGGAAAAAATAAAATGGCACGGAAAAAAATAGCTCTCATTGGTTCAGGTATGATTGGTGGTACTTTAGCACATATTATTGGGCTTAAAGAGCTTGCTGATGTGGTCTTATTTGATATTACAGAAGGTGTGCCACAAGGTAAGGCTCTAGATATAGCCGAATCTTCTCCCGTTGATGGTTTTGATATCAGTCTAAAAGGTGCTAATGCTTATGAAGCAATTGAAGGTGCTGATGTTGTTATTGTAACAGCAGGCGTTGCGCGAAAACCTGGTATGAGCCGTGATGAACTTTTGGGCATTAATTTAAAGGTTATGGAACAAGTTGGAGCTGGAATTAAAAAATACGCTTCTTCAGCGTTTGTTATTTGTATTACCAATCCCCTTGATGCGATGGTGTGGGCATTGCAGAAATTTTCAGGTCTCCCTACACATAAAGTGGTTGGGATGGCTGGTGTTCTTGATTCAGCGCGTTTTCGTCATTTCTTATCTGAAGAATTTAAGGTCTCTATTAAAGATGTGACAGCGTTTGTTTTAGGGGGCCACGGTGATACAATGGTTCCTCTCGTGCGTTATTCAACGGTTGGTGGTATTTCTTTGCCTGATCTTGTAAAGATGGGCTGGACAACACAGGAAAGAATTGATCAAATTATCCAGCGTACCCGTGATGGCGGTGCAGAAATTGTTGGTTTGTTAAAAACAGGTTCTGCTTATTATGCACCAGCAGCTTCTGCTGTTTCTATGGCTGAGGCTTATCTAAAGGACACTAAGCGTGTTGTGCCTGTTGCAGCTTATCTTTCAGGAGAATATGGGGTTAATGATACCTACGTTGGTGTTCCTGTTGTACTTGGTGCAGGTGGTGTTGAACGAGTCATTGAAATTGATCTTGATAAGGAAGAAAGAGGTGCTTTTGATCATTCAGTAAATGCGGTTAAAAAGCTTTGTGAAGCTTGTATTGCTCTTGTACCTAGTCTCAAGTAAATTGAACAAGGTTTAATTCATTAAAATAAGTATAGAATATTAAAACTTTAGGATTAATAAGATCCATAAAAGAAAAGGACAAATGCATGAATATCCATGAGTATCAGGCCAAACGTCTGCTTCATGAATATGGAGCACCAATTGCAAATGGTGTCGCTGTTTATTCTGTAGAGCAAGCTGAAAAATGGGCGGAAAAATTGCCCGGACCTCTCTATGTGGTTAAAAGTCAGATACACGCTGGTGGTCGTGGTAAGGGTAAGTTTAAAGAACTTGGTCCTGATGCAAAGGGTGGTGTTCGGCTTGCACAATCTGTTGAAGAAGTTGTCGCAAATGTTCAAGAAATGCTTGGAAAAACTTTGGTAACTAAACAAACTGGTCCAGAAGGTAAGCAGGTCAACCGCCTTTACATTGAGGATGGTGCCGATATTGAACGAGAGCTTTATCTTTCACTTTTGGTTGATCGTAGCGTTGGTCGAATTGCTTTTGTTGTTTCAACAGAAGGGGGAATGGATATTGAAACGGTTGCTGAAGAGACACCAGAAAAAATATTCACGCTTCCCATTGATGCTGGAGAGGGTGTTACTTCTGCTGATTGTGCAAGACTTTGTGATGCGTTGAAACTACAAAGTAGTGCGCGAGAAGATGGTGAAAAACTTTTTCCGATTCTCTATAAGGCATTTTGTGAAAAAGATATGAGCCTTTTAGAAATCAATCCGCTTATTGTGATGAAAGATGGTCATTTGCGTGTTCTTGATGCGAAAGTTTCTTTTGATAATAATGCTCTGTTTCGTCATCCAGATATTTTAGAATTGCGCGATCTTTCAGAGGAAGATCCAAAGGAAATAGAAGCATCAAAGCATGATCTTGCTTATGTTGCTCTTGAGGGTACGATTGGTTGCATGGTTAATGGTGCTGGGCTTGCTATGGCAACAATGGATATCATTAAGCTTTATGGAGCAGAGCCAGCGAATTTTTTGGATGTTGGTGGTGGAGCATCAAAAGAAAAGGTGACAGCTGCTTTTAAGATTATTACGGCCGATCCAAATGTTAAGGGCATTTTGGTTAACATTTTTGGTGGTATTATGCGTTGTGATGTCATTGCTGAAGGTGTGGTTGCTGCTGTTCGTGAGGTTGGTTTAAAAGTTCCCTTGGTTGTTCGTCTTGAAGGCACTAATGTTGAGCAGGGTAAAGCAATTATTAATGAGAGTGGTTTGAATGTTATTCCTGCTGATGATTTAGATGATGCTGCCCAAAAAATTGTTGCAGCCGTGAAGGGAGCTTAAGCTATGTCGATTCTTGTGAATAAAGAGACAAAAGTTCTAGTTCAAGGGCTTACAGGAAAAACAGGAACATTTCATACAGAACAGGCGCTTGCTTATCATGGTACGCAAATGGTTGGTGGCGTTAATCCTAAAAAGGGTGGAGAAACATGGGAAGGTTCAAAAGGTGAAACTCTTCCTATCTTTGCTAATGTTGCAGAAGCAAAAGAAAAAACAGGCGCGGATGCTTCCGTTATTTATGTTCCTCCTGTAGGGGCTGCGGCAGCTATTATAGAGGCTATTGAAGCTGAAATTCGTTTAATTATCTGTATTACGGAAGGTATTCCCGTTATGGATATGGTTAAAGTGAAGGCGCGATTAGAAAACTCAAAGTCTCGTCTTATTGGTCCTAATTGTCCCGGTATTCTTACACCAAATGAATGTAAAATTGGTATTATGCCTGGTTCTATTTTTAGAAAAGGTTCTGTTGGGGTTGTCTCGAGGTCGGGAACTTTAACTTATGAAGCCGTTTTTCAAACGAGTCAGGAAGGTCTCGGACAAACGACTGCTATAGGGATTGGTGGCGATCCTGTTAAGGGCACTGAATTTATTGATGTGTTGGAAATGTTTTTAGCGGATGATGAAACCGAGTCTATTGTTATGATTGGTGAGATTGGTGGTTCTGCTGAAGAAGAAGCAGCACAGTTTTTGCAAGATGAAGCAAGAAAAGGTCGTAAAAAGCCAGTTGTTGGCTTTATTGCTGGCCGTACGGCTCCTCCAGGACGTACAATGGGACATGCTGGTGCTGTTATTTCTGGTGGTAAAGGTGGAGCAGAAGATAAAATTGAGGCAATGGAATCAGCAGGGATTCGTGTGTCTTCTTCGCCATCACAGATAGGTAAGACTTTGATGTCAGTTTTGAAAGGCTAAAAGAAAGTTTCACCTGAATAAGAAAAGGTTCTTAGATTCAGGTGAAAAAGCTTGAGTATAAAAAGGTAAAACTTTTTTGAATGTTCGAATCACTGCTTGTTTGTAAGCATTTAAAGGTCAAAAAGAGATATAAGGAGACGGAATAAATGTTCCGGAGAAGTATATGGCAAGGCAGGACGAAATAAATAGCCTTTTTGCACAGACATCATTTCTTTATGGTGGGAATGCGGATTATATAGATCAACTTTATGCTCAATATGAAAAAGATCCTACCAGTGTTGATTCACAGTGGCGTGCTTTTTTTGAAGGACTTCATGATAATAAAGAAGATGTTCTTAAAAATGCTGAAGGAGCAACATGGCAGCGTGATCATTGGCCATTAAAAGCAGAGGGTGAATTGGTTTCTGCTCTTGATGGTGATTGGTCTTCTCTTGAAAAATATCTTGGCGATAAATTAAAGGAAAAAGCAATAACAGGTGCTGCACAAAAGGGAAAAACTTCCAGTAAACAAGATATTATTCGTGCAACACGTGATTCCGTTCATGCAATTATGATGATTCGTGCGTTTCGAGAACGGGGACATCTTCATGCGCAGCTTGACCCTCTTCAATTGGCCGAAAAACAAGAAGATTATAAGGAACTTTCTCCAGAAGCTTATGGTTTTACTCCAGCTGATTACGAGCGTCCCATTTTTATTGATAATGTTTTAGGGTTGGAATATGCAACTATTCCGCAAATGCTTGAGATTCTCAATCGTACCTATTGTTCAACAATCGGTGTGGAATATATGCATGTTTCTGATCCGGTTCAGAAAGTATGGCTTCAAGAACGCATTGAAGGGCGAGATAAAAAAAATTCTTTCACACAACAAGACAAGAAAGCTATTCTGAATAAGCTTATTCAGGCAGAGGGATTCGAACAGTTTTTAGACACTAAATATAAAGGTACAAAGCGTTTTGGACTCGATGGTGGTGAGGCGCTGATTCCCGCTCTTGAACAGATTATCAAATGTGGTAGTGCTTTGGGGGTTAGGGAAGTTATTTTAGGAATGGCACATCGTGGTCGTTTAAATGTTCTTTCACAAGTTCTTGCCAAACCGCATAGGGCTATTTTTCATGAATTCAAAGGGGGATCTTACAAGCCTGATGATGTGGAGGGATCCGGTGATGTTAAATATCATTTGGGAACTACCGCTGATCTGGACTTTGATGGTAAAAAAGTTCATTTATCGCTGTTGGCCAATCCATCTCATCTTGAGATTGTTGATCCGGTTGTTATGGGAAAAGCACGTGCTAAACAAGATCAACTTATGGGACCTGCGCATACTGATTTACTCCCATTAAGTGAGCGTTCAAAAGTGATGCCATTGCTTATTCATGGTGATGCCGCTTTTGCAGGACAAGGCGTTATCCAAGAAACTTTTGGTCTTTCAGGTCTTAAAGGTTATCGTGTTGCAGGCTCACTTCATGTTATTATCAATAACCAGATTGGTTTTACAACATCTCCACGTTTTTCACGTTCTTCGCCTTATCCATCAGATGTCGCAAAAATGATTGACGCACCAATTTTCCATGTGAATGGTGATGATCCTGAGGCAGTTGTTTTTGTTGCCAAAATAGCAACAGAGTTTCGCCAAATTTTCCATAAACCAGTGGTTATTGATATGTTTTGTTATCGCCGTTATGGGCATAATGAAGGTGATGAACCTTCCTTTACGCAGCCGCTTATGTATAAAGCAATACGTAATCATAAAACAACACTTCAACTTTATAGTGACCAATTAGTAGCAGAAGGAATGGTTACTTCAGAAGAAATTGAGCAACAAAAAAAATTATGGCGCGATAAGCTTGAAGGTGAACTTGAAGCAAGTGCTTCTTATAAACCTAATAAGGCTGATTGGCTTGATGGAAGCTGGACGGGACTCAAAGCTTTTAGTAGTTCTGATGAGCAGCATTCTAGAACAACTGGTGTTGAATTAAAAACTTTAAAGGAAATTGGTCAGAAAATTGTTGAAATTCCGGCAGATTTTCACGTTCACAAAACCATTCAACGTTTTTTAAATAATCGTGCTAAAATTTTTGAAACCGGTGAGGGTGTTGACTGGGCAACTGCTGAAGCTTTAGCTTTTGGTTCACTTTGTTTGGAAGGAGCACCGGTTCGTCTTTCCGGTGAAGATGTTGAACGGGGAACTTTTTCACAACGTCATTCAGTTCTTTATGACCAAGAAAATGAGGCGCGTTATATTCCTTTGAATCATTTACAAAAGGGGCAAGCGCTTTATGACGTTGTTAATTCTATGCTTTCTGAAGAAGCTGTTCTTGGTTTTGAATATGGATATTCTCTTGCTGAACCACGAGGATTAACACTTTGGGAAGCACAATTTGGTGATTTCTCTAATGGTGCACAGGTCATTTTTGATCAATTTATTTCATCTGCAGAGCGTAAGTGGCTTCGTATGTCTGGTCTTGTGTGTTTATTGCCTCATGGTTTTGAAGGGCAAGGGCCGGAGCATTCTTCTGCACGTTTAGAACGGTTTCTTCAACTTTGTGCGGAAGATAATATGCAGGTTGCTAATTGTACAACCCCTGCAAATTATTTTCATATTTTGCGTCGACAAATTAAGCGTGATTTCCGGAAGCCATTGATTTTGATGACACCGAAATCACTTTTACGTCATAAGCGAGCTGTTTCTCTTCTCAATGAAATGGGGCCAGAAACAAGTTTCTGTCGTGTGTTGCTTGATGATGCAGAATGTCTCAAAGATTCTGTCATTAAGTTGCAAAAAGATAATAAGATTCGCCGTGTCGTTCTTTGTACTGGTAAGGTTTATTACGATCTTTATGAAGAACGTGAAAAAAGGGGTATTGATGATGTTTACCTCCTTCGTGTTGAACAGCTTTATCCTTTCCCTGCAAAAGTTTTGGTGAATGTGTTATCGCGCTTTTTGCAGGCGGAAGTTTTTTGGTGCCAAGAGGAACCAAAAAACATGGGGGCTTGGTCATTTATTGAGCCTTATTTGGAATGGGTTTTGACGCATATTAATGCGCAATATTCACGTGCTCGTTATGCAGGACGTCCCGCGAGTGCGTCACCGGCCTCTGGGTTGATGGTGAAACACCTTGAACAACTGGCTGCGTTTCTTAAAGACGCGTTAGGTTCTTAATTTATTACTACTCTGATGTATGGAAAAATATTATGACTACTGAAATTCGTGTTCCTACTTTGGGCGAATCGGTTACCGAAGCAACGGTTGGCAAATGGTTTAAAAAACTTGGCGAAGCTGTCGCTATGGATGAGCCTTTGGTTGAATTAGAAACTGATAAGGTAACCGTTGAAGTTCCTTCTCCTGTTGCTGGGAAATTATCTGAAATCATTGCAAAAGAAGGCGATACGGTTGAAGTAAATGCTCTTTTAGGAGTGGTGAAAGCTGGAGAAGCTGGTATCTCCCAATCACTTTCACCTTCTGCTACACTTGTTCCAGCGGCTTCATCTGAATCGGAGAAGCCTGCTTTGAGCAGTGCAATGCCTCCTTCTCCTTCAGCAGCAAAATTGATGGCTGAAAATAATGTTGCAAAAAGCGATATTTCAGGTTCTGGAAAACGTGGACAAATTCTTAAAGAAGATGTTCTTGGTGGATTAAAACAAAGTACAAATGCCCCTACACCCTCTTCTTCTGCGGCGAGTTCTTCGGCACCTCCTGTCCAAGAAACACGTGAAGAGCGGGTTCGTATGACGAAATTGCGTCAAACAATTGCTCGCCGTCTTAAAGATGCACAAAATGTAGCAGCAATGTTAACCACATTTAATGAGGTTGATATGTCAGCGGTGATGGATTTGCGCAAGCGTTATAAGGATCTTTTTGAAAAGAAACATGGCGTTAAGCTTGGTTTTATGGGTTTTTTTACCAAGGCTGTTTGTCATGCATTAAAAGAACTTCCTGCTGTTAATGCAGAGATTGATGGGACAGATATTGTTTATAAAAGCTATGTCAATGTTGGAATTGCTGTTGGAACGGATAAAGGGCTTGTTGTTCCAGTAGTGCGAGATGCAGATCAAATGTCATTGGCAGAGATTGAAAAAGAGATTGGTCGTTTGGGACGTCTTGCGCGTGATGGAAAATTAGCCGTTTCTGATATGCAGGGCGGAACTTTTACCATTACAAATGGTGGTGTGTATGGATCGTTGATGTCAACACCGATTTTGAATGCACCACAATCTGGTATTTTGGGAATGCATGCGATTAAAGAGCGAGCAATGGTTGTTGAGGGACAAGTTGTGATTCGTCCCATGATGTATTTAGCGCTTTCTTATGATCACCGTATTGTGGATGGGCAAGAAGCTGTGACTTTCCTTGTGCGTGTTAAGGAAAGCTTAGAAGATCCGGAACGCCTTGTTCTTGATTTGTAAAATACAGTTTTCAGGATGAAAGGAGAAACGGATGTCTTATGATGTGGCTGTGATCGGAGCGGGTCCAGGTGGTTATGTAGCAGCAATAAAGGCGGCACAACTGGGACTTAAAGTAGCGATTATTGAAAAGCGTACAACATTAGGAGGAACATGTCTCAACGTTGGTTGTATTCCTTCTAAAGCGTTGTTGCATGCTTCAGAAGTGTTTTCTGAAACCCAGCATGGTTTTGAAACGCTTGGTATTTCTATTGGTAAATCTAAGCTTAACCTTGAACAAATGATGGTTCATAAGAAAGCTGTGGTAACAGCCAATACGAGTGGTGTTTCTTTTTTGATGAAAAAAAATAAAGTTGATACTTTTTTTGGGACAGCCAAAATTTTGAGTGCGGGTCATGTGGAAGTTGTTGCCAGAGATGGTAATAAACAAACAATTGAAACAAAAAATATTATTATTGCTACCGGTTCAGAGAGTTCAGGCATTCCAGGGGTGAATGTTGAAATTGATGAAAAGACTATTGTTTCTTCTACGGGAGCTCTCTCACTTGAAAAAGTACCAACGCATATGATTGTAGTAGGTGCTGGTGTCATTGGTTCAGAACTTGGATCAGTTTGGAGCCGTTTAGGTGCTAAGGTGACCATTATTGAGTATCTTAATAAAGTTTTGGGCTCAATGGATGGTGAAGTTTCACGGCAATTTCAGAAATTAATGGAAAAACAGGGGATTGAATATAAAACGGGTGCTAAGGTGACAGCTGTTACACAATCTGGCTCAACTGCTCAGGTGAGCTTTGAATCTGTCAAAGGTGGTGAATCTGAAACTTTAGAGGCTGATGTTGTGCTTATTGCTACTGGACGTTCTCCTTATACAGAGGGGCTTGGCTTACAAGAGGTTGGTATTCAGTTAGATGAACGCGGATTTATTGCAATTGATGCTCATTGGCAGACGAATGTTCCAGGAATTTATGCGATTGGTGATGTTGTAAAAGGGCCAATGCTAGCACATAAAGCAGAGGAAGAAGGCGTTGCTGTGGCAGAAATTTTGGCAGGTCAAAAAGGGCATGTTAATTTTGATGTTATTCCTAGTGTTGTTTATACACAGCCGGAAATTGCGAGTGTAGGAAGGACAGAAGAAGATCTAAAAACTGCTGGCATTGAATATAATGTTGGCAAATTTCCTTTTATGGCCAATGGTCGTGCACGTGCAATGCAAAAGAGTGATGGGTTTGTTAAAATCCTTTCTGATAAAAAAACAGATCGGGTATTAGGGGGGCATATTCTTGGATTTGGTGCTGGTGAAATGATCCATGAAATTGCAGTTTTAATGGAATTTGGTGGTTCATCAGAAGATCTGGGACGTTGTTGCCATGCACATCCTACCTTATCAGAAGCTGTGCGTGAGGCAGCTTTGGCAACATTTGCTAAACCACTTCATATTTAAAAAGCTTTAAAAAGTAAATTTTAAAAAGTACGGGGGGGGGCAGAAAATATTTGTGAAGCATGCAACAACATTTTAAAACTTTAAAAAAGAATATAACCAATTGTATTGAAGTGTTCCGTTTGTTGTATGCTTTTCGATAATTACTGTTTTAGATATCTGTTGTGCAGTTTTGATTGATTATTCTGTTGTGCACTATCGTTTAGAGCGGTGGTGTTTAGTCTATGTAAAGTTTTATATATGGGGTAGTTTTTATACTGTTATAAAATATTTAAGATAGGATTCTGAGCCTATCTGCGTGCTTTGTGTTAAGAAGACATCTCTCAAAATGCCCAAATCTACTTCGCAATGGTGCTCGTGAATGGTATAGCTGTAAAGTTTCTCTTGAAATATATGAAATTCATTCAAACTGTTATAAGACCTATTGTGCACCATCATCTTTATGTTTAGTAGAAGTACACGCTGACATTGATAATACACTTTTTCAGTTCTCAATATTGCTAAAGCTTTTAATTATTTGAGAGTTTTCATAAGAGAATTTTTATTCTGTTCTTTTATCATTTTACCTCACACGCTCGCTTTGTTTGTGATGCGCAGACAAAAGATTTTAATTGCTTCAATGTGAGAGAGTTTGTGATTAAGAGAATTTTACAGTATTCAGCGTTATGAATCAACATGTTATATATGATGATGAATCATATGAAAAGGGAAGCCAAGAGGAATTCATTCACCCGAAGAAATTGAATTGTTTAATGATTGGTGTAGGTTAAGGATCTTTGTCATTTAAGATGAAGAGGGGAGGAATTGAATATTCTACAAAATACCGCTCTTCTTTAAAAGAGCGGTATTTTTATATCTTTTGTTTATGACACTATCTTTTTGATGATAATGACAAGTTATACAGTGTGATTAAATTAGTTTTTTCTTCTCTGTTTTTCTTGATCATTGCTCGCTATGTCTTAAAAAGATGCTATGTCTCTTCTTTAGGGTTGTTAAGAAATCGCAATGTTGCCAAAATATAACGAATAGCTAAAATTTTTTTGAAAACCATAATTACACGAGAATATTAAGTTTGTTTTCATTGGGCAGTTTTGTGATAACTTAAAAAATCAACTATATGCTTTCTATAGGTATTAAAATTGTAATTTTTTATCCTCTTGTTGTTCTCTTATAAAAGTGGGAAGCCCCATATGATCAAGATATTTAAGGAAAGGGTGGGGTGGTAATTCTTCTACATTGACCATAGTTTTAACATCCCATTCGCCTGTGGCAATAAGAAGAGCTGTTGCGGCTGCTGGTACGCCAGCTGTATAGGAAATGCCTTGTGCCCCAGTTTCATGAAAAGCTTGTTTGTGATCGGCTATATTATAGATAAAAATTTCTCTCGAGTTTCCATCTTTTTCGCCTTTAATAAGATCTCCGATACAGGTTTTTCCTGTGTAGTCTGGGGCGAGAGAGGAAGGGTCGGGTAAGACGGCCTTCACGACTTTCAAGGGCACAACTTCTTGACCTTCTGCCGTTTTAATTGGTTGTTCGGATAAGAGTCCGAGGTTTTTTAGAACCGTAAAAACAGTGATATAACGATCACTAAATCCCATCCAGAAACGGACATTCTCTACATCAAGATTTTTGGAAAGTGAATGAATTTCATCATGTCCTGTCATATAGGCTTTTTGTTTTCCCACAACGGGAAGATCCCATTCATGGCTGATTTCAAACATTTTATTGGAAGTCCATTTTTTATTTTGCCATGACCATACTTGTCCTGTAAATTCACGGAAGTTAATTTCTGGATCAAAATTTGTAGCAAACCAACGCCCATGATTTCCGGCATTAATATCAATAATATCAATATCTGTGATTTTATCAAAATAATCATCGCGCGCTAATGCAGCATAAGAATTCACTACACCTGGGTCAAAACCTGCTCCTAAAATAGCGGTTATACCAGCTTTTTCACATTCTTGACGTCGAGGCCATTCATAATTGCCATACCAAGGAGGTGTTTCACAAATTTTCAATGGGTCTTCATGAATTGCGGTATCGATATAAGCGCATTTGGTTTCAATACAAGCTGAAAGAACAGACATATTAAGAAAGGCAGAACCAACATTAATGACAATTTCGCATTTGGTCTTTTGGATGAGCTTTATAGTTTCTTCTACATTCATGGCATTGAGCGAATGGCTTTTGAAAACACCCTGTTCTTTCATTGTGTTTTTTTCTTTAATAGAAGCAATGATGGCCTCACATTTTTTGAGTGTTCGTGAAGCAATATGAATTTCACCAAGAATATCGTTGTTTTGAGCGCATTTATGCGCAACAACTTGTGCAACACCTCCGGCACCAATAATGAGAACATTTTTTTTCATTGTAGGTCCATCTCCTTTTTAATACTGTTGTATGACGTTTTTTATGGTTTATCTTTATGAAAGGCTTTCCTGATAGTCGTTATAGCTGAATTGGCGTTGAAGTGTTAATGTACCATCGCACTCTTTGAGAACAATAGCAGGCATTGTAACGCCATTAAACCAGTTTTTCTTGACCATTGTATAACCTGCTGCATCCTGAAAAGACAGTCTATCGCCTATTTTAAGAGGTTTTTGAAATTGAAATGTTCCAAAAATATCGCCGGCAAGACAAGACTTTCCACAAATCATAATTTCGTGTGGACCTTGATTGGGTTCTAATTTGGCATTCTCACGATAAATGAGAAGATCAAGCATATGTGCTTCAATTGAGCTATCAACGATGGCTAGATTCTTTTCATTATACAATGTGTCAAGAACACTGACTTCTAAAGTGGTGCTTTTGGTAATAGCAGCTTCTCCTGGTTCTAGAAAAAGAGTGACACCATGAGTTTTAGAAAATTGTTTTAAGCGTTTTGCGAAAGCTTCTAGAGGATAATTTTCAGCCGTAAAATGGATTCCACCGCCAAGGCTTATCCAGTCAACAGCAGAAAAAAGTTCTGCAAATTTTTCTTCCATATACCCAAGCATTTGGTTAAAAAGATTAAAATCAGCATTTTCACAATTGTTATGGATCATCAATCCGTTGATAAGAGGCAGAACTTCTTTGATAGCGCTTTGGTTTGTTTCTCCTAAGCGGCTAAAAGGGCGAGAGGGGTTGGCAAGATCAAAATTTGATGCGCTCATTCCTGGGTTTAACCTTAAACCTCTTTGAATGGTTTTTGTTGCATCAGAAAAGCGTTGAAGCTGTTGGATGGAATTAAAGATGATTTTATCTGCATAACCACAGGCCTCATCAATTTCATCATCTGCCCAAGCCACTGAATAAGCATGGGTTTCTTTGCCAAATTTTTCTCTTCCTAAACGCAGTTCATAAAGGGATGATGATGTGGTTCCATCCATGAACTCAGACATTAAATCAAAAACACTCCATGTGGCAAAACATTTCAAAGCAAGTAAAATTTTAGCTCCGGACATTTCCCGTAAACGAGAAATTGTTTGCATGTTTTTGATGAGTTTCGATTTGTCTATAAGATAGTAGGGGGTTTTTATCATCATTTATTCATTCTTTTTTGTAGGATCTTATTACCAAGATCAACGTTTAGTACAAAGAGTAACAGAATGTCTCAAGAAAAAAGAATCTTAAGAAAAGAATCTGTTTCTGTCCAGCAAGAGAAAGGCTTTCTGTAATTACTGTTGTTTATTATGTTGAGTTTTTTGTTATGAGTATGAAAAAAAAATTATATTATGCTTTAGCTTTTGTATTTGTTAGCAGTTTTTTCATTATAACAACCACTCTTGTTAATTGGGGGCAAAATAGGAGTGATGCTAAAGCCAAACTGGTTACTCAGACCTCTCTCCAAGATATTTCGGTGCCTTTGATTTTTACGGGGCGTAGAGAACTTAATGGTTTTAAAGGTTATCGTCATTATCGGCGTGGTTATCGTAAATACAGTGATAATTGGTGGTATCCTGAAGTGGCATTTATTACATCACCGCACTTAAGCACAAAAGGCGCATCATTAAAAGTTGTACCAGATGCTAAAAAAGTGTTTTTAACGTCTTCTTCGGAAAAATTAGAAAAAAAAGAGCCATGGATGCTTAAACAACATATTGAATCTTGCCTTGCGCGTTATCGCTCTTATAATAAAAATGATAATAGTTTTCAGCCTTTTCATGGGGGGCGTAGGCAGTGTTTATCACGCTTTTTTAAAGGATAGAAATTAAATAAAATTTTAATTGCTTCTTGTCGTGAGCGTTATTGTTCTTACAATAAAGAGAAGACTTGTGTGGTGCGCAGTATTTTCATGCAAGCATTGTTTTTTTAAAAATTTTAAATGCTTTTAAGTTTTATTAAATCTTATTATCATTAAGTGTGGAATGGGGGTGAGAATATAAGTTTTTGTTTTGTCGATGACAAAATATTAAGGTAAAATGGAGTTTAAAGAATGACAACACGGGAAGCAATGTTGGTATTGCTCGTTTTGCTTCCCTTTGGTGGAAGTGCTGTCATTGGCTTTTTTCGTTCGACAGCAAAAAATAATGAAGCGTGGTTTGCTGGGGTTGTCGCACTTTTCTGTCTTATTTTTGCAATAATGCTTTATCCGGAAGTTCGCGGAAACCACATAGTGCGTTTAGATATTTCTTGGCTTCCAGAATGGGGAAGCGATTTGATTCTCCGCATAGATGGTTTGTCGTGGCTTTTTTGCTTGCTTATTACAGGGATTGGGCTGCTTGTTGTCATTTATTCACGTTATTACATAGATCCAGCGGATTCTGTACCGCGTTTTTTTTCCTTTTTTTTGGCCTTTATGGGATCAATGATAGGAATAGTTTTATCAGGTAATCTCGTCTTTTTGGTTGTTTTCTGGGAACTTACCAGTATTTTTTCTTTTTTGCTGATCGGCTATTGGTACCATAATGCAAGTGCGCGTGAGGGTGCGCGTATGGCTCTAACGATCACAGGTTTTGGCGGCTTTGCTCTTTTTATTGGAGTTTTATTGATTGGGTATACTGTTGGCAGTTTTGATTTGGATAAGGTGCTACAGTCTGGAGATATGATCCGGTCAAGTTCTCTTTATAGTCCTATCCTTATTTGTATTTTATTGGGAGGGTTAACAAAAAGCGCGCAATTTCCCTTTCATTTTTGGCTACCTAACGCGATGGCTGCTCCAACTCCCGTATCGGCTTATTTGCATTCGGCAACAATGGTAAAAGCGGGATTGTTTTTGCTTGTTCGTTTATGGCCTGTGCTCTCTGGAACAGAATCTTGGTTTTGGCTGGTTGGCTTTTCAGGACTCTCAACTCTTCTTCTAGGTGCCTATTTTTCCATGTTTCAGCAAGACTTGAAAGGACTGCTTGCTTACTCGACTATTAGTCATCTTGGATTAATTACAACACTTTTAAGTCTTGGTAGTCCACTTGCATGTGTTGCGGCGATCTTTCATATGGCCAATCATGCTACTTTTAAAGCTTCTTTATTTATGGCTGCTGGCATTATTGATCACGAGACGGGAACACGTGATATGCGTAAACTGTCAGGGCTTTATCGTTCTATGCCTATCACAGCAACTCTTGCTTTAGTTGCGAGTGCAGCGATGGCTGGGGTTCCTTTGTTGAATGGTTTTTTATCGAAAGAGATGTTTTTTGCTGAAGCTGTTGAAACGCATATGGAATCATGGCTCGATTGGATTGCGCCTTATGTGGCAACGCTAGCTAGTCTGTTTAGTGTGACCTATTCTATACGCTTTATTCATGGCGTTTTTTTAGGACCAAAGCCTGACAATTTACCCAAGACTCCCCATGAACCACCGCATTTCATGCGTTTACCAATGGAGCTTTTGGTGTTTATTTGTTTAGCGGTTGGTATTTTTCCTAATTTAACAATAGGACCTATTTTAGATAATGCGGTCGTGTCTGTTTTAGGACCAATGACAATTCCTTATAGTTTGGCTGTTTGGCATGGGTTTAACACTCCATTAGTGATGAGCTTTGTTGCATTATTAGGGGGCGGATTGCTCTATGCTGTTGGGCATCGTTATTTTTTATCCTGTGATGATGGGGCTCCTTTTTTCCGTCACTTAAAAGGACCGCGTATTTTTGAACGCATTCTCGTAATTATTTCTTGGAAATGGGCCCGTGCGGTGGAGTCTGCTTTGTCAACACGCCGTTTGCAGATCCAATTGCATTGGATTTTTTGGGTCTGTTTTGCCTTTGTTGGTCTTTTACTTTGGTGCGATGGTTTCATTCCAGTGGGGACATTACCGCTTTTTCCACTTGATATTCCTTTTCTCGCTCTTTGGCTGGTTGGCGGATTATGTGCGCTTTTAGTTGCTTGGCGAGCAAAGTTTCATCGTCTTGCTTCACTTATGCTTTTAGGGGGAGCTGGTTTGATGACTTGTGCAACCTTTTTATGGCTTTCTGCTCCTGATTTAGCAATAACACAATTGGTTGTTGAGGTTGTTACAGTCGTTTTATTATTGCTTGGTTTACGGTGGTTGCCTAAACGTTTGCATGACCCTGGGCCAGCTGCTGTTCATTTTTGGGTTCGCTTGCGTCGTTTCCGTGATTTCATCATATCCCTTGTAGGAGGTGCTGGTGTAGCATGGCTTTCTTTTGCAGTGATGACACGTCCCCAAGGTACAACGATTTCTGATTTTTTTCTAACGCATGCTTACTCAGATGCTGGTGGTCGCAATGTTGTGAATGTGTTATTGGTTGATTTCCGTGGTTTTGATACTATGGGAGAAATTGTGGTTTTGGGTGTTGTTTCCCTTACTGTTTTTGCACTCTTACGACGTTTTCGTCCTGCGCCTGAGAGTATTGATGCGCCTTTTCAACAACGTATCCAGAAAGCCTTTGATATAGCACAGCCTAATCGAAATGTGGGAGATACAGTATTGAATTATTTAGCTGTTCCTGCTGTTATTATGGGTTGGCTCTTTCCAATTATTATCGCTTTTGCTATTTATTTATTCATGCGAGGGCATGATCTGCCAGGAGGTGGATTTGTCGGTGGTATTACTTTGGCTATAGGATTTATTTTACAATATCTTGCACGCGATATTCGGTGGGTGGAAACGCATTTGAGAGTTTTACCTTTGCGTTGGATAGGCTTTGGTTTATTATTGTCAGTCGTAACGGGGATGGGCTCTTGGTTTTTTGGATATCCTTTTTTAACATCCTTTTTTCGATATATTCATCTTCCGTTAATTGGGAAAGTTCCCATGGCATCTGCTTTTTTGTTTGATTTTGGTGTGCTTTCTCTTGTGTTAGGAGCAACTGTTCTCATTTTAATTGCACTTGCACACCAGTCAATTCGGAGTTACCGAATCGGTAAGAAACCTATTTTAAAAGAGAAGGAAAATTAATGGAAATTGTTCTTTCTTTGGGTATCGGTGTTTTTGTCGGATCAGGTATTTGGCTTGTTTTGCGTCCACGTACTTTTCAAGTCATTCTTGGTTTGTCCTTGATCTCCTATGGTGTTAATCTTTTTATATTTTCAATGAGTAGACCGCGTAGTAATGCTGCTCCAATTGTTGATCCTACCACTGTTATTAATCCAGCTAATTATGTCGATCCTCTTCCACAAGCCTTGGTTTTAACTGCGATTGTGATTGGTTTTGCAACAACAGCTTTATTTTTAGTTATCTTGTTGGTTTCACGTGGTTTAACGGGTTCTGATCACGTTGATGGACGTGAGGTGTAATAATGGAAATAGGAGTGCATCATCTCCTTATTTTGCCTATTCTTTTGCCGTTAATCACTGGAGCACTTCTTCTTTTTTATGATGAACGTCGTGCAAGACTTAAATCATTCATCAGTCTTTCTTCTGCGGGACTGTTGGTCGTTACTGCCATTTTATTGATTATACGTACTCTTGAAATAGCACCGGCTTGCGATGTTTATCGACTTGGTAATTGGCCGTCTTCTTTTGGAATTGTTTTAGTCCTTGATCGCTTAAGCGCTATGATGCTTTTACTTTCCAGCTTGTTGGTGACTAGCGTGTTGGTTTTTGCGCGGGCTCATTGGTACAAAGCTGGTTCTCATTTTCAGTCACTAATGCAATTTTTTATGGTGGGGATAAATGGTGCTTTTTTGACTGGCGATTTATTTAATTTATTTGTGTTTTTTGAAGTTATGTTAACGGCTTCCTATGGGCTTGCTTTGCATGGTTCTGGTCAGACACGCGTGCGTGCAGGGTTGCATTATGTTGTGGTTAATCTTGTTGCTTCATTATTTTTTTTAGTTGGTATAGCGCTCATTTATGGAGTCGTTGGTACTCTTAATATGGCCGATTTGGCTGTTAAAATAAAATATATATCTTCTACAGATATTGTTTTGTTCGAAATAGGTGTTGCACTTTTAGGTATTGCTTTTTTGCTTAAAGCGGGTATGTGGCCGCTTAATTTTTGGTTGGTGCCAACTTACAGTGCAGCAGCAGCGCCTGTTGGAGCTTCTTTTGCACTTTTGAGCAAGGTTGGTATTTATATTATTTTACGTTTAACGTTGCTATGGTTTGGTCCTGAAAGTGAATATTTTAACCATTTTAGTCATACAGTTTTGTTTTATGGTGGGCTTGCCACTATGATTATTGGTTTTATTGGAGTATTGGCGAGCCAAGTTTTGGTGCGTTTGGCAGCTTATAGCGTTCTTGTCTCTTCTGGCACATTGTTGGCTGCGATCGGGATAGGCAATGCAGCACTGACAGCAGGCGCACTTTTTTATATTGTTTCTTCAACTTTAGCACTGGGAGCTTTTTTTCTTTTGGTAGAGTTGGTAGAACGCTGTCAAGATGTGGCTGCTAATGTTCTTGCTGTCACAATGGAGGTGTATGGTGACGATGAAGAGGAGGAAGAAGATGAAGTTGGCATCTATTTTCCAGTAACCTTGGCAATTCTTGGAGCTTGTTTTGGTATCTGTGCCATTTTGATTATTGGATTGCCGCCTTTTTCTGGTTTTGTTGCTAAATTTATGATGTTCATGGCAATTTTAAACCACAGTAGAGAGGATTTTTCTGCTTCTCTTCCGGTTTACCAAGATTGGCTTTTTGTAGTTTTTGTCACTCTCTCTGGTTTTGCGGCTTTGATTGCATTGACACGAACGGGTATCCGAACTTTTTGGGTTTCTCTTGAAGGGCGTATTCCTCGTGTGCAAGTGATAGAATTTGCGCCTATTGCCGTTCTCCTTGCTTTGTGTTTTCTTATAACAATTGTAGCCAGTCCTGTTAGTCATTATATGTCTGAAACTGCTAAGACTTTGTATGAACCTCAAAACTATATTGGGAGCGTTTTAACGGATTTTTCTCTCGAAAATAGGGAGATAAGTAAATGAATTGTTTTTGTCCTTCCCCTTTTTTCAGTGGTGTCATTGTCCTTATGTGGCTTATTTTAAATGGTTTTAGTTTAGGGCAATTGCTTTTAGGGATTTTAACCGCTTTGTTTTGTGGTTGGATGATACGGCTTCTGGAGCCGGAGAAGGTTGTTATTAAAAGCTGGAGTGCGGTTTTTCGTCTCGTTTTTCGAGTATTTATAGATTCTATATTCTCAAATGTTTCGGTGGCTTGGTTTGTTTTAACAAAAAGGTCTCGAGAGCAGAAATCTGGTTTTATTGTAGTACCTCTTCTGCTTCATAATCGCACTGCTTTGGCTATTTTAGCATGCATCCTTTCGGCAACCCCTGGAACTGCTTGGGTTGCCTATAATAGTAAAAAGGGTGAACTTTTGCTTCATGTCTTAAATTTAAAAAATGGATATGATTACAAACAGTTGATCAAACAACGGTATGAGCAATTGCTTTTGGAGATTTTTTTATGAGTATGGTGATTCTTTATTGGGGGCTTTTCTTTTCACAGTTTTTTTTAAGTTTAGCGGTGATTTTCGCGCTGTTTCGGTTGATTCGTGGTCCACGGGCGCAGGATAGAATTGTTGGTTTGGATGCCCTTTATATAACCACTATTCTTTTGTTTCTTACATTCGATATTCGTTCAGGAACAACCACTTATTTTGTCGCAGCTCTCATTATTGGATTGTTGGGATCTGTCTCAAGCATCGCTTTGGCGAAATTTCTTATGCGGGGGGAGATTATTGAATGAAAGATGATATATCGCTTGTGGTTGCTATTGCTATCACAGTTTTCTTAATATTAGGGTCTGGATTGACATTGATCGCAACGATAGGTTTGGTGCGTTTTTCCAATTTTTATAAGCGTTTGCATATGCTTTCAGTATGTACGAGTTGGGGCGTTGGTAGTATTCTTATTTCTTCATTTCTTCATTCAATATTTGTGGACCATTATTTTGTTTTTCATGAAGTGTTGCTGATGTTTTTTTTGTTTTTAACAGCACCGGTAGCTTCTATGTTGCTTTCACATACAGCAGCTTATCGACATCATTCAGAAAAACAATCAGAAAAACCGCTGGCTCTTTTATTACACCAAACGGAGGAAAAGCTACCCACATCAGAAGGAACATCACGAGATGAGAGCCAGCGCGGTTCTTGAAATGTAAGAATCTTCCTTATTCTGTGCTTTTTTCTTCTACACAGTGGATGGGCTTTTCTTCTTTTGGATCATTAATAAGATCGTAAAATATGGCTTCATTTTTAGTTATCCACCAAATGTATTGTCCACCCACATATTTTCCTCCAGAAGCGGCAATTACATTAGAACCAACGATGCGCTTACCGTTCCATTTTAAATCAACAAGCGCAATATTGCCAGCATTATAATAAGTTGCTTCAACATACTCTTTGCTTGTTCCCATATCGCATTGATAGGAGACGGTCTCTGTTGTTGGTTCTGGATCATCTGGTACTTCAATGACTAAAGAACTTGCTAATGCATTAATTGAACCGAGGAGGAGCACACTTAGAGTAATGAAAAATTGTTTAGTAAAAGAAATTTTTTTCATAATATTTCCCGTGTTATTTAAAATAATAATGTTGACTCATCTTTACAGAGGATAGGTTTTTTTTCTTCTGGATCCTGAGCAAGGTCATAAAGCGTGACTTCTTTGTTCTTCTCCCACCAGATATACTGAGCTCCTGCAAATTTTGCTCCTGTTGCCGCGATGACATTAGCAGCAATGACACGGTCACCGTTCCATTTGAAATCAACCAACGAAATATTATCAGCATTAAGATAGACTGCCTCAATGCGCTCTTTACCTGCTCCAGTTTCACACTGATAGGTAATGGTCTCTGTTTTGGGCTCTGGATTGTCTGGTACTTCAATGATTAAAGAACCAGCTAAGCTATTGTTTGAGCTGAAGAGTGATAAACTTAAAGCGGTGAAAAATCCTAAAATGTGCAAAGTTTTTTTCATGATGCTTCCCTATATTCCTAATATTGTGCACAAAGAATAATTTGACTGATACGATGGTGTCTACGGCAGGATTCGAACCTGCGACCCCAGGATTCATACCACTTCGATTTTCACCGCCAGCCTTATCGGCTGTTTGTGGTCTGGACTGTCTCTTCACCTTGAAGCTTTTGCTCTTTAGGTGCTGCCCGTTCAGTCTCTACACCTTTCTCTCATTTGAAAAGAGACTTGGCTCGGGATTGGCATATAGTCGCCCATGAAGCTTTCCCCGAATTTGAGCAGATTCACTTTGAGGATTTCTCCTCAAAGTGCCCAATTTCTTTAGGAATCCTGTGCTCTATCCTACTGAGCTACGCAGACATCATCATATTTAATCTTTAATAGAAGTATAAAAACGAATCAATTATATTCAATATGAATTAACGAATTTCTGTTAATTTTTGTTCCAAAAAGGATAAAACTGCATCTGGTGAAACATTTTTTGCAATAAATGATTGGCCAAGTCCGCGTGTTAATATGAAAGTCAAATTGTTTTGCGAAACTTTTTTATCTTGGGCAATGAGAGTCATTAAAGTTTCAGCATCTGGTAGAGACCCTGGGATATCCTTTAATTGTGTAGGCAATCCTATAGATTTGAAGTGCGCTTCAATGCGTTGTGTAAGCGTGGGGCTTATTAAATTTAATTGAGCAGAGAATTGATGAGCTAGAATTATCCCAATTGCTACACTTTCGCCATGGATTAAACGGTTGGAGTCATAAGCGGTTGCTGTTTCAAGCATGTGTCCAAATGTATGGCCGAGATTTAAGAGTGCGCGCTCTCCCGTTTCGTACTCATCACGTGCTACAATGGCAGCTTTAAATTGGCATGAGCGAACAATGGCCTCTGTTCGCATAGGGCCATTAGAGAAAATTTTCTGCCCATTTTTTTCAAGCCACTCAAAAAAGTCAGGTTGGTTAATGAGACCGTATTTTACTATTTCTGCGTAGCCAGCGCGAAATTCACGCGGTGGCAGGGTATCAAGAAGACACGTGTCAGCAATAACGCATTGTGGTTGATAAAAGGCACCAATAAGATTTTTGCCATATTGGCTATTGATTCCCGTTTTTCCACCAACAGAAGAATCAATTTGTGCAAGAAGCGTTGTGGGCATTTGAATGAAGTTCATGCCACGGCGGATTATACTTGCCGCAAATCCTGCTAGATCACCAATGACACCACCGCCAAAAGCAATAACACAGTCGCCTCTTTCTAAGCGTGCAGCAAGAATTTGATCGATAACAACTTGCAGGGTTGAAAATGATTTTGATTGTTCTCCCGCTTCTACAATAATAGGGACAGTATGAATTTTATTTTTTGTTAATTCTGCTTGCAATATCTCCAAATGAAGGGAAGCAACATTTGTATCTGTAACAAGTGCCAAGCGCGTTTGATGAGGATCTTTTTTATTAAGAGCATGTTTAATTTGTGAAGTAGCTTGTGTAATCAGACCCGGACCAATGATGATATCGTAACAGTGTTTGTCCAGTTTAACAGTGACGGTTTTGGTTTGCATGCTGGTTATCCCTATTGTTAATTTCTGTGTATAGGTAGTGCTGTACGGATCGTATAACATTTTGTGCTACGGTATGACGGCTTTCTTTATGACTGTTAATTGTTAAGTTTGCCTTTGCATAGATAGGATAACGCTGTTCCATGAGTTTTTGCATGGTTTCTTTAGGATTGGCTGTTTGAAGCAGGGGACGTGTTGGGTGCTTTGAGACACGTTGCATGAGGATATCAAGATCGACTTTTAGCCATATGGATATACCATTTTTGTGAATGGCTTTTCGGATATTTTCATTTATGTAGGCACCACCACCTGTTGCTAAAACAAGGGGACTTTTTTTCATGAGGTTTAGAATAACACGCTGTTCAAGAGCACGAAATTCGGATTCACCATAAATTTCAAAGAGTTCCGTGATTGTCATTTGTGCAGCTTTTTCAATTTCTTGGTCAGAATCATAAAAAGGTAAACGAAGCATGGTGGCGACGCGTTTTCCGATCACTGATTTGCCTGCCCCCATAAGACCAACAAGGACAAGTGCTCTTTTATCAAGGGACGATAAGAGCTGATTCTTTATTTGTGTTATGGGGACGCGTTTTTGTCGATTGCTTTTCATAACTTTATTTCGGCATTTATCCATCTTAAAGTCAATTCCTGTTAATCTTTGTGAGGCATAATACGAGATAGAATATTTTTGGGTAGGTTATTGTCTTATGCCAACATTGACTAGATTTTTGATGATTCTTTTCATTTTGCTTTCTGTTCTTTTCATTATAATGGGTGCTCTTGTGGTTTGGGTTGAACCAGTAACTGTGGATATGTACATTGATGTTCCCTTGGATTCATGGAATCTTTCTACGGAAGCGAATCAATGAAATGAAAAGTGGTGCTGTGATAGATCATTTTCTTGAGATGATGAGTGCGGAGAGAGGGGCTTCGTCTCATACGCTTGCGGCTTATCAGCATGATTTGCAGTGGGCACAAGACGAATTGTCTTCACACTCTGTTTCGCTTTTTTCAGCACAAAAAGAAGATTTAATTACTCTTTTGTCACTTATGCATACTTTTGGTTTTGCGGCATCGTCGCAAGCGCGCCGTTTATCAACTTTGCGTCAGTTTTATCAATTCCTTTATGCTGAAGGGTTGAGAGCAGATGATCCCTCTCATGATATTGATGCACCTCGTCAGAGGCGTCCTTTGCCCAAAATCATGAGTGAAGATGCAGTGATAAAATTGCTTGATTTTGCGGAGTTAGAAGTCAATCAAGCAGACTATGGGTCCAAAGGTTATTTCCGTGCACTGCGTCTTCAGCTATTGATTGAAATGCTTTATGCAACAGGGTTACGTATTAGTGAGTTGGTGAGTCTGCCGGTTCAGTCTGTTCGAAGGAATGAATACAGCGTTTTGGTTCGTGGTAAGGGCAAAAAAGAACGAATGGTGCTGTTATCAAAAAAAGCATGCCAAGTTCTTTCACAGTGGTTAAATTTGCGTGATCAGGGAAAGGACGCTACGAGTTCTTATCTTTTTCCTGCGCATTCCGAGACAGGATATATTGCTCGTCAAGTCGTTGCACGAGAGTTGAAAAATCTCGCTAGAAGAGCAGGGATAGGAAGTGATAGCTTTTCTCCCCATGTGTTGCGTCATGCTTTTGCTAGTCATCTTTTGCAAAATGGTGCTGATTTGCGTGCCGTTCAACATTTGTTAGGTCATTCTGATATTGCTACCACTCAGATTTATACCCATGTGTTGGAAGAGGGACTTTATCGTTTAGTCAATGAGCATCATCCACTTGCCGATGAGCAAAAGGCTCGTTAAAGAAAAGGTGATGTTTTTGAAAAAGACTTTATAAAGCAAATTATAAGTGTATAAGTGACACTGAATGAGTTGACACAAATGTATAATTATCTTGATTTTGAAAAACCAGTTGCTGATCTTGATGGGAAAATTCTTGAATTAAAAAAAATTTCTCAGGAAAAAGGCAGTCTTGATATGAGTGACGAGATTGCTCGTCTTGAAACGCGTTCCCAAACAGCGTTGCGCGATATTTATAAAAAATTATCGCCGTGGCAAAAAACACAAGTCGCTCGTCATCCGGATCGTCCCCATTTTATGGACTATTCTAAACGCCTATTGAGTGACGTTACGCCTTTGGCCGGAGATCGAAAGTTTGCTGAAGATGAGGCTATTCAAGCGGGGTTTGCACGCTTTAAAGGTGAGGCCGTTGCTTATATTGGTCAAGAGAAAGGTCACGATACGCAAACACGTTTGCGCTATAATTTTGGTTCTGCGCGTCCAGAAGGCTATCGTAAAGCTGTACGTATTATGGAAATGGCTGACCGCTTTGGTTTGCCACTCCTCACTTTTATTGATACAGCAGGTGCTTATCCTGGGGTAAGCGCTGAAGAACGTGGGCAAGCGGAAGCAATTGCTCAATCAACAGCTACAACTTTGCGTTTGAAAGTTCCTGTGGTTTCTGTTGTTATTGGAGAAGGCGGTTCTGGAGGGGCGATAGCAATCGCGGCTGCCAACAAAGTTTATATGTTGGAGCACGCAATTTACTCTGTTATTTCACCAGAAGGAGCAGCTTCTATCTTATGGCGTGATCCAGCTCGTGCAAAAGATGCTGCAATGAATATGCGTATTACCGCTCAAGATTTGTATCGCTTAAAGATTATTGATGGCATTATTTCGGAACCTTTAGGGGGAGCGCATCGTGGCAAAGAGATTGTCATTGATGCAACGGGTGATGTTATTTCAGAGGCTTTAAAAGCTATGGCTGGAAAAGATGGTCAAGTGCTTAAACAAGAGCGAAGGGAAAAATACCTTCAAATTGGTCGATCTCTAACATAGGTTATTTTTTGTGAGGGGTGTTGGATTGGAGTTTTATTCGATGACATTTAGCAGATTCCTTGCTGTGTGTGTGTTGTTTGTAATGGGACTATTGACAGCATGTGAAGGAAGATTACCAGCCTCTATTCGCGCTAAAGTTGAGCAGCCGTTGCCGCAAGAAATCAAAAATAGAATGGTTCTGTATGATATAGATCCCTATGCACCGATTATGATGCGGTTTTTTAAGGAAGAAAATCTTGCTGAAGTTTGGAAGCAATCTCGTTCAGGACCTTTTATCTTGGTTGCTCGCTATGGCATTTGCAAATGGTCTGGTAAGCTTGGACCTAAATATAAAGAAGGGGATCTTCAGACACCAGAGGGTTTTTATACTATTAGCGCAAACCAAATGAATCCTTATTCAAAATATTATCTCTCTTTTAATATAGGATTTCCTAACCTTTATGATCAGGAAAATGGTCGCACAGGAAGCAATCTTATGGTGCATGGTTCTTGCTTTTCCGCAGGTTGTTATTCTATGAGTGATAAGAACATGGCTCAGATTTATGCGTTTGCACGGGATGCTTTTAAAGGAGGACAAAGAGAGTTTCAGTTGCAGGCTTTTCCTTTCCGCATGACCGAGGATAATATGTCACGTCATAGCAAGAATCCTCATTATCAATTCTGGGTTATGCTTAAGAAAGGTTATGATTTTTTTGAAAAAAATCGTCAACCTCCAACTGTTGAGGTTTATGAAAAACGTTACGTTTTTAATCGCGATATTGATAAAAATTCAGTTTCTCTAATGCAGTAAGTGTTATTGTATCTTACAGCACCGTAAACACTATCACTTAATAATGGCGATACAGGATATGCAAAAACTTTGCACACAAGGTGTTTAAGTGAGTGGTCAATAGTCTTAAAGTGCAGAGTTTTTTCATAGAGCCTTAATGTAAGTAAATCATATGAAGTGGGAAGCCAAGAGGAATTTTCTCAAAGAAGTTGGATTGTTTGCACATAGGCACTGGTGTCAATCTTCGTTTTTAGTGAAGAGTAAGTTAACATAAAATGCACCTCTCTTTTTATTTCTTTCAAAGAGTTTTATTCTTTTATGCTGTAAAATATTGTCTTGTCGTGCTGTTATATAAGACACATTCACATATTTTAAAATGCGATATTGCCTCTGTCTGATTTTGGTTTTTTTCTTAACAGGGATTTTGATTTCAATTAGCTTGAATAAATATAGAGTTGAGCAGAATATTTTAGAACCAAGAATTTGGTCAATCTGTCTGTGAAATGAATCACATGAAGTGGTTTGCAGATGAAGCGCATTTAGAGAGAAAACAATCTGTTTGCAGATTGATGGATATTAAATTTTTTATCATAACAATTTTATTTATAATGATAATTTAGTGTTATTCAAGTTAAATTAGAACCCTGAATACCATAAGATTCTCTCATTTCAAAGCCGTTCCATGTTGAATAAATTAAAACCATTTTCTTGCACGTTACAAGCGGGGATAACCGCGTGGGTGAAACTGTGCAAGAAAGACTAAAATGCTTTTTACAAACCGTCTCAAGTACCAAGGGCTTGTTTCAACATTGGGAATTAGCAAAGTGTGTAATGGTGCCGGTTTGCTTCTTTAAAAGCATAAAGATGGTGGTGCCAATGAATTTAATATTATATCATTGAAGGGGAGAAAAAATTAAAATTTTATTCCTGGAATGACCAGAGGATTTTCTAAGAGAGCTGTTTTGTCTGCAGTATCTATTGCTGGTTTATTAAAAAAAGCATTGAGGAGCTTTTGTATTGCGTCTTTTTCAACACCATCGGCAATGATGACAAAACGTGTTTGTTTTATTCCTTTTGGCCATGCCGGCAATCTTATGGGAGGATGAAAAAATGTTTGTACGCCATGTAATACAAGTGGGCGATAAGGGTCATCACGCAATGCGATAATTGCTTTAATACGTAATAATTTTGTACCATAACGCTCTTGTAGGAGATCTAAAAAAGCTTCAATTGTGGCGTAATCAACAGGACCCTCACAGTTTAGTGAAAAGGTACGAATGGTTTTATGGGGGGTATGATCATGTGGGGTAGTCGTAAGATTTTGTTTAAGTTTTGTATTTTCTACTTTTTCATCCCATAATGTGTTATTTATTAATAGATTTGAACAGAAATCTTTAGAATGGGCGTCAATGATTTGTGCTGTAGGATTCATTGTTTTAAGTGTGCTAAGGAGTGCATCTGAAAGCGTTTGTGGGTCTCTAAGATCTGTTTTGGTGAGAATGATTTTATCAGCAAATATTAATTGTTTATATATTTCAGGATAGCGCTTACATATGGAAAGTGGACTTAATGTATCAAATGTTGCAAGAACAGCATTTATGGACAATGTTTGAATAAACAATGGGTGGCTTAAAAGTATTTGTAAAATAGGGGCGGGATCAGCCATCCCTGTGGTTTCAATGATAATATGATGGAGTTGTTTGATCTGTCCTGTCTGAACGCGATTTATTAAATCAATTAATGTGTCGATGAGATCACTGCGTAAATTACAGCATAAGCAACCATTGGCAAGCTCAATAATTCCTTCTGTCGTTTTTTCAACCAGAAGGTGGTCAATACTGATTTCGCCGAATTCATTGATGATAACAGCACATTCTGTTAGAAGAGGGTCTTGTAGCATACGGTTGAGCAAAGTTGTTTTGCCAGAGCCTAAAAAACCCGTAATAAGCGTGAGAGGGATGCGCTTTATTTTCATGTTAATCATCAATCATAGTTTTGTTTTTAAAAAATATATCTCAGTATGTCTAAGCAATTTATAATGATGTCCGTGAGGGATATAATGGTTAATCCCCCATGAAATCCATTGTACCACTATCTTTACGCTTATAAAGGTAGGTGCACGTGGGTATATTATACACTTTTAGCGTCAATGTTATGATAATTCTTGGTTCTTGAAAGGACTTTTATTCCTTGTTTTAATTATTTTATCTACATGTTCATCCACCTTGTGGCGCGCAAGAGACTGGTTTTATTGATTCAACAAATACAGATTTGAAATGAGAGAATCTTACAATACTTGTGGTTTTGACATAAGGTACAAAATAATTAATTATGATTATAAATCAAAGTATTATAATTAATTGTAGATTATGATTTATGGCTTTTTATAGAATGGTTTGCGTGCCTTTTATACGGAATATAGGGTTTTCTTAGTGGTTTTACTGTCATTTTAGGTGTTTGTGGCGTACGAATGAGGTGTACTGATAAAGGATGAGAAAAAGAAGGTGGAGCAGTGATAAAAGGTGAGGTGAGAATAATATTTCCTTGATCATCATATGAATTTGCATGCATTTTTATGGCTTCAGGTGTGCATGTTTGTTGTCTCATATTGTTGGCTTGTGTTATGTTGCTCCCATAAGGTTTTAATGTTGCTAGTGTTAATTGGGGGCTTCCTTGGTGCAAAAATCCTATTTCAAGAAGTTGTGCAGCTTTTTCTTCTCTTTCACTTATGTTGTTAGCACCTAGAATGACAGCAATAATTGTACGTTTATTGCGGGTGGCTGAGGCAACAAGATTAAAACCAGAGGCACAAATAAAGCCTGTTTTCATACCGTCTATCCCATAAAAACGGCCAATGAGGTTGTTTGAGTTATGTTGGATTTTTCGATTATTACCAAAATCAATGGCTGGAATAGAAAAATAATGAGCATATTGTGGAAATTCTCGACGTATTTGAACGGCTAAAAGAGCAATATCGCGTGCCGTGGAGTAGTTTTGAGGATCTGGTAAACCACTTGCGTTCGCAAAATGGGTGCCAAACATGCCTAAACGTTTAGCTTCGCTATTCATTTTACGTACAAAATCTTTCTGTGAACCCGCAACAGCTTCACTCATGGCAATGGCTAAATCATTGGTAGATTTAACCATGGTGATACTTAAGGCTGTATCAAGTGTGAGTACAGAACCAGCTTTATAGCCTGAACGATATGAGGGAGCTTTTGCGGCGTATTCGCTGATGGTGATATGTTTGTTTGGTGAAACTTCCCCTCGGCTCATGGCACGAAAAATAACATAAGCGGTCATTAATTTTGTCAAGGAAGCAGGATACCAACGCTCAAAAGCTTGATTATGTTTTAAGATACGCCTCGTTGTAACATCAACAGAAATAAAAGGCTGCGCTAGAGCAACAGCGCTGGATAAACTCAAAATCACAGAAAAAAATAAATTATAGAAGAGACGTCGCATTAATTTAAATCTAGTTCCCTCTTATTCGTTATTTAGAATTGTTTTAATGTAGCACACAAAGCATTTAAGTCTAGGATAGGAAGGAAAGATGGTTAATTGCTGTATCCGTTGTGTCTGTGGGATAAAAACCAATTCTCATTTTTATTTTCCCCTTGAATTTGGTTTGATGACTTAAGTATCTCAAGAAATACTTTTTAAATAATGAAGATTGTACAAGATTTCAGGTTCTTGGAGGAATTGAATTTCTCAGAAAGGAATGAATCTGCATAATCATGCATTTTTCTTGCTCTCCTGTTAGGATAGCCCTTGGCACTTGAGACGGTTCGTAAAAAGCATTTTAATCTTTTCTTGTATCGTTTTATTCACACAGATATCCCCGCTTGTAATGTGTAAGAAAATGATTCTAATTGATTCAACCTAGAATAGATTTGAAATGAGAAAATCTTACGGTGTTCAGGGTTCTCATTCAAGTTGAATAACGCTAAAACATCGTTATAAATCAATGAGATGTATGTTATTTAAATGATTTTAAAGAGAGGAAGAATTCTTTTTCAAAAAAATTTACACATTGATCATTTCTTATCATGTACAAGTGTTTTACAATTTTAAATTAGAAAGTTTGAAGTATCTTTCTTATATTTTTGTTCCCTATACTCCGCTCAATATACAAAGTTATGCATTATTCTTATCAATCAGTGCATTGTTTCATGTTGATTTAGTTTTTGAAGTTTCTGAACAGCGTATGGTGGCATAGGAGGAGGGGTAGGGTCTTGAGCTGCTAAGAGAAGCAGTTCATCACACGCTTTTTCAGTTTTTTGGACAAGTTGATCTAGAAAATCACGTTTGCTTAAACCAGCCTCTATCGGGGGAAGAATACGGACACGAATTGTTCCGGGATAGCGGCGAAAATTATTGCGTGGCCAATATAAACCCGCATTATGTGCAATAGGAACAACTTGAAGTCCTAATTCATTATAGAGCGCGACAATTCCTGACTTATAATCTGGTTCTTGACCGGGTTGTCGGCGTGTTCCTTCGGGAAAAATCAAGATTTGGCGCCCTTGTTTTACTTTCTCTTTTGCTTTTTGTATAATCATTTTTAAGGCTTTGATGGGTGTTGTGCGGTTAATGGGGATAATTTGCGTTTTTGCCATATACCAGCCAAACAATGGAATCCACATCAATTCACGTTTTAAAATGAGAGTGGGATCATCAAAATAAGGAACAAGACTGAAAGTTTCCCAAGCCGATTGATGCTTTGGAGCAATGATATAGGGTCCTTTGGGAAGATTTTCTAAACCTTCAATCTCATAACTTGTGCCTGCGATGTATTTTTGCAAAAAGAGTGTAACGCGCGCCCATGTTTTAGGAACAATCCATGCCTTTTTGCGGGGCATTAAAAAATAAACGGGAGCGTAAAGAATCATTTGTATGAAAGTTGATGTATAAAAAGCGAACGTAAAAAGAATAGAACGAAGGATAAGCACTACATTTTCCATTTTATATCTATAAGAAGACTTCGTATATAATATAATTCACGTGAGAAAACATCTTCTTTATATTTTTTCAAGCATCTATTTTTCGGTAACTCATTTTCCGATATTTAAAAACAGAAGGAAAGAGGTTGATGGAATTACAAAAAGATAAACTTTTTATTCCACGGATTTTATCTATTGCGGGAACAGATCCTTCTGGTGGCGCTGGAATGCAGGCGGATTTGAAGGTTTTTTCAGCTATGAAAACTTATGGTATGAGTGTGGTTACAGCTGTTGTTGCACAAAATACTCAGGGTGTGCGTTCTTTTCAGGCATTAGATGCTTCTTTTGTTGCAGATCAAATTGATTCTGTTTTTGAGGATATTCATGTTGATGCCGTTAAAATTGGTATGGTTGCAAATGCTCAGATTGCACAGGTTATTGCAGAACGTCTTGCTTATCATAAAGCGCGTTTCATTGTTTTTGATCCGGTTATGGTTGCAAAAAGTGGTGATGTTCTTTTAAAGTCTGATGCAATTGAAATTATGCGTGATGTTCTTGTGCCGATGTCAACTTTGATCACGCCAAATTTGCCTGAAGCTGCATTGTTATTGGGATGTGAAGTGCGATGGTCTTTAGAGACTATGTATCAATATGCTCCACGACTCTTGGCGCTAGGGTGTCATGCAGTTTTGTTAAAAGGGGGACATTTGAATACGCTGACCAAAAATAGTACAGAAAATTACGATTGTTCTAGTCCAGATCTTTATTGTGATTGTGAAAACCTTTTTATACTTGAAGCTTCTCGTCTTTCAACCACTCATGATCATGGGACAGGGTGTACCATTTCTGCTGCCATTGCAGCTCTGTTACCTACTCAACCTTTGGATTGCGCTGTTAAACAAGCAAAAGATTATTTGCATGGCGCTTTAACTGCCTCAGATGCTTTAAAAGTAGGGAAAGGGCGAGGGCCGCTTCATCATTTTTATGCATTATGGAAAGATTAATACAACGGTTGATAGTGAAAAATCTTCACTCTATGAATTTGTTTCGTCATTATATGAAGTTTTGGACTTGTGACTGATAAGTGTTAGCGCATTGTAGCTTAACAGTTATTTTGTATTAAGAAGGATAAGAAAAAATGTTATAATTTGTTTCTTTTATATATTTTTTACGATTAATCTATCCTGTTTCAGAGGCAATTTTGAGTATAAAAAAGAGAGCAAGGAATTGTAAAATCAGGATTTGATAGCAAAAAGAGTAGAGGGAAAAACCTTTTACAAGGCGATATTAAAACTAGCGGATCCACTATATTCGCTGTTTCTTATATTGGTGGCAAAACAGGATGAGCCAAAATCGTCATCAAAATTATTATATATCTAACATTTACATAGTTTTTGTCGGCATGGATAGGGTTTTCTAAATAGAAATTGATACTTCCTGATGGAATTATCAATGATCTTTCAGGTGATGTGGTAAATTTTTTTCGGATATTACAACGTCATTATCCTTTTTTATGGAACTGCTTTATGAAATTATTGGCGTTTCAGATGAGTAGCCATGAGGAGTTTCAACATTTAATACAGCAAGATCTAGAAACTTTTACGAATTTAGAGCGGACTTTAAGGTTTTTATATTTATAGTGATTAAGTTTTAGCGAGAAGGTAGTCGATTACACAATCGGAGTTTCAATAGACCTGTAGCATATGGTTTAATCTTTTCAAAATTGAATTTTCATTCTGTTGTTTAGCAGAGGCTACCATTAAATATTTAAAATGGTCTGATTTTATTGTGCGCTATGATGGTTTCAATACTTTATGTTACCTTATCTTGATTTGAAGTTATGCTCCTCATGTAAAATAGAATGCATTTATATTGTTAATTCACATGTCTATTTTAAAGAGATTTCTCTCAAAGTGTGTCATATCCATTTTATAATAACGTTCGTGAATGGTCTAAAGCCTCTATGAAGTGTATAAAGCTATTATGCTTCCCATTTTTACGTTTTCAAGGTGAAAGGGGTACTCCCCTATACTATTTTAGCTCCCAATTTTGCGATAATCTTTGGTATTTCAGAGTGTTCAGAAGAAGAGTTTTTATTCCTTTCTTCAAGTGAATTTTATTGATGCCTCAATTTTTCCTGTTATGCATGAGCAGATGATTGTGAGTGATTTTAATGTATAGAGATTTGAAATGAGATAATCCTATGATATTTTAGACGCTTGCTCAATATGAATAATTATAAATTATCTTTATAAACCAAGTTATTAATTTATTTTTGTATTGAAGATTATTCTGGATAAGAATTTGTTCAAGAAAGAGGATTATCAAATGATGTGCCAGAAATCCCAAAAACTTAATTTACTCTAAATAATAGGTGAAAACAGTTATTTCGTTTGAAAATAATTACAATTAGCGTGAGAGATTTTTCATCATCGACTGCGATATAGAAAAAGAAACAATACACATAAAAGACCTTTAAATGATCTTTGAAAGGTCTTTGAAGACCCTTTGAGAACCCCTTAAAAACTCTTTGAAAAAAATAAATTGGTACAAAACCTAGTGGCAAAATATACAAAACCTGCTGGCAAGCTACAGTGGCAAAATATACAAAAACCGCTGGCAAGCTACACTATAACTCCATACAAGAACGAATAAATACAAAATTCAATGGAGCGGGCGATGGGATTCGAACCCACGACCCCAACCTTGGCAAGGTTGTGCTCTACCCCTGAGCTACACCCGCTTACCGATTCGATATATGTCTTGTCTGTATGGCGTAGGCTTCTACGAATTGCAACAAAAAAATATCATTTTAGTTTGATTTATTTTGTCCATGTTTAAATAAAATGAAATAAAGATTGATTTTAGAAAATTCTTCAGTAATAGATTATTCCTTTTTTAATTTTTGCATGGAGAGGGGTGGAATATAATGTTGAAGAGAATAAATATATTAGGGATTATCATTGCAACTGTTTTTATGATGAACAGTGTTGCAAAGGCCGATGACCAAGTTAAACACGTTAAAGTTGCAATAACGCAAATTATGGTCCATCCTGCTGCGGATGCTGTTCGTAAAGGTGTGGAAGATGTGCTTGCAGCAAATGGTTATAAGCAAGGTGAAAATTTTCAACTTACCTTTTTATCAGCGCAGGGTAATATTTCAACAGCAACGCAAATTGCGCGTAAATTTGTTGGTGATAAACCCGATGTTATTGTAGCAATTACCACGCCTTCAGCACAAACGATGCTTGCGGCAACAAAAACAATTCCTATCGTCTTTGCAGCAATTTCTGATCCTATCGGAGCTAAAATCGTTTCTTCACTTACCAAACCTGGCGGTAATATGACGGGGAGTTCTGATCGTATAGATGTTGCAGAAAGTGTTAGACTTTTACAAGAAGTAAAACCAGATTTGAAAAAAATTGGTTATCTTTATAATGCTTCTGAGGCAAATTCTGTTTCGACACTTAAAACGTTAAAGGATGTAGCAAAAAAAGCTGGAATTGAAATTATTCCCTCATCGGCACCAAAGCCTTCAGATGTTCAGGCAGCAACACGCGCTTTAATCGGTAAGGTCGATATTATTTTTGTTCCTGCTGATAATACGATTTTATCTGTTTTAGAAGGTGCAATAAAGGTCTCAGAGGAAGCCAATATGCCTGTATTTACTGTTGATGCTAATACTATCGGGCGTGGGCCTTTTATGACGCAAGGTGTGAATTTCTATGATGTAGGGGTTGATGCTGGGAAATTGGTTGTGCGTATTCTAAAGGGTGAAAAGCCTGGTGATATTGATGTTGTGCAGGCGGCTAATAATGACATTCGAATTGATTTGAAAGCAGCCCAAAAAGCAGGGATTGTTATTCCGCAGGCAGTTATTGACCGTGCAACAAAAGTGATTCAATAACTTTTATTGATAGAGTGTTGATACAATAAAAATACGTTAAGTTTTCATGGGGATTGTCTTTACATGAATATATTTGCGTTTTCTGGTGCTGTGGAATTAGGCCTTATTTATGCGTTTGTTGCTATAGGGGTTTATCTTTCATTTCGGGTTTTAGATTTTCCTGATTTAACAGTTGATGGATCGTTTCTTCTTGGTTCCTGTGTCTGTGGTGTTTTGATTCTCTTGGGTTTCAATGCATGGACAGCTATGGCATGCGCTTTTTGTGCAGGTATGGTGGCTGGTTTATTAACAGCTCTATTGAATTTGCGTTTTGGCATTTTGAATCTTTTAGCTTCTATTTTAACAATGTCAGCACTCTATACGGTTAATCTTCGTATTATGGGAATTATGGGAGGGTCTAATGTTAATTTAGCACTTGCTGATACGGCGTTAACCCCCTTTTATAATCTGTTTGGTTTGTCTGATATTTTTGTGCGTCCTCTTTTCGTTGGTATTGTGTTGCTCGTTATGGCGTTTTTGATTTGGCGCTTTTTGGAAAGTGAAATTGGTCTTGCTATGCGTGCAATGGGCGCTAATCCACGCATGGCGACGGCGCAAGGTGTCCATACATCAGCATTGATATATTTTGGAATGGGGCTTTCCAATGCGTGTGTGGCACTTGGTGGTTCTCTTTATATTCAAACTGCGATTGCAACAGATATTACCGGTGGAATTGGAACAATTGTTTTTGGATTGGCAGCCGTGATTATCGGTGAAACTCTCTTTCGTACGCGCAATATTTTTTGGATTATAATCAGCTGTATTGTAGGGTCTGTGCTTTATCGTGTGGCGGTGCAATTTGCATTTGAAGCAAATGGCATTGGCATTGATACGTCGACAGATCTTCAGTTGATTACTTCGCTGTTGGTTGTTTTAACCCTTATTGTGCCACGCTATTGGAGGAGGCATAAACGTGATTGAGTTTTTTCATGTTGGGGTCACATTTAAACCGCAAACACCTTTGGAAAAACAGGCTTTAATTGATATTAACCTGAAAATTGATCAGGGTAGTTTTGTTACGGTTATTGGTTCAAATGGTGCTGGTAAATCAACTTTGCTCAGTGTTTTAGCGGGTGCTACGCTTCCTTCAACAGGGAAAGTGGTTATCAATGGGCAAAATGTTTCTAGGCAATCAGTCAGTGAACGCGCTGGAAAGATTGCTTGTGTTTTTCAAGATTCGTTAGAGGGAAGTTGTGGTTCTTTAACAATTGAAGAAAATTTGGCTCTTGCTGCTCTTCGAGGAAGTCGTCGTGGTTTGCGTGCGGCTTTAAATCATGAGAAACGGCAATTTTTTCGAGAGAAAATTGCTCAATTAGGCATTGGTCTTGAAGCATATATTCATAATCCTATGGATAGTTTATCAGGTGGGCAACGCCAAGCAGTTTGTCTTGTGATGGCAACATTAGCACATGCGGATGTTTTATTGCTTGATGAACATACCTCAGCGCTTGATCCTGGAATGGCTGATTTTGTGATGCGGTTGACTGAAAAAATCGTTGAAGAGAAAAAATTAACGACTATCATGGTGACTCATTCTATGCGTCAGGCTCTTGATTATGGCGATCGTACCTTGATGTTGCATGGTGGAAAAGTGATTTTGGATGTCTGTCATGAAGAGCGTAAGGGCTTGGATGTCAATGATTTAATTGGCATGTTTCAGAAAGTTCGCGGGGAAGTTCTTGATGATGATGAACTGTTAATGGATTAATAGTGTGGCTCAGAAAAAAGCACATGAAGTTGATCAGTTTCTAATGCGTTTTTCACGTGCTTTTCCTATTGTTCTCATTTATGGGCCAGATCGTGGTCTTATTTGTGAGCGTGCACAATGTTTTGCAAAACTTACACGGGTAGCAATAGAAGATCCATTTTCGACAATTCGTTTGGATGCTGCTGAAATTGATAAAGATCCTGCACGTTTAGAAAATGAAGCGCGTACGTTATCGCTTTTTGGGGGAGATCGTTTGATATGGATCTCTAATGCTGCTAACCAAAAAGGTTTTCTTGCTGCCTTAAAACTTTTAATTGAGAAACCACCAGAAGCTTGTTTTATTCTCATTGAGGCAGGGGATTTAAAAAAAGGAACAGGGTTGCGCAATGCTGTTGAAACAGCATCAAAAGCGATGGCTTTACCCTGTTTTGCCGATGATATGCGGTCTCTTGACGGTTTGATTGATGAGGTTTTAGGACAGTTTAAGAAGACTCTTTCTTTAGATGCACGTAGATGGTTGCATGAATGTTTAGGGGCGGATCGCCTTGTATCACGAGGTGAATTAGAAAAGCTTTGTCTTTACGCTGCAAATGTTCATATTACTCTTGAAGATGTGAAAGCTGTTGTAAGCGATGTCAGTGCTCTTTCTCAAGATGAAGTCATTGATGCTCTTTTATTGGGCGATATATCAGGCTTTGAAGCGCATTTTAACCGACATGCAGCAGTGCAGGGGGCACTTTTTTTAATTTTGAGTACAGCTCAAAGGCATTTTCAGCAATTACAGCTATTGCGTTATCAGGTAGAGGTTGAAGGAAAATCGTCTTTTACGGTGGTTTCTGAAGCTCGTCCTCCCATTTTTTTTCAACGGAAAAAGGTCGTTGAACAAGCTTTAAAATATTGGAAATTAGAACAAATTTCTTATGCAATGGAAAGAATTCAGAGTGCTGTTTTAGACAGTCGTAAAAATCCACTTTTGAGCGAAGCTATCATTCGTCAAGTTTTGTTAGGGCTTACAATTATTGCACGACGCCAGATGGCAGCTTAACAGCCTAGAAATATAATGATTTTTTATTTTTGGTATACCACAGAGGCATTTTCAGTAATTAAAACTGTTATGCTATCAAGTAGAGGTTGATGGAACTTGTATTTTTGAGGATGCATTTTAGGAGCTTGAAAGCTTGATAGAAATTTTTCTTCAAAAGAAATAGTTTATTTTCAAAAGGCCATTTTGAAACAGTTTTATTATTTTGTTGTGTCGTAAAGTACTGTTTTTTAGAGTAGTGATACGAGGCTCATATCAAATTTTATGTATTCGATGTTTTTTTGTGTGGATATTTGGTGAATATTAGTTGGTTCATAGAGTCTTAATGGAGTAACACCCCCATGTAAAACAGAGTATCTCAAACAACAGAAGACACTTGTATGGTAGATTCATACGCTTTCTTAGAAATATTTTTCAATGCGCGTCATATCTATTTCGCGGCGGTGTTTATGGATGGTGTAGAAGTAAAGTTCCTTGTGAAGAATATAAAACCCATAGAGCAACTCTATCTTTACGCTTAATAAAAGTGAAAGTCGACACTCATTATATACTTTGCTAGCCTCTAATGTTGCTACAGTTTTTAGCATTAGAGAGCGTTTTTCATCATTTTTTCTCACATGTCTTCTTGTGACGTGTAGACAAGAGATTTTAATTGATAAGAGGGTTTGTGATGGAAGAATTTTACAGTATTCGAAGTTATGATTCAAATTGAAAAAAAGTATTATTTTTATAAATCAATGTATTATAGATTAATTGAATCACTTAAAATAGTGAGCCAGAGGAATCTTTTAGACAAGAAAATGAATTGTTTGCAGATCGGTATGAATTAAGAATCTTCATGGGATGAGAAGAAAGTCAAAATAGATTATGATGAAAACCACAGCACCTATGGGGAAACTTTTATGTTTGATACAGAGATGATTATCTTAGCAATGAATGTGTCTCATAAACAGAGCTAACCATTGTTTATTATTAATAATTTATTATTTTTCATATTAAATCAATCAGAACAATGTCTTTTGCACGTCATAAGCGGGGGGGCGTGTGGATAAAAACTGTACAAGAAAGCACTAAAAATGCCTCTTAGTGAATGCTCTCAAATTCCAAGGTTTTTTGCAACATTGGGGGTAGGAAAATATAATGATAGTGTTTTATTAAGTGTGAAGAGGGTCGTGCTTAATAGATTTATAGTTATAACATTTACGAACACTGTCATGAGATAGGCTAGGGAGCGAGATGCTTTTTAAAACAAACCCATGAATTTATAATCCAAATTTATTCTGTTGAGGGCGTTCTGTTTTACGTGAGGGGTGTGATTCCATTAAAGGGATATTCGGTGTTTTTGTTATCAAACTTTTTCTTTATTGAGAGGGCGTGTTTTTCTCATATTTATTTGATTTATGGTATCCGGAATCGGGAGAGGAAAATGTTTTTAATGGTATCTGTTGGTATGCGTTGTTTTACGGTGTTTTCAATATTCGCGAAACTTATGTTGATGTTTGTAGGTGGAGGCGCAATACGTTTTTATATAGGTCTAATGTACAAATTAATGAACGTATCGGGATAATTGGAGAAGAGTTAGTGTCTGCTTACGCTTTTGATGTGTTTTTTTGTGAGTAAATTAGTAAGATAAAGTAAACTGATGGGATTTTATGTAGAGTCGTTGTTATCCTAATTGAGAGTGCATTTTATTTTGTTTCGGTGATGCGCTTTGATCAGTAATTAAGAGGGAGTTTTAGAGCGTGATGTTAGATTTCTCGTCATTTATTTTTTATGTGTTTTCTAGGTAAAGTGATCTGTTGTCAGCTTGCGCAGGTGATAATTGGTAAACTGCGTTATTCTTTATTCCCTAGTTGTCATTTTTTAATGTTTTACGCATAACTCTTGAACAAACAAACAAGAAAATTGTGATTTTACAATTGTCTTTATTGCCATTTGCAAAGAATCTTTGAAGGTGAAAGATGCTCCATATTCAGTTTGAAAAAATAGCACTCATTGGGATCGGTCTGATTGGGTCTTCTTTAGCAAGAGTGATTAAAAAGAAAAATCTTGCGACTCAGATTTCTATTGCAACACGTCGTCCAGAAACCCTGAAAAGAGCGCGTGAATTGGAGCTTGGGGATTTTTATACGACAGATAATGCAAAAGCTGTTGAAGGAGCAGATTTAGTTATTCTTTCTGTTCCTGTTGGGGCTAGTGCAGAAGTGGCAAAAACCATTCGTGATCATTTAAAACTTGGAGCGATTGTGAGTGATGTTGGTTCTACGAAAGCGTTGGTTATTGCGGAAATGGCACCTTTATTGCCCAAAACGGTTCATTTTATTCCAGGGCATCCAATTGCTGGAACGGAATATTCAGGACCGGATGCTGGTTTTGCTGATTTATTTATGAATCGTTGGTGTATTTTAACGCCTTTTGCGGATAGCGATGCTGCTGCTGTCGCACAATTAACAGCGTTTTGGGAAGCTTGTGGTGCGCGTGTCGAAAAGATGGAACCTAAGCATCATGATCTTGTTTTGGCTATTGTTTCACATTTACCCCATTTGATTGCGTATAATACTGTTGGGACAGCGAGTGATTTAGAAAAAGTAACAAATTCGGAAGTGATTGCTTATTCCGCTTCTGGTTTTCGTGATTTTACGCGTTTGGCCTCTTCTGATCCCGTTATGTGGCGAGATATTTGTTTGCATAATAAAGATGCTATTTTAGAAATGTTGGGTCGTTTTAGTGAAGGGCTTGCTTTTTTAGAACGGGCAATTCATTTAGGAGATGGTGAGACACTGTTTAACTTTTTTACACGTACGCGTGCTGTACGTCGCAATATTATTGATGCTGGCCAGGAAATTGATGCTCCTGATTTTGGACGTCAGAGTGTTTCTAAAAAAGGGTGAATAAAAGCAAGGGGGTTTTGTTGAATTTCGTTGGTTTTTTCTAGAAATCAATAAGAAGTTTTTTCTTTCTTCAGTCATAGATTGCAATAAAAAGGAGGGGCGATTGCTCCGATACAGATAATCATGACTTTAAAAGGTTTTATGTGTGCACGATCATCTTGCTTAGCTCTCTATAGGGCATATGATGTACAGAAGAGGTTACTGATCTGTAGAAGTAACAAAAAAATGAGGTCGTTGTAGAACTTCATAGAGTGGGTTATTGTTTTTGTTTTCGTATAAAGTCGGGCTTGACCGTATTGATTATTAACCTTTATATTGCAACATTGCAAAATGTTTATTTGCAGAGTTTTGATGATTTTTATAAAACTTGAAATAGACTGAGGAAGAGTTTTACCAGAAAGTATTGAGTTTTGTTAAAAAATATCTTTTGGTATAGCTATCGTATTTTTGGTGACGCAGTAAGTCATTATTGGCGTGATAGTGGGAGTGCTTTTGCAAGCCATGTTGCGCTATCGGGGCTTTTAGCATTTTTCCCTTTTTTTATTTTTGGAACATCGTTTGCTCGTTTTCTAGGTGCTTTTACTTATACACCGCAGAAAATTAAAGCACTGGTGCAGTTATTGCCTGATGTTATTGCAGAGCCTTTATCTCAGGAAATTGTTAATGTTTTAACCATTCATCGAGGAGGTGTGTTGACGCTTTCTGTCATTGGAACGGCTTATTTTGCTTCTAATGGGATAGAGGCTTTGCGTACGGCTTTAAATAAAGCTTACCGTGTTACTGATCGACGGAGTTTGTTATTTTGTCGTTTTCAAAGTCTGTTTTTTGTAATCCTTGGAGCTGTTGGTCTTGTTGTGATTAGTTTTTTATTGATTCTGGCGCCTTTGTTGATCAAAATTATGCAAAATCATTCTTTTTTTATGACTGAATATATTGCTGTTATTCGTGTATGGCGTTATACAGTTGCAATCGTTATTTTGTTTATCAGTCTTTTGATTGTTCATAAATGGCTTCCAGCAGGGCGGCGGAAAATTATAGATATTTTACCAGGAATAGTGGTGACAATGTTTATATGGTTTATGGCTTCTATCGCTTTTGCGCAATATTTAACGATGTTTGATTATATTTCTACCTATGCAGGGTTGGCATCTATTATGGTTGCTATTATTTTTCTCTACATATTGAGTGCAATTTTTATTTTGGGAGGAGAAATAAACGCGGCGATAATGTTTTATCGCAAGGATTTGCAACATTCAGATGAATGAAAGAGTTTATTATTGCTTGAAAGCTAAGGTATGAATATCCCAATAAAGCCTGCTATCACTTTGTTGATTGATGCGGATGCTTGTCCTGTAAAAGATGAAGTTTATCGTGTGATGAATCGTTATCAGCTTAAGACATTTGTTGTGGCAAATCGTTCTTTGTCCCTTCCAGATGAAGCACTCATTGAAAGAGTGGTCGTTGCTGGTGAATTCAATGGTGCTGATGATTGGATTGTAGAACATGTGCATGAGGCAAGTATCGTTATTACCAGTGATATTCCTTTAGCAGCACGGGTTGTGCAAGCTGGGGGTTTTTGTCTTTCGCCAACGGGGCGTATTTTTGATGTAAATTCAATTGGTCAGGCTTTGGCGATGCGCAATTTGATGGAAGATTTGCGTGGACAGGGCAGTATAATAGGTGGTCCCCGTCCTTTTTCTCGTAAAGACCGTTCTGCTTTTTTGTCAGCACTGGATCTTGTTATACAACGTTTAAAAAGACGCGGTTATTAAAGTTATAGGGCTTCTTTAATGACTGCTTTTATAAGTGCTTTGGCATCGTCATTGGCCCACGGAGCTGCACCATTGAAAGAAGCAATGAGATATCCCTCTTTATCAATGAGCAATGTAATGGGGAGTCCTAAAGCGAGCCCCTGTTTTCTAACATTGTTGAAAATATCCATTGTTTCATCGCGATAGTAAAGCAAATTATCTGAATGAATATTCTGTAAAAATTGCTGAATTTTTTCAGGAGAAGCAGTTTTATCGATATTAATAGCTATGACATCAAAGTTTTCTCCACCTAATTCACGTTTTAATTGCGCAAGTTCAGGCATTTCTGTGCGGCAAGGTGCACACCAAATAGCCCATAGATTGACCAGCATTGGTTTTCCAGTAAATTCGCTGAGTGTGTGCTCTTTTCCTAGAATATCCTTGAAAGAGAGTTTATTCATATCTGAGGGCGTATCAGCAAATCGTATGTGGCTAAAAAAGCCTTTTGCTGCTTTTCGTATCGCCATCATTTTTTCTGCTCGTGCTTTATCAGTATTTATTTCTTGTGCTTGTGCTGCTGAAATGAAATTGAAAAGAAAAAACTCTCTTTTGGTATCGTAGTTTATGGTTGCGTATAAACTCAATGCAATGATAAAGAATGCAAGGGAGAGTTGCCTTTTTTTATTGTTTTTTTCGCTGATGAAAATTTGAAAAATCATAATTTTGTCCTTTGGATGGGTATTTTCAGAATATGACAGATGAGAAGTTAAAGAACCAAATGTGGGGTGGTCGGTTTGCGGCAGCTCCTGCTGCAATTATGGAAGAAATTAATGCTTCTATTGATTTTGATCAAAAACTTTATCGACAAGATATTGAAGGTTCTCTTTCTCATGTGGCTATGTTAGCGCAAACGAAAATCATTTCACAATCAGATTATGAAAAAATTGTTCATGGTTTGAAACTTATTCGCCAAGAAATTGAAGACGGTAAATTTGTTTTTTCACGAAAGCTTGAAGATATTCATATGAATATTGAAGCGCGGCTGAGCGAATTGATAGGTCCTGTAGCTGGGCGTTTGCATACGGCGCGTTCACGCAATGATCAAGTTGCTGTTGATTTTCGCTTGTGGGTATGTGAAGCAACGCAAAAGATAGCACAAGCTTTAAAAGGATTGATAGAGCAATTACTTATTCGCGCAGAACAACATGTTGATACCTTTATGCCAGGCTTTACGCATTTACAATTGGCTCAACCTGTAACATTGGGTCATTATATGATGGCTTATGTTGAAATGTTTGGTCGAGATTTATCGCGGATGCGTGATGCTCTTGAGCGAATGAATGAATCGCCTTTAGGGGCGGCTGCTTTAGCGGGGACAGGCTTTCCAATTGACCGTTTTATGACAGCAAAAGCGCTAGGCTTTCGGGAACCTACACGCAATTCAATTGATAGTGTTTCAGATCGTGACTTTGCATTGGAATTTTTAAGCGCTGGCGCTCTTTGTGCAACACATCTTTCACGTTTAGCAGAAGAAATAATTCTTTGGTCAAGTGAACAGTTTTGTTTTATTCATTTATCAGATGCTTTTTCAACGGGTTCATCTATTATGCCACAAAAGAGAAATCCTGATGCGGCAGAGTTAGTACGAGCGAAAGCAGGTCGATTGAATGGTGCACTTATGGGATTGTTAACGGTGATGAAAGGATTACCGCTTGCTTATTCAAAGGATATGCAAGAAGATAAGGAATATGTGTTTGATGGGGCTTTGAGTTTGGAATTATCACTAGCAGCAATGACAGGGATGATTGCTGATTTGAAAGTGAATAAAAAAGCTATGAAACAAGCAGCGGATTTAGGGTATGCAACAGCTACAGATTTTGCGGATTGGCTTGTACGCAATTTAGGGATTCCTTTTCGCAAAGCACATCACATCACAGGGTGTGCTGTGGCATTGGCAGAAAAAAAACAGTGTCGCCTTCATGATTTATCATTAGATGAACTTCAAGCAATTTGTCCTGATATCAATGCGACACTTTTTGATGTTTTGACCGTTGAAAAATCTGTTGAAAGTCGTAAAAGCTTTGGGGGAACAGCGCCTTCAGAGGTTCTTCGACAAATTGCGTATTGGAAAAAGCGTCTCGTGAGCGCTTGAGTGATTGTATTTTAAAGGTAAAAAAGAAATCGAGATGAGGAAAGAGGACAGATGAAAATTATAATAAAGGGGTTGATGATTGTCCTTTTTGGGGGCTTTGGTGTCGTTGGGTGTGGGCGTAAAGGGTCATTAGAGTTACCTCCTTCAACAGGAGTGAATTCTTCACAAGGAACTTTTGTTTCTCAAGGCAAAACAGATAAACCTTTTATTCTTGATCGGTTAATACAATAGGGATTTTTATGCGTTTTTTTTCTTATCATCAGGGTGTGCTTCACGCTGAAGGTCTTTCTCTTTTGGAACTTGCGCGGGAAGTTGGAACACCTTTTTATTGTTATTCAGCTAGCGCAATCGTTGCACATTTTAAAGATTATCAGAATGCATTTCATGATATGCCGAGTTTGATTGCTTATGCGGTTAAAGCGAATTCCAATCAAGCAGTTTTACAACTTTTAGCTAACAATGGAGCGGGAGCTGATGTGGTCTCAGAAGGGGAATTACGGCGTGCACTTGCTGTTGGTATTCCTGCGCAGAATATTGTTTATTCTGGTGTTGGTAAAACAGTGAGAGAAATAGATTTTGCTCTTGCACAAGATATTTATTGTTTTAACGTTGAATCAGAGCCAGAACTTGAACAATTATCGGCGCGGGCTGCTGCGCTTTCAAAAACGGCTCGTATTTCTTTACGCCTTAATCCTGATGTGGATGCTAAGACTCACAAGAAAATTACAACAGGTAAGTCTGAGAATAAATTTGGTATTCCACTGTCTTTGGCGGGTGATGTATATAAAAAAGCAGCTCAATTGCCTGGTCTTCATGTGTGTGGTGTTGATCTCCATATTGGCAGTCAAATTTGTGATTTAAAACCGTTTGAAGATGCATTTGTTATTGTTGCAGATTTTGTGCGTCAATTATGGAATAATGGTTATGCGATAACCCATATCGATATTGGGGGCGGGCTTGGTATTCCTTATGGTTATGAGAAGCATCCAGTACCTTCTCCTTTTGAGTATGCAGCACTGGTAAAGAAACATATTGCGCCTTTAGGGATCAATATTATCCTAGAACCTGGGCGTAGTATTGTTGGTGAAGCCGGTGTGTTGGTGACATCGGTTGTGTATTTTAAAAAGGGGGAAGGACGAAATTTTGTTATTGTTGATGCGGCGATGAATGATTTCATGCGTCCAACGCTTTATGATGCGTGGCAAAATGTAATGCCAGTGAAAAAAACACCAATAGATGCCCCTCTGATTAATGCTGATATTGTCGGTCCTATTTGTGAAACTGGTGATTATTTAGGTTTGGAACGTTCTTTACCAGTGTTAAAAGCGGGTGATGTTTTGATGTTAACAGGAGCAGGGGCTTATGGCGCAGTGATGGCAAGCACTTATAATAGTCGACTTTTGGTGCCGGAAGTTCTGGTTCAGGATACGCGTTATGCAGTCATTCGTCCACGCCTTGATTATGCACAATTGATAGGCTGTGATCATATTCCAGATTGGATTGAGCCCAAATTAGATTGAGCATTATTAAATATTTTGGGTCTTATTTTTACTAAACTTTGATGAAACAATTTATTTTCTAGAAATTGTTTTGTATGGGGTTTATGATCTTAATGCACCACGATAAAAGGGGATAAATGCTTGTTTATGAAAAATAAAAACATCAAAGGTTTTGCAATGAAGCTTTTGTGTGTGCGCATTTTGATGTGGGGGATCCTTTCATTTGAACGGATGTGGGTACGGTTGTTGCCATTTTTCCTCGTTCTTAGTCTCTTTTGTTCGTTTAGCTGGTTGGGACTTTTTGGTATTTTGGGCTATTGGTCACATTTGCTCTTACTTGGGGTTATACTTATTTGTGCTGGGGCGAGTTTATTTTTTCTTATTCGTTTTCGGTTTCCCACAATGCGGGAAGTAAATTGCCGCCTTGAACGCGTCAATGATCTTAGACACCAGCCTTTGAATATTCAGACAGATCGTTTATGTTCTGAAAATGATGAAGATTTTAGTGCTGTTATTTGGCGTGAACATCAACGCCGAATGGCAAAGCAATTATACCATTTAAAAACTGGATTTATCTCTCTTAATAATGCGGATTATGATCCTTTGGCTTTGAGGGCTTTGTGTGCTCTTCTTTTTGTGTGCGCTTTTAGTTTTTCTTTTGGTTCACAAGGGGGGCGTTTGGCTGATGCCTTTGATTTTCGTCCTATCGTTGATGAAAAACTCATGCGGATTGATGCTTGGGTAACACCACCTGCTTATACCGGTGTGGCACCGATTTATTTGACAAAAGATGAGAAAACACAACTAGAAATCCCTGAAGGGAGTAATGTTGTTGTGCGTGTTGTCAATGGGGCTGGCATTACAGTAAAAGCAAAGTCTGTAGAAGATGGGAGGGAAGTTTCGTTTTCAGAGAAAACGGAACAAACAGCTTTGAATGATCCAATTGTTCATTTTGAAACACATTTAAAGCATCCAATAAATTTATTTGTATCATCACGTCGTAAAAAACAGCAATGGCATTTGCAGATAATTAAGGACACGCGTCCAACAATTCATTGGTTGGAAAAACCAGGGAGGATTTTAACGGGATCATTGGAGTTACGATATGTGGTGGATGATGATTATGGTGTGACAAAGGCTTTTGTTGAAATAGAGCCTTTTCTTCCTCAGAATAAAAGTGCTTCTTCTCTTTATAATGCTCCGGAAATAGAACTTCTTCTTCCGCGTGGTGGAAAGGGGAAAATGCGAATGGTGCAGGATATATCAGCGCATCCATGGGCAGGTTCGCAAGTCAAAATTACTTTGGTGGCAGAAGATGGTGCGGGGCAGAAAGGGCGTAGCAAAACTTTTGTTATGATATTACCACAGCGTGTTTTTTCGAATCCTGTTGCACGCGCAGTGGTTGAATTGCGTCGTCTATTAGCTCTTGATGCTTCTGTGAAAGAGCGTGTATTGGATATGCTTTCTGCTTTGCTTGTGCGTCCAGAAAAGGGGTTGCAAAATGCATCGCATTTTATTGTTCTACAAAGTGCGTGGACAAGACTTTCTTTAGCACAAACAGACGAGGATTTGCGCGATGTGGTGGATTATTTATGGCAAATTGCTTTGGGTATTGAAGATAATCAGCTTGAATCCGTGCAAAAAAAGTTAAAACAAGCACAAGCTGCTTTACGTGATGCATTGCGTTACGGTGCTTCAGCGGCAGAAATTGAACGGCTTATGGCAGATTTACGTCAAGCTATGGATGAGTATATTCGTGCTTTGGCTGAAAAAGCACCGGATAGTCAAGTTTCTAAAAATTCTAAAAGCTCAAAAAGTCCTAATCTTTCTGAATCTACATTACAAGAAAAGCTAAATTTAATTGAGGAAATGGCTAAAACGGGCTCTTCTTTAGCAGCTGAACAACTCTTGGCGGAAGTTGAACAGACGCTTGATCATTTGCATGTGCAAAAAGGCAATCAAAATGAGGGAGAAAAAAGCCAATCTGCACAAATGAAAGAAAAGATGGACCAGCTTGGAGATTTAATGCGTCGTCAGCAAGAAATTCTCAATGAAACACATCAGTTAGAGATGGAACAAAAACGCGGAGAAAATGTACCGGAAACACAAAAAAAATCTTTAAAAAAACGTCAAGCTGAATTGCAATCTGAATTATCAACATTAGAAAAAGAATTATCAGAACAAGGATTTGAAACAGGGGGGGCGTTGAAAAGGGCAGAAGAAAAAATGAATTCTGCGGAAAATGCTCTTGATAATGGAAATCATCAGGTATCTATACAAAATCAGTCTGATGCTTTGGAATCTTTGAGGCAAGGTGCACAAAATGTTTTGAAAAAAATGCGCGAAACACTTAAAGAAACGGGAGATGATCAAAATGCTGATTTTGGTCCTAAAGATCCGTTAGGACGTCCACTTTCTTCAACAACAGATGAAGAACAAGAAGGCGAGGCACTCCCACAAGAAAGTGATCAAATGCGTACGCGGCAGATTTTGGATGAAATTCGCAAACGTCTTGGTAAAGAGCATCTTTCAGAAGAAGAAAAAAACTATCTTGAAAGATTGCTTCATTTTAATTAATCAGTGTTGGCTTTTTTCTTAATTGATGTCAAAAACAGTATATGAAGAACCTCTATGGGGTTTATCTCCAAAAAAATGATTAAAGTGCTTGTAAGGCAATAATCATCCTGTTGTACTGATTTTTTAATCATTTAAGTTTAAAATATGCAATATTGAAATGTTCGCTATTGCGGAAAAAAAGCAGAAGTCCATATAGGTTTGGTATATGAAAATCTGTAATGTTTGAAATTTGTTTCTACATGGTATGTTGAGTTGGATATCGTTACGCTGAAAGATTTTTATGCTTCTGCACTTGGACTGCGTGTGCAAAAAACGCTGTGTGACCAATTGAATTTATGGTGGCCTGATCTTACGGATAAACGGATTATGGGATTGGGTTATGCACTTCCTTATCTTTCTACATTGCGTGAACGTGCCCAACAATGTTTTGCTTTTATGCCAGCTTCTCAGGGTGTTTCGCCTTGGCCTTGTTCTGAGCAAGTTGCTACAGCGCTTGTTTTTGAAGAAGATTTGCCACTTCCTGATGCGTCAGTTGACTGTATTTTATTGGTACATGCATTAGAATATACAGAAAATTCATTTGAAACGTTGAATGAAATATGGCGTGTTTTAGCACCCAATGGCCACTTGATCGTTATTGTACCTAATCGCTCTGGCTTTTGGGCGCGCAATATTACTACGCCCTTTGGTTATGGCGAACCCTATAGTCGGCAACAAATTACTCGTTTGTTCGAAAAAACAAATTTTGTTTCTGGACCAATACAAGAAATTGTACACTATATGCCCTCTACGGGGTATTTTTCGCGGTTGCTCTCATTTTTTTACGAGCCATTTGCTCGCTATCTTTTGCCTTATTTTGGTGGACTCTTAATGTGTCAGGCACAAAAACGTGTTTATCAGGGTTTGCTCGTACAGCGTCGTCAGTCGCGACGTATTTTTATTCCTGCTTTATCACCACAGACAAGAAATATTTTAATTTATAAAGATAATTAATCATTTTGTCATTGTCATAAGAATCGCAAATATAGAGGCATTCTCTTATTTCAATTTTTTGCATTTACAATTAAAAAATATTCTTTTGTACATTAATATGTGGAATTGGTATGTGAATAAAAATCTCAAGTATCTATATACCGAACCATATTTCATGAATAGTGGAAACATTTTAAAAGAAAAAAATGCTGGTATCTTCGTAAACGTAAAAATAGCAGAGTCCAAGAGATCTTACATAATATGGTTTATGGTGGTAAAAACTGTACAAGGAAGGATTACAATGCTTCTTATAAACCATCTCAAGTATCAAGGGCTCCTCTGCAACATCAAGATCTAACATAAGTGTGATGGTGCTGGCTTGTTCTTTTATAAGCGTAAAGATGGTGGTGCCCAGTGGCTTTATCGTTAGGATAAACATTTAGCGTTATATCATGAATTATATAACCTCTTAAGAGGAGATAAAGTCATAAAGAATAGAGGAAAACTATAAAGATAAAAAACATCTCTCAATTTAGGTTAGTGAATGTGAGATAAAGCAGTGCGTGGAGCGGTTTTCTGAAAAAAATAATCATAAATAGCACTCATCTAAAGATGATAGTTATGATCAAGAATGTTGCTAAAAGATATCACGATTATTTATATGCGAAACATATTAAAAACTTTAGAAAGAACAAAAGCATGTGAAACAGAAGTTACAAAGTATATCGTGAGGGTTGAAAGCATTTTTGTTTTTGGTTCTCATGTTGGAATATTTCGTTTTTTATTCATAATGTTATATATTTTGTCATAAGAGTAAGTTCTATGTAATAGCATTCGAATTATATGCGAAGGTTTTTTCATCTCGTTTCTGTTTTCATTTAGAATATTAAAATTATTTTTGAAACAGAAAATCTCGAATTAAAGATTTAAACGGTAACCATTTTGATCTGTTATGAGAATTTGCGCATTGGAGGGATCGTTTTCGATTTTTTGTCGCAAACGATAGATATGGGTTTCTAAAGTATGGGTGACAATATTTTCATTATATCCCCAAACTTGTTCTAACAATGTTTCACGGCTGACAATTTTATCATTGGCATGATAGAGACATTTAAGGATCGCTGCTTCTTTTTCTGTGAGACAGATTTTATTGTTGCATTGATCAAGAAGAAGTTTTTGTCTTAGTTTAAAAGTATAGGGACCAATATGAAAGGTTGCGTCTTCATTTTGTTCATATTGGCGCAACTGTGCTCGAATTCTCGCTAATAACACCGCAAAGCGAAAGGGTTTTGTTACATAATCATTGGCGCCTGTTTCAAGATCTAAAATATTATCACAGTCTGTATCATAATTTATTATCATGATAATGGGGGCACGAAATCCTTGGGTGCGTAATTGTTTAACGGCTTTGTAGCCATCAAGATCAGGAAGTTGAAATCCCAAAATAGTGAGATCAATATTTTCTTCTTGGATTATTCTCATTCCCGCTTCTGCTGTTTTTGCTTGGAAAATTTTAAACTCTTGATGCATTTGCAATTGTTCTACTAAAATAGGGCGTAGATCATCGTCTTCAACGATTAAAAGAGTATAGTGGTTCATGTTTTTCCTTATAGGCATGTTGATGCACTGATTGATATAGTTTCATGAAAAATAAGATTTCATGCAAGAAAAATTAAAAGAGGAAAATTAAAAAAGAGCGCTTCTAAAAAATAAACTTTTATAATTTCTAATGGTTGCTTGCTGAAAAGAAGGTATTCCGTCTGCAGGGTATTTTACGTATTGGTTGGAAGCGTTTTTTATGTTCTAGAAGGTGTTTTAGCTATTGAGTGTCATCATCTTTACGCTTATGGAGAAACAAGCTGGCACTATCATTCACTTTGCCAGCTTGTGGGTGTTGCGGACAGTCCTTGGCACTTGAGACGATTCATAGGAGGAATTTTAAGTCCTTTCTTTCACGTTTTTTATCTATATGGGACTTTCTCCGCTTAGAATGTGCAAGCAAATAGCTTTTGATTGATTCAATATAAAACAGGTTGGGAATGAGAGAATCCTGCGGTATGAGGCGCACTCGTCCAACATGCAAAACAATAAACACGCAATATGATGCGTTTTTTAAGTGTGAAGAGAATTGTGCAACACCTAGCACATATGCACTGTTTAGGAGAATTTCACGATCATTTTTATTGTTTTTTATCCACGTTCAGTTTTGTTTTTTCGTTGCATTTGTGTGCGAAGGGGCTGTGTGTTATGTTCATGGTGTTGCTTATTATAATTGTTGAGTAAGCCTTGCTTTTAGCAATGCCGAAAAGATGCATCATAAAGAGGTTTTTTGTGTAATTTGGAAGGAGACTGTATTGAGAAAGAGTGCAGGATAAAAAATGACAAAAAAATATCATATTTATGCATTTAGCATGAGAATACCTCAACAGAAGGAGGTGTTGTGCTTATTCTTCTGCGCTATGAAGCATCTTTTTATATGAGTTAATGAATAAAAATTATTGTTTTAAGATAAAAGCATTTCCCTCTTAAGGTTGCCCATCAAACAGACTTCTTTCCATTCATCTTCTGTCACGGGTTGCACTGATAAGCGGCTGGCTTTGACCAGCACCATATTTGCTAGTTTGGGATTAGCTTTAATTTGTTTTAATGAAACAGGTGTTGGCATGTCACAAAGTGCACGGATGTCCACACATTCCCAGCGTGGATCAGAGCTTGTAGAATCAGGGTGTGCTTCAGCACATATTTCTACAATTCCTACAATTTCTAAACCTTTATTTGAATGATAAAAAAAACCTTTATCACCATATTTCATAGTGCGCATATTATTACGAGCTTGATAATTGCGTACACCATCCCATTGTTCGCCATCAGCTCCTTTTTTCTTTTGCATCTCCCATGACCATTTATGGGGTTCAGATTTAAAAAGCCAATAAGCCATGAGTTCTCCTTTTTCATAGACTGTTATGTATTTATCATACGGATTTTTATAAGTATTTTCGTAATATCCTTAACGATAATTTTAAAAATGGGGTAAAGAATTTCTTATTTCAAAATAACTTGTATATAGAAAAATGCGCTCCATTGATATTTTATGTTGTATAAAGGTATTTTGCTTATCTTGTAGCAGAAAAATATATCAGTGTATCGAAGTAATAGACTTAAAATTGCTCAGCCATGTGGAAGCTTAATCATCTTTTCAGCTGCTGTTTGAAATGTAGTTACTATAGGATCATTGGAGCATTGCGTTGGAGAGAATTTAGCAAGAAAATTGGTTCTAAAAAGCTTTAAAATTACAATGACAATGAAACGAATAAATGGTCAAAGATGATGAGGTCAACGAATGGCATTCATATCTATGCTTTGTGGGATAGAGTGCGTCTTATTATGCTGTAAAATACCGTCATTTGAAGTGTAATGATATAAGGCAGTTTTTTGAAACATGAAGTTTTTAAGAATGTGTGGTGAATATTTAGGTTTACGTATCGATCTTTGGGTTAAGTGAATTGTGTGAGTGGGAAGCAGGTGGAATCTGCTCGATAGAGAATTCGGACTATCTATAGACCGGATTGAGTAGAAATCTTCGTTCTTTAAGATGTGTGTAGGACGTCAATTTTATTATGCTTTTGTTCCACGGCGACCCATCCCAATCAAGGGGGGGGCTTTTTCATCTAATGGCCAGCGTGAGCGAGGGGCAATATCAAGAGGGCTTGTTTCTCCTCGTGCAAGCTTTTGTGCACCGGCAAAAGCAATCATTGCAGCATTATCGGTACACAAGGAAAGAGGAGGGGCTATAAATTCAAAGCCATGTTGATGGGCAAGTTCTTGTAATGTAGAGCGAATGGCTTGGTTTGCGGCAACACCGCCTGCGACAACCAAAGCAGGAGAACGCTTTTCTTGATCATGAGAGAGAGGATATTGGTGGGCAAAGTGTTGTAGAGCGAGGTGAACGCGATCACGTACTGTATCGGTTACGGCGGCTTGAAAACTTGCGGCAATGTCAGCAATATCATTTTCTGTAAGAGGAGCTATGGCTGTTGCGGCTTGTCGAACAGCAGTTTTGAGTCCTGAAAAAGAAAAATCTAATCGTTTTTCACCTTTTAAAGGACGTGGAAGAGGGATGCGATTTTTATCACCAAATAAAGCTGCTTTTTCAAGTGCTGGTCCACCAGGATAAGGAAGACCTAAAAGTTTTGCTGTTTTATCAAAGGCTTCTCCTAATGCATCATCAATAGTGGTTCCTAAACGTTGGTAGTTGCCTACTCCATGAACAATGATTGTTTGTGTATGACCTCCTGAAACTAAAAGTAATAAATAAGGAAAGCTGACGTTGTGCGTTAACACGGCTGTTAAAGCATGTCCCTCTAAGTGATTTACCGCAATAAATGGTTTGCCAGTGGCAAGAGAGAGTGCTTTTGCGCTCATAACGCCTACCAACAATCCTCCTATCAAACCAGGCCCACTGGTGGCTGCAATGCCATCAATACCTTTTAATTTTGTGTTTGCTTCTGTTAGTGCTTGCAGAATTAAATGATCAAGAACTTCAACATGGGCACGAGCAGCAATTTCAGGAACAACACCGCCGTAAGGTGCATGGTGATCAATTTGACTCCAAACAACATTGGAAAGAATTTGGCTGTTTGATTCGTTGTTATATTCAATGACAGCCGCTGCCGTTTCATCACAACTTGTTTCTATTCCCAGCAGACGCATTTTAAACAAAACCTTATATTGAAGCTTCTTTCCTGCGTGCGTACCATGAACAGAAAAAGATGCAAAGTATTTCTCTTAGAATTGTTTTTTCTATGAAAAATATGTGTTTTGGCATTTTCTTTGAATTTTATGATATCGTTGATTAAAAAATAAAGCTGTATTTTCGAGTATAAAATGCAAATGTTTTTTAAAAACTTGTCTATTAAAGGCGATACTTGTAAATATTATTGAGAAAAGCTGCGTTTTTAAAACTTTTTTCATTTTATTATTTTATCATTAAAAAAAGTGTGCACGAAAAGTGACAGAGATGGTCGATTCTTCAAAACCAAAAGTTAAACCACATTATGCTGGTACGCGCCGTAAGAAACCAGTTATTGAACATGAAGCTGTTCCCCATGATTCAGAGGAAAAAATCCATAATTCTGTAGAATCTCAAGCGCGAGAAGAACAGAATATGCAAGGTCAGGATAAAAGTATCTCTAGTACAACTTGGCTTTTCTTATCCCTTTCTGGGATTTTGGGGGGATTCATTGCTTTGGGAATTTTTATGGGGCTTCAATGGGCTGGTTTTTTTCCTTCTCCTTTTGTGGAAAATTCTGCTAGAGGAGAAAAAGCTTTGCAGATTGCTGAAGCCGCAAAAAGTCAAGGTGAAGACACAAAGGAACAATTGAGGCGGGTCTTTCAAGAAATTGATACGTTAAAAACAGAGTTTTCTTCTTTTTCATCACAACAGTTTAAAACAACGAAAAATGATGAACTATCGAAAGAAGAAAGCAAAAAAGCTTTTGCGATTTTAGAGGAAAAAGTAAAAGCTCTTGAAGAAACTGTACAAACTTTTGTTAGAAAGTCGAAAGAGATAGAGACGGCTTTGTCTGTTGGGCAGAGCAATGCAAATGATCTTGCTGCGTTAAAACAACAGTTAGAAGCACTACAGGAAGAAACTGCTGTTAAAAATAGTGAGAAAAAAGAAATAGATACCGCGCTCTTTACTGCAATTAGTTCATTAAAAAATGCTGTAGAGCGTGGTGGATCTTATAATAATGAATTAAAGCTGTTACAACAATTATCGCCTTCGATTAATGGACTTGATGTGTTGCAAAAAACAGCTACTGTGGGTCTTCCAAGTTCAGCACAACTTTCAGTTGATTTTGCTCATGTTGCTGATGCAATTGTTGGTACGCAAAATCTTGTTGCGTCAGATGCTGGTTTTTTTGACCGAATTTTAGCGTGGATAAAAGGGCTCATTGTTTCGCGACCGATTGGAAATGTTGAAGGGACAACGCTGGGGGCTATTGCGGCACGCATGGAAGTTGCCATTCAAGCTGGTGATTACGAAAAGGCTTTGAGCGAATGGCAATCATTGCCCCAAAGTGCAAAAGATGTTTCAATGGATTTTGTTAAGCAGCTTGAAAGACATATTGCTATTCAACAGTTGTTGCAGCAATTGTTATTGTCTGTGCAACAAGGATCTTTTAAAGCAACAAAGATGTAAATAGGCCCAAGATGATACGTGTTTTTATTTATATTTTTGTTGTTTGTATCCTCGGTTTAGCTTTCACGTGGGTTGCTAATCACAATGGTATTTTTGTTCTCACATTTTTGCATTTCAGATTTTCTGCTTCATTTCTTACAGTGTTAAGTGTGCTTATTTTATTTTTTGTAACGCTGGTGCTTTTATGGTGGTTATTGTCTTTCTTTTTTTCCATACCGAATGCTCTTTCCAATTATTTTTATAAACGCCATCAAAAGCGTGGTTACGAAGCTCTTTCAAAGGGGATTCTTGCAACTTTTGCTGGTGATAGTATGGTTGCGCAAAAAATGGAAGCACGTGTTGCTAAATATCTTGCAGGGAAACAAGAGCCATTGGTAAAACTCTTACAAGCGCAAACCTTGTCTTTACAAAATGACTCTGTTCGCGCCATCGGTCTTTATGAAGAGATGAGAAAGGAAGATCCGACAAAACTGGTTGGACTTTATGGTTTGTTTCGTGAAGCAATGAAGAGTAAAGCTTATGAGGCAGCGCAACAATATGCTGAAGAGGCACTGACTTTATCGCCAGCACTTTTATGGGCGCATCAGGCGGTGCTTGATCGGTTAAGTACTGAGGGTAAATGGGATAAGGCACTTACTATTTTTGAAAGAACGCAAAAAGCTCTCCCGCGTTCTATTCGCGCGATTCCAGAGCGGCAGCATATACAGGTTTTACTACTAAGTGGGCAGGCACTTTCTTTGTTTGATACACATCCTGTACAAGCACGTGAAGCTATTTTGAAAGCCCATAAATTGGCGCCTGATTTTGTTCCAATAATAGTTATTGCTGCTGATATTCTTTATAAATTAAACGAAACGCGTAAAGCGGATAAAATGATTATAGCGGCTTGGCAAAAGGAGCCTCATCCTGACTTGGGAGCGCTTTATCTTGAAAGAGAAGAAGGAGCCATTGGGCGATTGAAAAGGGCTAAGACACTTGCTTCTTATAATAAAGATGCATTTGAGTCGGCTTTCCTTATTGCTAAAGCAGCTTTGGATGCTGGTGAAACAGCATTAGCAAGAGAGAAGGCACAAAAAGCATTACAATGTCATCCACGGGAAAGTGTTTATTTATTGTTGGCAGATATTGAAGAGGCACAGGGAAACAATCAAGGTGCTGTGCGTCAATGGCTTTCTTTAGCACTTCGTGCTGAACGTGATCCAGTGTGGATGTGTGATGGGGCCATTTTTTCTTCTTGGTCAGTGGTTTCTCCAATCAGTGGACGTTTGGGCTGTTTTGAATGGAAGGCGCCTCCTTGTATGCCTTCTCTCACATTAGAGGCGGACAATATTGTGCCGAAAAAGCAAGACAAAGAGTATGTTATGGGAAAAAGTGATGATGTTGAAGATAAGAAGCTTGAAAAATTAACACCTATAGATGATTCTCTTTTGCATAATGCGCAGGTGGAGAAACAAGATATAAAAGAACAAGATGTAAAAATGTTCAGTCAAATTCATTTAAATGTTGATGATCCAGGGGTTAAAATAGAAGAAGAAACATCTTTATCGAGGAAAAAGTTTCGTTTATTTTAAATTGCACCAATGTGATAATACGAATGTTTTCTCAGAAGAAACAATTGACCTAGAAGAAAAAATATCGTTAGTCTTTTCCAATAAAATTATTCTCTTATGCTTTAAAAATAAAGTTTTGCTTGGTAGCAGAGGTGATTGGTTAAAAAATGTTTTTAAATCAGAGATGTCTTGATAAAAAACAAAAAAATAACAAACCAAGGATTGCTGTCGTTATTCATCGGCGCTCTACCTATACTGGTCGTTTGGGAAAATTTTTACAACAAAATGGTTTTGTTCTTGATATTTATCGTCCTATTTTTGGACAAAAACTCCCTGATACATTAGAGCATTATGCCGGCGTTGTTATTTTAGGGGGACCGATGAGTGTGAATGACAGCGAAGCCTATATTGGTGAGGAAATTGATTGGATTTCGTTATCACTAAAGGAAAATAAGCCTTTTTTGGGTATTTGTCTTGGAGCACAAATGTTAGCGCGAAATCTAGGGGGGCGCGTTGGTACAAGAAGTGATGGGACTGTTGAAGTCGGCTGGTATCCACTAGAAGCAACCCCACAAGGGAAGGAATTGATGAATTGGCCAGAGATGGTCTACCATTTCCATGATGAAGGTATTTATGATTTACCGAAAGAGGCAATGCTTTTGGCAACAGGGAATACATATCCTACACAAGCTTTTCGTTATGGAAACAATGCATGGGGCTTGCAGTTCCATGCTGAATTTACACGCGCTATGATGCGGCGTTTGGTCGTGCGTTCGGCACATAAATTGACTGAAAAAGGTGCTCAACCTGCTTGTGCACATTTGAAAGGTCGTTTAATCTATGATCGAGCTTTGAGCCAATGGTTTGAAAGCGCATTACACCAGATTTTTTGTACACCGCCCGTACTTGTGTGATTGTTGACAACAAATTGATTTATATAGGTAATTCACGGTTTTGTATATTGAATGAGAATCCTGAATATAGTAAGGTTTTCTCATTCCAAACCTGTGTATGTTGACTCAATAAAAACCTCTTGTTTGCATGTCACAAGGAGGGCTGGCGTGTGGGCAAAACTGTATAAGAAAAGACTAAAAATGCTTCTTATGAACTGTCTTAAGTGCCAAGGGCTGTCGCAACATTTGGGGGCTAGCCAAATATAATGATGGTGCTGGCTTTGGGGTCTCCATAAGCGTAAAGATGGGGGGCTCAATGGCTTTATCGTTAAGAAACACTATTCATTATCATTTTTGTTGTGCTGTAAAACAGTATGGTTTAAGCTAGAGGTAGAAAATCTATGTAAAACTTTACACATGAGGTGTTTTTTGTTAAAGGGTGTAATGGGTTTTTTTTTAAGAAAATCTTGTTTATTGAGCTTATGAGATACTGTACTTTAGAACGATGTATAGGGACTTCTTGAAGTGATCAGTAGATAAAATCCGGTCGATTAAGAAGTTGGATTGTGTATAAACTGAACGTGGTTGGGAATCTTTATCCTTTTTAGGGTGGGGAGGAAGTTAAGAGATAAAGAAAGTTTGAATATTGTCTAAATCCTTTCAAATACCATCATCACAAAAAAGTTTTTCTTTGAGTTATTTAATTTGTGGGCTCTTTTGTCTTGCTCTGATATTTATTTATAGCGCACTCTGGTTTTTTTTTCACGTAAAATAGAAGACTATGTTTCTGATATATTCACAAAAGTATCTTCCCATAATATGGCGGCGGTATGTGAGAATGTGCACAAGGATGGTTATCCTTTACGTGTCGGTGTTGTTTGTGACAAGTTTCAATTTTCTTGGCCTTTACATGGGTTTTCTTTATCGACGGGGCGTTTGACAGCTGGTGCACCAATTTACGCACCTCATTTGGTCGAGTTTAATGTTCATTCTCCTGCATTAATTGTTTTTTCCGGAAAAACTCCCATAGTATCGCATTGGCGCAATTTGGTGATTGAAACAGAGCCTTATTGGAAAACGGGTAAAACATTGAAGTTTATAGCTGAAGGGCTTGAGATTTCATCTTTTTCCTCTTCCCCTGAAGATCAAAAGCTTCAAGAAGCATTAAGAGCACAAACGATAGATAAAAAAACGACACAAGAAAATATTGAAGATCCGGCATCTTTGCAAAATACGCATAACGTGATTATTCAGCCGTTAGAGCCAAAAGAAGCTTCCCCAAAAATAACGGCAGAATTTTTGCGTTTTGATCTAAAACATGAAAAGAATGATTTATCGGGACATATAACTTTTGACGGTTTTGATGCTTCTTCTTTTTTAAAATCTTCTTTTGTTGATATTCCTAAAATTGATGGCAATTTGAAATGGATTTTAAATGACATTTCTTTTTTGTCTGAAGATGAAGAAAAAAATTGGAAACAGCGACTGTATGGAAAAAGTGGACTTTTAAAGCAAGGTGAATTGACTTTTCATACAGGTGGTGCAGTGCGTATTAGTGGACCTTTTTCTTTTGATGATGAAGGATATTTGACAGCAAAATTTGAACTTGTCCTTATTCAGTCCATGAAGCTTCTTGACACTCTGCAGCGCTTATTTCCTGGGCAAGCCAATAATCTTCAAGCGTTATTTTTTATTTTGGGTGCTTTGCCTAAAAATGCGGATGGCGCTCCCGTTCTTTCCTTGCTCATTAACAATGGGTGGGTAAAATTAGGCTTTTTAAAACTTGGTCGTCTTGCTCCACTTTAGGTATTGTACCGAAGCCTTTTTTCATCTTTACTACCAAATTTCGACTTTTTCTGATTTTCACACTTTTTTGCAATTTTAGAGTGTTAAAAATTTATTTTAACAAAATGCGTATTTAATGGTAAAAAAATAGCTATAAAAATAAAAAATTACCACCTACTCCTAACCCGTCCAACCTCTTTTCACTTAGTACAAAATCTTATGTCAAACTACATATAGCAACAGTGTTTCTATGGAAAAAGTGGCATTTTAAAGTATGCTGAATTGCCTTTTTATACAGGTGGTGTGGTACTTGTTAGGAACCTTTTTCTTTATATATGGAATGAGCATATTGCATATATCTGTTTGGGTGTAACCTCTTAAAACAAGTAAATAGCCTAGTTGGAGGAAGATATGAAGTTGTAAAGGGGAAAATCAACATCCATCTTTACTGTCATTTTTTATTCGATTTTACGCATTTCAAAAGCAGTTACAGTTATATCTTTTAAATAATGGATTAAGCTTATCCTTTTATTTCTGATATTTTTTAATGAAGCTATATGCCTTCCACGTAAAACAGAATATATTTGTATTGCATATTTACGCATTTGTTAAAAAAATATTTCTCAGTGCTTCCTATTTCACGATGTCGCCTGTGAATGGTATAAGGATAAAGCCATTAAGCACCATCATCTTTTCGGTTACGGAGTAACAAGCTAGGGGAAAACATCATCATATTATATTTGCTAACTCCCAATGTTACTGCAGCTTTTGGCACTTGAGGCGGTTTATGAGGGGCATTTTTAGTCCTTTCTTTACTGTTTTTATCTATTCGGCTTTCCCATTTGCAATATGCAAGGGGAAATGGGGTTAATTAATTGAATATAAATAGATTTTAAATGAGACAAATTTAGAATATCAGTTATCATAAAAATGATAAAATTATGATTGTAAATCAATATATTATATTTTTATGATGAAGGATATTTGACAGTAAAATTTGAATTTATTTTTTATTTTGAGTGTTCTGTCTAAAAATGCGGGATAGGGTTTCCGTTCTTCCCTTGCTGATTAGTCATGGATGGATAGAACAGAGCAAAAGCTTAGCTGTTTTGTACTGCTTTTAAGTCTGAAAGTTTATGTTTTAGGGTGAAAAATCAATCCTGTTGTTTTTTTGAAATTGTTGCAAACAATTCTATTATGATAGATAGCGAGATTTTTATTTTTGGTGTTATGTCTAAAATGCAAACTTCTGCTCTGTCTTAGTTGGTTTGTTGTGGTGGTGGGATAGAACGGGAGATTGAGAGGGTCGTTTTGTATTTTCTTTAGGTTTGAAAGCCAATATTTTGAAGTTGAGAAATCAATCCTGCTGCAAAAGTAAAACGAGAAATATTGAGATCATTTTCAATAAGGGCGCTAATGCGGTTTGTAATGTTGTGAATATGATCTTCTTCTGTTTTTTTCCAAGTGTCAAAAGGATCTTTTTTCTTTCCATAATTTTTGAGGATTTTCATAACGATTTGCCGAAAGTTTTCAGAAACATTTTCTTTGGCTTGGCTTAAAGCCATACTATCATAATAATCTACTACAGGAATTATACGACTTGCTTCGTTAATGCGGTTTATACGAATGATTTGCGCAAGTGAAAAGTAGATCTCTGCGGTTTTAATAAGATCACTGTTGCTTTGTTTTGCAATCAAAGAAATATCACAGATTGTTGAAGCAGCTTCCAAGAGAGCTAATTGTTTCGCTAATGCTTTTGGTGCTCCCTCTTCGCTGTAGTGTAATGCTTTTTCTTCAATCTTTTGCTTAATATCGTTGCCGTGAGAATGCATAAGCTCTTTTTCAATAACGCTACGGGCTTGTTTTATTGTTTTTACAATTTCTTCTAATGGACGTGAGAGATCTATGTTGTGCAAACCCCAATTGGTTGTTTCAAAGAGCATTGGGGTCATTGTTGCGTAGAATTTATTTTGGACAAGACCGGGTATTTTATTATCAAGCTTATCAATTTGCTCAGACAATTGAGGAATTTCAAAACCATCGCGGATGGCAATGAAAACGCGAATAATATTTTCAGCTTTTTGTTCTGTTGCATCGTGTAATCGATTAACAAAAGTGGGGCCTCCACGATTTACAATATCGTTGGCAATCAGCGTTGCGATAATATTACGACGCAATTGATGGTTAATAACTTCCTTCTTAAAATTTTCTTGAATTTGGGTTGGAAAATAGTTCAGCAGGGCTGTATTGAAATAGTGATCATCAACAATGGGGCTATTAGCAATTTCTTCTTTTAAGGTCAATTTAGCATAGGCAAAAATAACGGCGAGTTCTGGGCGGAGAAGACCTTTGCCTTGGGTTGTTCTTTGCTGTAAAACTTGTTCATCAGGGAGTATTTCAACTCTGCGATCTAGAAGATTTTTTTGTTCCAAGTCGTGCATAAAGCGTATTTGATAGGGCAAATCAGTAGTGCTTTGGTTTTCCGACAAAGAAAGCGCAAGAGGTTGTAGATAATTGTTGCGCAAGACAAGTTGCTCGACTTGAGGCGTCATTTTTTTCAAGAGCTTATTGCGTTCTTCGCGGGTTAACGTTTTGGCACGTAGTGCTGATGCAAGAACAATTTTGAGATTGACCTCAATATCAGAACAATTCACACCAGCAGAATTGTCAATGGCATCCGTGTTGCATCGACCACCATTTAAGACATATTCAATCCGTCCACGTTGTGTAACACCAAGATTAGCTCCTTCACCAATAATTTTTGCACGCACTTGTTCTCCGGTAATGCGTATTGCATCATTTGCACGATCACCTACTTGGGCATCGTTTTCGGTTGTTGCGCGGATATAAGTACCAATGCCACCGAACCATAAAAGATCAACAGGGGCTTTGAGAAGAGCAGAGATAATTTCAAAGGGTGTTCCTGTTTGTTTTTCGAAACCAATGGCTTGTGCTGCTTCAGGTGAGAGAGTAATGGTTTTTTCTTTTCGTGAGAAGATACCACCGCCCTTTGATAATTTGCTTTGGTCGTAATCCTGCCAGCTTGAGCGAGGCAGTCTGAAGAGACGCGTACGCTCTACATAGCTTTCGTCTATGTTCGGATCTGGATCAATAAAGATATCGCGGTGATCAAAAGCGGCAATCAATTTTGTTTGTTTGGAAAGCAGCATTCCATTGCCAAAGACATCACCAGACATATCGCCAACACCGACACAGGTGAAGGGCGTTGTTTGAATATCGTGATTAAATGACTCTCTAAAATGTCTTTTGACGGCTTCCCATGCACCTTTAGCTGTAATACCAATGTCTTTGTGGTCATAACCTGCTGAGCCTCCAGAGGCAAAAGCATCATCAAGCCAAAAGTGGTTTGCTTGGCTGATGGCGTTGGCTGTATCAGAAAAAGTTGCTGTTCCTTTGTCCGCCGCAACAACAAAATAGGGGTCAGGGTCATCATGACAGATGACATTGTGGGGAGAACTTATTTTGCCGTTAATCAGATTGTCTGTAATGGAGAGCAAAGCTGTTATAAAGTCTGTATAAGCTTGTCGTGCTGCTTCTATGATGACAGCACGGTCATTTGTTTGGGGAAGCCGATGGGGATAGAATCCACCTTTTGCACCTGCAGGAACGATAACCGCATTTTTAACTTGTTGGGCTTTGACTAAGCTAAGCACTTCGGTGCGGTAATCTAATGCACGGTCAGACCAACGAATGCCGCCACGAGCGATAGGTCCAAAACGCAAATGGACCCCTTCAACTTCTGGTCCATAAACAAAAATTTCTCGGTAAGGGCGCGGTTCAGGCAAACCTTCAATCTGGCGTGGATTTAATTTGGTGGCTAAAATACGCCGTGGACTTCCATCAGGAAGAGGCGTAAAGGCATTCGTTCGTAAACTCGCCTCGATAAGGTTACAATAACGGCGTAAAATGAGATCATCATCTAAACCAGAGACTTTCCGTAATTTTTCTTCAATGCGCTTTTGAATGACTTGTTGGTTTTTTTCTCGTTCTTTTTCTGTATGGCTTTGATGAAATTTTAAATGAAATAAAGCATAAAGATCTTGGGTAATGTCAGGATAAGCATTTAAAGTTTGGGCAACGCGATCTTGCGAATAAGGAATTCCAGCTTGTTGGAGATAGCGCCCATAATGGCGCAAAATAACAATTTCATGCCAATCAAGCTCAGCTGTTTGGGTGAGAGCATTAAAGCCGTCATTATCAGCATTTTGTGCCCAAATGGCTTCAAAGGTTTCGGCGTGTTTTTGACCGTCTTTTTCAAAATCGATACAGCGTTGGAAAGTACTTTCTAGCTGCATATCATGAAGATACACAGAGCGCCCATTGCCATCTGGTAATTCAAGGGTTTGTTCAGCAATAACGCGAAACCCCATGTTTTCAAGGAGTGGTACACGTTTGGAAAGGGCAAGTGCTTCATGGCGGTGAAAAAGCCGAAGAGAAATGCACTGTTTTTCTTTATTTTGTGCGTGATAAAAGATCACGAAAAGGGGCTTTTCATCATGAAGACTTAGAATATGTCCGGCATCGTTAATAGCGTCTTCAGCTGAAAATAAATCACGATAGCTGTTGGGGAATTCACTGGCTAGACGTGTTTGTTGCTCTGTTATTTTCTTGTTAAGAGCGATGGCTTGAACCCTGTCTTCCCAACTTCGTGCAATCGAACGTACATGTTGTTCAAGTGTGGAGCGCTCATGAAGGGGAACAGTTTCGTTTCCTTTGCGATGGATGATATAATAGACACGTATAAGGGTGCTTTCCAAAAATAGCGGATAAGATTCAAAAAAGTCACCTTTATAAAGCTCTACAAAATGTTCGCCAACTTTTTCACGCAGGCTGCTGCTATATTGGTCACGCGGTACGTAGACAAGGATAGAAACAAAGCGTCCAAAAGAATCAGTGTGGGCAAGAACCCGTAAACGTGGGCGCTCATCTAATTGTAGAATAAGCTTAATGTTTTCTGTCAATGTATCAACATCAGAGCGAAACATTTCATCTCTTGGATAGGTTTCTAAAGCACTGATGAGTGCTTTACCTGAATAATCGGCGTGATTGTGTCCAAGACGTTGAATAATAGTTCGGGCTTTTTCTTTTAAGAAAGGAATTTGCAAAATAGAACGTGTATAAGCTGAGGAGGTAAAAAGCCCTACAATGCGTAATTCTCCACAGAGTTGGTTTTCTTTATCAAAGATTTTAAGACCAATATAATCGAGCCAAACAGAACGGTGAATTTTGGAGCGGCTGTTCGCTTTTGTCACGATAAACAGATTATCGCTTTCCATGAAGGATAAAACTTCTTGAGGAGGTTCTTTCATACTTTTATCGTCAACAATATGAATAGAAGCATCCGTGAGTATACCAAGTTCAATATTACTTGCCGTAAAGGATTTTAGGGGTTTTTGGTCTTTAATGAAGTTGTAAGTGCGCATACCAAGGAAAATGAAATTATCGTCCATTAGCCAGTGAAGAAACTCAATGGCCTTTTCGCCTTCTTGTTTGTAGTGCGGGGGAAGATTTATTTGGTAGGCATGAATCTGCTTTTCAACTTCTTCAAGCATAGGTTTCCAGTCTTGTACAGCAGCATTAACCTGTTCAAGAACTAAGGTGAGTTCATTTTCAAGTTTTTGTATTTGCTGTTTGTTTAATGACTCGATGTGAATTTGCATCAGACTGATGCGTTTTCCAGAAGCACAATCAATAATGGGGTGTGCAATCAAATAGATATGGTTTTTGTGTTGATTAAAAACATTTAAAATAGAATCCAGAAGGAAGGGTTTGTTATCATTGACAAGCGTGATAACGGTTATAGGTCTGTTACTGCGGGTTAAATTTTGCTCAAAGCAGATGGTATTTTTTCCCGTCTGATGGAGATTAAAAGCTTTTACCGCGATGGCTGTGGCTTTTTGAAGTTCTTCATTTTCATAATAAGCAATATCTTCTTTATCGGTTTGGGCAAAAAGGATTTGTTCTATTTTATCTTGGGTGTTTTTTGTCTCTGTTTTTTTTTGTTGCAACACATTCACTCTCCCTTTTTGCTCTTAAGGGGTCTTTATTAAAAGCAGACCATTATATTTTTTATATACTGTAACACCTTCTTTCTAAAGAAAATAGCTCTTTATTTGGAAAGAATGAGTTTGTTTTTGCTATTTTTTAGTAATATTTTGTACTTTAAAGAAATATTTTGCTTCAAGGAAAGGGCACTTTTAGTATTTTTGTATGTTAATAGTTTGTTTTTTAAAATATACAAAATGAAAGTAAAAAAAGAAGCAAAAGTAAAGAGAGAATGGCGCATTTACCAGAAAGACTTTTAAGTGGTTACCAAAACTTTATAAACAATCATTTTTTATATAAAATAGCAGATTATCAGCAATTGGCGATTGAGGGGCAGAAACCTGAAGTTTTGGTCATTGCTTGTTGTGATTCGCGTGCAGTACCAGAAATGATTTTTGATGCTAAGCCAGGGGAAATTTTCACCCTGCGCAACGTGGCGAATGTGGTTCCTCCTTTTTCTCCTGATGACCAATATCACGCAACATCAGCAGCTCTTGAATATGCTGTGCAATTGCTTGAGGTGAGACATATTGTCGTTTTTGGTCATGCCCATTGTGGAGGCATTCGTACTGCTCTTAATGAGACATATAAATCTTTATTATCAAATGATTTTATCGGTCAATGGATAAGTCTCTTAGCACCAGCAGCAGAAATCGTTTTGAATAATAAGTCGCTGTCTTGGCCAGAAAAACAGACGGCATTAGAGCAGCTTTCTATTCGCCATTCGTTGAGAAATTTAGAGACGTTTCCGTGGATAAAGCTTCGCAAAGATCAAGGTTTTTTGACATTGCATGGTGTTTGGTTTGATATCTCTAGCGGAAAATTATGGAGCATGGAACAGGAAACAGGTTGTTTTATGCGTGTTGAAGTTGAAAGTTTTGAAGTATAGTATTTGTTGTTTTTATTTCTTCGTATAAAAAGATATTTTATGATAAAACTTGACAAAGCTGGGGTTTTATTGTTTGAAGGAGCAAGCTTTCAGTGACAAAATTAACTTGGAGCCACCGACTGAGACCCCAGTTTAAGGGTATAAAGAGATCTCAGAGGTCAACATCCGACGGCGCGATGCGTTCTCGGATGCTATTTTGGTTTGTTTGTTATGCAACAATGAGGTAAATGATGTTTGAATCCTTGCAAGAGCGACTTGGTTCTATCCTGTCTCATTTGACGGGACGTGGCGCTTTATCGGATCAGGATGTTGTAGAGGCGCTGCGTGAAATTCGTCGCGCTTTATTGGAAGCTGATGTTGCTCTTGATGTTGTGCGCTCTTTTACCGATAGAGTTCGGGAAAAAGCTGTTGGGGCCGAAATCGTTAAATCAATTAAACCAGGCCAAATGGTGGTTAAAATTGTTCATGATGAATTGGTTCATATTCTTGGAAGTGAAAGCGTTCTGAGTGATTTAAATGCACCAGCTCCAGTTGTTATCATGATGACTGGTTTGCAAGGTTCGGGAAAAACAACCACAACAGCAAAGCTTGCAAAACGTTTTACTGATAAGCACAATAAAAAAGTTCTCATGGCGTCATTAGATACACGCCGTCCCGCTGCACAGGAGCAATTGCGCCAATTGGGAGAACAGGCAAAACTTGCAAGCTTGCCTATTATTGCGGGTCAGCTGCCCGTTGATATTGCATCACGTGCCGTACAGGCTGCTAAATTGGGTGGTTATGACGTGCTTCTTCTTGACACAGCAGGACGTAATCATATTGATGAAGCTTTGATGCTCGAATTGGCTGAAATTAAAGCATGTTCCCTTCCTCATGAGATTATGTTGGTGGCTGATAGTTTGACGGGGCAAGATGCCGTTCATCTTGCTCGTTCTTTTGATGAGCGTGTCGGGATTACGGGGATTATTTTAACACGGATGGATAGTGATGGGCGTGGTGGCGCTGCTCTTTCTATGCGTGCTGTTACAGGTAAACCAATTAAAGCAATTGGAACTGGTGAAAAAATAGATGCTTTAGAAGAATTTCATCCCAGTCGTATTGCTGATCGTATTCTCGGAATGGGGGATATTGTTTCTTTGGTTGAAAAAGCTGCTGAAACAATGGATCACGAGAAAGCTGCTGCTTTTGCAAAAAAAATGCAAGCCGGAAAATTTGATCTGAATGATCTTGCAGAACAGTTGCAGAAAATGAAAAAACTGGGTGGAATGGGCGGTATTATGGGCATGTTGCCAGGAATGGGGAAGGTCAAAGAGCAGATTGCGGCTGCGGGGTTTGATGATCGTTTGTTTGATCGTCAATTGGCCATTATTTCATCTATGACACCCAAAGAGCGGGCGAATCCAGAGCTTTTAAAACATAGCCGCAAACAACGAATTGCTAAGGGGTCTGGTACGACAGCGGCTGATATTAATAAACTTTTGAAGATGTATCGCCAAATGGCTGATATGATGAAAGCCATGGGTGGTAAAGGAAAAAGTGGTTTTATGGGAAAAATGTTGGGAGGCCTTGGTTCCAAAATGGGTTTTGGTGGTATGGGAAACTTGGGAGGGGATTCTCCAGCTATACCGGATTTGTCGGGATTGGATCCAAAGCAATTCTCAATGCTTCAAAAGCAAATTGAAAATGGTAATGGAGGGAAGCTCTTGCCCGGACTTCCTAAGCGTGGACCTACATTTCCTGGTCTTTCCAATGGCATTGTCGATGGGGGAAATTTTCTTCAGCATCCTAAGAAAAAATAAGATGTAAAGAGGGAAAGGAATATAATGCAGGAAACAGTATTAAACGAATTGGCACATTTACGAGCATCCATTGATAATTTTGATGCAACCTTGATTCATATCTTAGCAGAGCGGTTTCGTTGTACGAAAGCTGTTGGGCGCTTAAAAGCCCGTTATGATTTGCCTAAAGTAGATCCTCTGCGTGAGCAATGTCAGGTAGCGCGTTTGCGGCAATTGGCTATAGAGAGTCATCTTGATCCTGATTTTGCTGAAAGATTTTTAAAATTTATTATTAAAGAAGTTGTGAGTCATCATGAAGTTATTGCTGAAGAGCAAAAAACAAAAAAGTCAATTTAAACGAAAGCCAGAGCTGACAATAGGAGATAAAATATGGCATTGAAAATTCGTTTGTCCCGTGGAGGTTCAAAAAAACGTCCTTACTATCATATCGTCGTTGCAGATGTTCGTAGTCCGCGCGATGGGCGGTTTCTTGAACGTGTTGGTGCATGGGATCCAATGTTGCCTAAAGATGGACCGAGGGTGAAACTTAATGAAGAACGTATCCAATATTGGCTTGGGCAAGGGGCTCAACCAACAGATCGCGTTTTACGGTTTTTAGATGCAGCTGGCTTGAAAAAGCGTCCAACTCGTAATAATCCACATAAAGGTGAACCGGGTAAAAAAGCACAAGAACGTATAGCAGCAGCAAAGCAAGCGGCAGAAGAAGCAGCTGCAGCGGCTGAAGCAGAATCTGCTACAGCATAAGAAGCATGGTTGTTTAATCAACGTGTTTTTAAAAGCTTTAGAAAAATAAATATTATCCGTTTTTGTCTATCAAAAACGGATCTTCTTTAAAAAGCTGCTTGTTTAAATCGCGTTGGTTTTTTTAAATCAATGGTTTTAAAAATCAATGGCGCGGCCTTTAATTTCCCAATCTCCATAGCGGGAAGGGTCCTTGCCGCCGCGTCCACCATTTTCTAAAGGTTGTTCTTTTTTTGCTGCGTGTTTTCGTCTTTCTTCAGCTTCTTGGAGAGCGCGTTGTGCTGCGGGAGAAAGAGATTGCTGTTTAACGTCAGTTGCATTTTTTTTGCTTGTTTTCTCATCTTTTTTATTCATTTTACACCTATTCCATTGAAGAAGCAGAAAGAAAACACCATCATATAGTATTGATTGACTTTTATCATGGAGTTTTTTGAGTAATGAATATAATGCGTACAGCTATGCTTTTGGCTTTTTTAACTGCTCTCTTTATGGGAGTTGGTTATCTTGTTGGAGGGGGTGGTGGCATGGTCATTGCTCTTTTAATGGCAAGTGGTTTAAACTTTTTTTCTTATTGGAATTCAGATAAAATCGTTTTACGCATGTACGGGGCGCGTGAAGTTGATCAGCATTCAGCACCAGTTTATTATAAGATTGTAAGCGATTTAGCTAAAAAAGCTTCTCTTCCTCAACCAAAAATTTATGTTATTGAGAATGCACAGCCAAATGCTTTTGCAACGGGACGTAATCCGCAAAATGCAGCTGTTGCTGCAAGTACTGGGTTGTTAGAGCGGTTAAGCGCTGAGGAAATTGCCGGCGTTATGGCGCATGAGCTCGCACATATTGAGCATCGTGATACGTTAACAATGACTCTAACCGCAACGATTGCAGGGGCAATTTCAATGCTTGGTAATTTTGCTTTCTTTATGGGAGGACAGCGTAACTCTTCAGAAGATTCTCATGGCGCTGGGGCAATTGGAGGATTTATTGCATTGCTCGTGGCGCCTTTTGCAGCGATGCTGGTGCAAATGGCGATTAGCCGTACACGGGAATATGCTGCGGATCGGAGAGGGGCTGAAATATGTGGTAATCCTTTATGGTTGGCTTCGGCATTGCGTAAAATTGCTGATGGGGCGCATGGGGTATATAATGAAGAAGCAGAGCATAATCCAGCAACCGCGCATCTGTTTATTATTAATCCTTTGAGCGGTGAGGGAGCGGATAGTCTTTTTTCGACACATCCAGCAACTGCAAATCGTATTGCTGCTCTTTATCGGCAAGCAGAAGAGATGAAAGGGGCTCTTACCAAAAGTGTGGGATGGAATAAAGAAGACGCTATACATGAAAAAAGCAGCGGGATGAATTATGCAGATTTTCATAGTGGTCAGGCTCATGTATTAGGTGAACAAGAAAACAGTTCTTTTCAGCGTGTTACAAAACGTCCTTCTTGGCTTCGTTATGAAAATTCAAAAAGATCTCGTTCATAGAGTTATTGAGGGAGATTTTGAGAAAACTGTGATATAAAGGTGGTGTTTTGAAACACAAAAAAGCGGGGCATGTGTCTGAAAAAAATGTTCCAGGATTAGCTGTTCGGCAGGTGTGTGTACGTCTTTTGGGGGCGGTAATTGATAAGTACACGCCTCTGTCTGGTTTGACGGATAATGAACACGGACATCCACAATATTTGAAGCTTTCACAACGAGATCGTTTGTTATGTCGGGCTATTTTAACAGCTTCATTGCGTCATCGAGGGCAGATTATGGTGGCTCTCTCACGCTTTTTGGCGCGTCCTTTGCCTTCACAAGCACTTTCACTTCAGCATCTTTTGCATATCAGTGTTGCACAAATTCTTTATCTTGATATTCCCGATCATGCGGCTATTGATTTAGCTGTGCGTGTGGCGAAACTTGATCCTCGAATGCGCCGTTTTTCAGGGGTGGTGAATGCTCTTTTGCGCAATGTTGCACGTGAGGCAGAGCCTTTACGTCAACAAGTTTCTACCATTGAAGGTGTTCCAGCGTGGTTTGGACAGCTTTTAGTGTCAGCTTATGGAACAGAAAAGGCGCATAAGATTATCGCAATTCAAAGTGTGGAACCTCCTTTCGATTTGACAGTGAAATCTGATAGTGGTGGATGGGCTGAAAGGCTTGGCGGTGTGGTATTGCCCAATGGTTCTGTTCGATTGAAGCGTCTGGAGTGTTCTGTTTCTGATTTACCAGGCTATCGTGAAGGGTCTTGGTGGGTCCAAGATTTTGCAGCAGCTTTGCCTGCTTGTTTACTTGGGAATATTGAGGGTAAACGCGTTGCTGATCTTTGTGCGAGCCCTGGAGGAAAAACAGCACAATTGGCTTTGCAAGGGGCTGAGGTGACTGCAATTGAGCTTTCTGCTAACCGCATAAAGCGTTTAAAAGAAAATATGGAACGGCTTCATTTTTCAGTTCACATTTGGCAGGGCGATGTGAGAAATTTCTATCCCACACAGCTTTTTGATGTGGTTCTTCTTGATGCTCCTTGTTCTTCTACAGGAACAATCCGTCGTCATCCGGATATTTTATGGACGAAATCGAGGGAAAATATCGTCAAGTTAGCGGCGTTGCAATATGATTTGCTTGTCGCAGCAATTTCTTTGGTGAAGGAGGGGGGGCGGATTGTTTTTTCCAATTGTTCATTGGCAAGAGAAGAAGGTGAACATCTTATTGAGAAAATTTTATCGACACGCAATGACATTGTTTTAGACCCTATTTATCCAGAGGAAATGGGAGCACTGGAACATTTGCTTTGTGGGGGGATGTTACGGACAACGCCTGCGGATTTTTGTCATAAAAATTTTGATGCTGAGAAAACCGTATTTTTAGGAATGGATGGTTTTTTCGCTGCGCGCTTACGAAAAATTGCTTAATTAACGCTTCATTTACAAAAATGGTCGAAATTGTATTTGATTCAGCATAAATGGAGATGAAATTTTGGCGGTTGCGGTAAAAGCTCCTCAGGTAAAAGTGGCAGCCTGTATCGATACGATACAGAATGTTATGCGGCGTTTATGGGTTGGACCATTGTTTCGTTGGCGATTTTCAGGGTTTCGTCCTCATAAAATTTTAGCGCATCCCATGGATTTGCATGTAGCTGATCCGATGATGGCGCATGAATTTTATCATGGTCGTTTTGCTTTTGCTGGTCACATTGTTCATTCTGGTGCTGTTTCGCCGTTTTCATTGGTTCCACCAACGCTAGAATGGGAAGCGGCTCTACATGATTTTCATTGGTTGCGCCATATGGAGGCAGCAGGAAGTGATTTAGCTTCTGCACATGCACGCTCTCTTTTAGAAGACTGGTTTGACCATGCTGGTAAGAAGGTAAAAGGGCTTGCTTGGAGTGATCCTGTTGTGGCGCGGCGCTTGATTTCATGGATTTGTCATTCGAAAATGTTGTTAGAAGGGGCAAGTGAACGGTTTGAAAAACGCTTTTTACGTGCACTTGGTTTGCAATTTCGTTATTTGCGCGTAACAGTTTGTAGTATGGAGCACAATGATCAACGTTTACAAGCAGCAGTGGCTTTGACATTCGCATCTCTTGCTTTGCCTGTTTCAGCGGCAGTGAAAAAAAAGGTACAAACCACACTTATAGAGGAGCTTTCCCGTCAAATCCTAGTTGATGGTGGGCATATTTCCCGTAGTCCTGTTATTTTGCTGAATTTGTTATCGGATTTATTGTCGTTACGGCATCTTTTTATGCGTAGCAATGAAACAGCACCCCGTATTTTGATTGATTCTGTTGAGCGTATGTTGCCAGCTTTACGATTCTTTATCCATGAGGATCAAACGTTGGCCCATTTTAATGGGGTTGGTCCCCTTGTATCGGAACGGTTATCATCACTTTTGGAGCTTGATGAAACAGGAGGTCATCCTTTTAGTTATGCCCGTTATTCAGGATTTCAGCGCTTAAAAGCCAATCAAACAACAGTGCTTGCAGATACAGGAAAGTTTCCACCTCGCTCTGTAGCACAGCAGGCTTGTTCGGGGTGTTTGTCTTTTGAAATGTCTTCACAAGGGCACCGTTTTATTATCAATGCCGGTGTTAATCCTGATGGGCGGGAAGAGTATCGACATTTAGGGCGTGTTACTGCAGCACATTCAACAGCTACGCTTAATGATTGTTCAGTGGGTGCTTTTTATCATAAAAAGAAAAATGGCGCGCCATTTTTGTTTGATGGACCAACAGATGTTCAAGTGTGCCGTATAGAGGATTCAGAGAAGACAGGTTTTATTGCGAGTCATAATGGTTATGTGCGACCCTTTAATCTTATTCATGAGCGTGGTCTTATTTTGGCGACAAATGGAGATACGATCGAAGGTTTTGATCGCTTTTTTATGCCAAATAAAGGGAGAAAGAGACACAAGAGTGTGCAAAATGAACAAAATTATGTTGCTGTTCGGTTTCATCTTCATCCACAAGTTGAAGTTAACTATGATGGCAAACGTGTGTGTTTAGCCGTAAAGAACGAGAACGTGAAGAGTGAACAAATATGGTATTTTATATCGCCTGACGCAGATATTTGTCTTGAAGATTCGATTGATTTTGCAGAATTAACAGGTCCACAACGGACACAACAGATTGTTTTATATTTTCGTCCTGCATTTCAGGAAAAAGTTCGTTGGCGTTTTATCCGTAAAGCGTTTGATAAAAAATTAGAACATTGTTCCAACCCATAGTATATTGCGTTTTATTTTGCGTGTCGCAAAACATTATTGTTTATTGTGGTAATATTCTCAAAATTTGAAGATCATATCAATTTTATACATGAAGAGTTTTGTTAGAGTATGGGGTGGATGTTTTTAGGCAAGGTTTGCTCATAGAATCTCATGAGGTGATGCTAAAAGGGATTGGCTCCAGAAAAAAGGTTTTTTGAAAGACCATTGTTGACAGATGAGTACTAGTTAAGGATTTTGATCCTTTAAAGATATGGAGAGAAAATTAAGCCGTTGCTTATCTTCTATAAGTTTTTAAGTGTGCTGTTGGGATCAATATTTCTCTCTGAGAGAGTTGCATTAATAGGATTACGCTCTTCACGAAAAACAGAGCGCTATTGTATTGTATATTCACGGACTTATTTTAAAGAAAAATCCCTTAATGCTTCCAAGCCTATTTTGCGACGATGCCCGTGATGGGTATAACGGTAAATCCATTAAGCACCCCCCATCTTTATGCTTATGAAGGAGCAGTTCGGCACTATCACACTATTTATCAGTGCCCAATGTTTGTAACAGTTCTTGGCACTAGAGATGGTTCATAAGAGGCATTTTTAGCCTTTTCTTAATAGCTTTTATCCATACAGCTCTCCCCGCTTGTAACGTGCAGGCGAATGGTTTTTGTTGATTCAACATACACAGATTTGAAATGAGAGAATCTTACGGTATTCGGGGTTCTAATTTAATATGAATAACGCTAAATTATTATTACAAATCAAATGTTGTACATCACAGAAGCATTGAAAATTCGAGAAACAATACATAACAATGGCCGAGAAAAATAACTCTTCTGCTCTTTGTTATTATACTAAAAATGAAGTTATAATAACAAACCACAAAATGCGCGCTTTTTCATAGCAAAGCATTCTCTCAAATATCTCAAACAACTTTCATAAAGATCTACGCGAATAACGTCGTGCAATTGAATCAATATCACCTCGACAAATTCCAAGATCGTTGAGTTCATATGTTGAAAGACGACTTAACGCATTAACGGTTCGACGATAACGGCGCCAATTACTATAAAAACGTAGAATATTCATATCCTCTACTCAAACTTTTCATTACACTCTTTAGTTTAAGAATAGAGTATATTACTAAAAAGAGTTGTGTTATAATATCATAGCAGGTATGCATCTACATACAAGATAATGTCCCTTTAACATTTTTCTCATGCGAAAGGGTAACCATTAAAAATATCAACAAGAACATCTTATCCCTAACCAATGGCTAAATTATGTGCATTGGCTAAATTATGTGCATTTCTGCGGTGATAAACTTCTTCACGTGTAGCTTCTTTGGATTGAATAACTGCTTCCATTTCAACAGTTATCAATAGTCATACGATAATTATGAAAAATTCCTTGAAACATTTGTCTCATACGAAAAGAAAAGCAGCAAAATTATTAATGGCGGAAGTGACGTGTTCCTGTAAAAACCATCGCTAACCCCTGTGCATCAGCAGCGGCGATAACTTCTTCATCACGCATGGAGCCTCCTGGTTGAATAACTGCTGTTGCTCCTGCTTCAGCTGCTGCTAATAAACCATCAGCAAAAGGAAAAAATGCATCTGATGCAACAACAGATCCTTTTGTGAGAGTTTCTGTTAAGCCTGCTCTTTGCGCACTTTCTGCTGCTTTACTTGCAGCAATTTTTGCTGAATCGATGCGGCTCATTTGTCCGGCTCCAATTCCAACTGTTGCACTATTTTTCGCGTACACAATAGCATTTGATTTAACGTGCTTTGCTACACGAAAAGCAAATTGAAGATCACGCATTTCATCTTGAGTTGGTGCCCGCTTTGTCACTACTTGCAATTTAAGATCATCGACTACCACGTTATCACGTGATTGTACTAAAATGCCTCCTGCAAGTGTTTTCGCAAGAAGTCCTCCACAGCGTGGATCAGGAACTCCACCTGTAATGAGCAAACGAAGATTTTTTTTCTTGGCAATAATTTCACGTGCCGCCATTGTGGCATCCGGAGCAATAATCACTTCTGTGAAAATTTTAACAATTTCTTCAGCACATTCCTCATCAAGGGTTTGATTTAAAGCAACAATTCCACCAAATGCCGATACATTATCACACATAAGAGCTTTCAAATAAGCGTCTTTCAAATTTTCTCCTTCCGCAACACCACAAGGATTGGCATGTTTAATAAGAGCGACAGCAGCGGTTTTTTGCGGATCAAATTCTGCCACAAGTTCAAAGGCTGCATCTGTATCATTCAGATTGTTATAAGAAAGCGCTTTGCCTTGTAAAAGTTTTGCTGTTGCAATACCAAAACGTTTTTCATTATTGCGATAAAATGCTGCCTGTTGATGTGGATTTTCCCCATAGCGCATAACACTTTCAAGATGACCGGAAAAACTCTGCCATGATGGAGTTTCAATTTTTAAATCCCGTGCAAACCACGATGCTATTGCCGTATCATAGGCAGCGGTGTGTGCATAAGCGCGCATTGCTAGCTGATGACGCATAGATAAGCTTAAACATCCATTATGCTGCTTTAATTCAGCTAGAATCGAATCATAATCTTTTATCGCTGTTACAACACCGGTATAAGCATAATTTTTTGCCGCGGCGCGAATCATCGCCGGTCCACCGATATCAATATTTTCAAGAGTCGTTTGCCCATCAGCTCCCGAAAGGATCGTCTCTTCAAAAGGGTAAAGATTCACCACTAAAAGATCAATTCCATGAATGCTGTTCTTTTCCATAGCTTCCCTATGGTTAGGATCTTCTCTTACCCCTAACAAAGCACCATGAATCAAAGGATGGAGTGTTTTTACACGCCCATCCATTATTTCAGGAAATCCGGTAACTTCAGCAACATCTTTTACGGGTAAACCAGCTGCTATGAGGGTTTTTGCTGTTCCTCCTGTTGAAATCAATTCAACATTGTAAGTAGCATGAAGGGCTTGTGCAAAAGCAACCACACCCGTTTTATCAGACACAGAAAAGAGAACACGACGAACCCGATGAAGATCAGGTATGGGAAAATTTTTGGCAACAACACCCATAACAGAAGCCTTAAAAATGAAAGAGTTAAAATTCTAGTAAAACACGCTTATACGTTTATAGCATAAGCCTTTAGCAAAATACACTGAAAGGATAAACTGTCTTTTTAGAATATAGGATGATTCACCTTTTTCTATTATCCTGTAAAAACCTCTCATTTGAGGTGTGGTGATAGGTATAAAAGTCTCATTGAGACATTAAATATTTTTTTGTTGCTTATAACTCAATATCTCATCTTCATAGCAGTTTTGAAACAAAAAATGCATCCGTATGTTCTCTGCTATATTAGCCTTTATACTAGATGAAGGCGAAAGTATTGCGTATATAAATTGGAGTAATCTCTGAAATGGGAAATAATCTAATGAAGCAAGAATATAAAATTATAAAGGCAAAAATGAGTGCTCATCTTTCCTATCATTTTTAAATTTAACTTTATATTTTTCAAAAGCGTTTATGACAATGTTTTTTAAGAGTGAATTTTTTATAGAGTGGAGATAATGCATTGCTTCACATTTTTGGGCATTACATTTTTAATGAATAAACCCTCGTTTTATGATGATTTTTTAAAGAGTGTCGCGTAAATCTTTTGTGGATGGTATAAAGTTCATTGTATGCCTGTGATCTTTAATTTAACAAAGGCGCAAGTTGGTAGATTTTATTCTCTTTATCAGTTTTCAAGATTCTAAAAATTTTTGTTACTTGAGATGGAAGAGGTATTTTTTTAGTTTTTTTGCCGTAGCAGAAAAAGAAAACCTCCTAACACACCAGCAGCTAAAATAAACCACGTGATTGCATAAACGAGATGATTATTTCGAAAATGGATAATCGTAAGACCAACGACGGGAAGTTTTGCTTGTGGAGATGTTTTTCTGGCATCAATGAAATAAGGGGCAACAGTGGACAAACCAAGTTTTTGTGCCATAGCGGGGAGATCGCGCGTATACCATAAATTTTTGTCAGGATTATTTTTACGCGGGAAAAATCCATTTTTTTCACTCATGCGTAATAAACCTATAATCGTTGTTTGTTCTGTGTCCGTGGTAGAATTTTGCTGAGATAAGGCATTTGTATGCGATTGCTCTGTGTTTTGAAAATTGTTACGTTCATCCATAGGGATAAAGCCACGGTTGATAAAGATCAGTATATTATCAGCAGTTTGTAAGGGAGTCAAAACCCAATAGCCTGTAGTATTTTGAGCGGCAGCAGTGACTAAAATATTTTTATCTGTTAAAAATTTTCCTGTGATAATAACAGGTTGATATTCATATTTTTCAAAAGTAACATCTGACCATTGATTTTTTGGAGGGGCTTTTATGGGGGGTAAATGAATGCGCTGATTGGTACTGGTGATAAGATTTGTTTTCCAGTTTAACCGTTGTACTTGCCATATACCTAATGCACTGAAGAGAAGAAAAAAACAAATACATAAAGTTCCAAATAAAAAAGAAGAAAAACGGCAAGAATTTCCCTGAAGCTTTGTCATGGGGGGGTCTTTTTTGCTCATGATTTGTGCTTCCTTTCGGGACAATAGGCTTTTATTCTAACATGGTATATATTAAAAGAAACATTTTGTACGCTTTTTGGCAGAATTTGCACGCCTTATTGAGGAAAAAGATGAAAAATGAGCCAACAAGAGATGAAAAAGGTTTTATAAAAGACTTGACCTTTTGTTGTCGACCCCCTATTAGAAAGAAACTTCCCAATGATGCCCGTTCAAGGTTGCATTGCGCGTGTTTTGCGTTCATTGTGTCCTTTGGGTATGGGGATTTGAAAGTTTCTTAGAGTTTAAGGGTGAAGTTTATGTCTCGTGCATGTGAATTGACAGGGAAGACGGTTCTGTATGGTAATAATGTTAGCCATGCGAATAATAAGACTCGGCGTCGTTTTTTACCAAATCTTTGCAATGTGACATTGATTTCAGAGGTGTTACAGCAAAGTTATCGCTTGCGTATTTCAGCAAATGCATTGCGTTCTGTTGAGCACCGCGGTGGTCTTGATGGTTTTTTGATTAAAGCAGACGATAAAGAGTTGTCGCAACGTGCGCGTTTGCTAAAACGCCAAATCATTAAGAAAAAAGCTGAGCAAGAAGGTGAGCAAAAGGCTGAACAGGCAGCATAATTGTTAGCGCCATTCTTTTTGGTTTATTAATGCTTTGATTTCGGTTTTCTGTTCTAGAAGTTAAGTTTTTTGCAGGTTGATCGTTTCATTTTATTGGTTCCATATCCCAGGTTAAAAAAGTGTCTTCAAGCGGTCTTTTATTAGAACAGCAAAAGAAAAGGTATGTTGTTTTTTCTATTTTTGCAATGTGCCTTGCTGTCACGGCTTCTAATATTTTAGTTCAATATCCTGTCTATTGGTTTGATTTGAATGAGCTGTTGACTTACGGGGCTTTTACCTATCCATTTGCTTTTCTAATCAATGATTTGACCAATCGTTTTTATGGTCCATCTGCTGCGCGGCGTGTGGTTTATGCTGGTTTTTTTACGGGTGTCTTTGTTTCTTGGATATTGGCGACACCACGGCTTGCACTTGCTTCTAGTTTTGCATTTTTATTTGGGCAACTCCTTGATATTGTGGTTTTTACTCCTTTGCGACGTAAAACATGGTGGAAAGCACCTTTAGCAGCAGCGTTGGTTGGTTCAGCTTTGGATACAGTGCTGTTTTTTGCTCTTGCTTTTTCTAGCTCGTTTGCTGTTTTTGATAAGATAACAGGGTATGCAGATAGTTCACTGGTGGAGAGTACTGTTTTGGGAGGGATAGGCATGCCAGTTTGGCTATCGCTTGCTTTTGGTGATTTTTCGGTAAAAATTATTATGAGTCTGTTGATGTTGATTCCTTATGGGACAATTCTTAACATCGTAAAGCTTCCTCTTTATCAATGTCATTCAAAAGATGATTCCTCTTTTGTTTGTCACAAATAAGGATTTTTGTCTTTTTGTTTTCCTGAAGCCAAGAAAATTGTACGCTATGCTTGGTGTGACACGTTAGTTATAATGGATACTTTATCATTTACCAACTTAAGTAAGAACTCCAACACAAAACGCTTTTTTATTTCAAAATTCTCTTGTGAGGAAAAGATAAAGTCATTTGTTTGAGAAGGGGCTAAATATGCTTTTACAAATGATTCAATGTGACAGAAATTGCAACTGATGTTTATTAATAGATTGATTTAAAATGATAACTTATATTTTTCATTTGAGTGAAAGAGCCCAATATCATAAAATTTTACGCGTTTTAAATACTCTTATATTGAGTTAATAAAAATCATTTGCTTGCCTATGTTATAAGAGGAATTGGCGTGCGGACAACGTCATTTGAGAAAGAAATACTTCTTATGAAGAGCTTTAATGCAATAAAAGTGCAATATTAGGCGCTGAAAGTATATTGATTTATCTTAAAAACATTGGAAACTTGAAAGTAGGATTCTGCTTTTGGCTTGTAGCTTGTAAAGTAAAGGATGATTCTGGATTTTGCATTATGCCATATATGGGCGCTGTTGTGAAATAAGCTTGGAAGCAAGGAAGAATGTAGGAGTGCGGATAAGATATATAATGGTGTGTTCTTTTTCGTGAATGAAGTAATATTTTTTTTCGTGTTTTTCTTATATTTTATGTGAGTAAAGATTTTTTCTTTTATCCATGAGATGGGAGCTTATGTTGATAGATCACCCGTGGTGAGTACTGTTTTGGGAAGGTTAGGGGACAGGTTGGCTTTCGCTTGCTTTAGCAATTTTTGCCGAAAAATTGCTATGAATCCATTTATGCCGATTCTTTTATAAAGAAATTCTTAGTGTTTAAAATATCCTCTTTTTTTTCGTATAATAAATACAACTTTTATCTTTTTGTATTACTGAAGGTGAAAGTTTAGGTATTATATTTTCTGTGAGAGCAGCATTTTAGAGCTATGTCTAGTGGAGATATTTTTCTATATACGTGTATTTCAATATAATGAAATAACACAAGATCGAGACAAAAATGGGTGATTATTCAGTCTTTGAATTTGAATGGTACTCTGGGATATGGTCGTAAATGGAAAGTTCTAAGCAAAACTTTATCAGTCGCAATATAACCAGAAAGTAAAAACAAACTCATTACAATTTTTGAAGATGGTTGGAGCATTTCTTTTAGAGCTCATAATGCATCCAGTAAAGTAGAAGCTTCTTTAAAATTCGATATTCAATTTGTGGGATTATCTTCTCAGGTTGTTAGCCATCAAATTCCGATGGTTTAATGATAGAGATAATTTTTTAAAATGTAATCGTTGCTAATTCAAGGCAGGTTCATTTCTTATGAATATGAGTTCTTTTATCACTAAAAAGTATTTCTAATTGTTTTGTTATGGCGTCGGCGAGTTCTTCAGCATTCATAATTGTTACAGCACGTTGATAATAACGTGTGACGTCATGACCAATTCCAATGGCAATGAGTTCGATAGGGGAGTGTGTTTGGATTTCTTGAATCACTGCGCGTAAGTGTTTTTCTAAATAATTGCTGGAGTTGACCGATAGTGTCGAATCGTCAACAGGAGCACCATCAGAAATGACCATGAGGATGCGACGTTGTTCACGCCGTGATAAAAGGCGTTGATGAGCCCAAATCAAAGCTTCTCCGTCGATATTTTCTTTTAATAATCCTTCTTGCATCATTAAACCTAAATTGCGTCGTGCGCGACGCCATGGAGTATCAGCACTTTTATAGATGATATGGCATAAATCATTGAGGCGTCCAGGATTATGGAGTTTGTTTTGGGTAAGCCATTGTTCGCGCGATTTTCCCCCTTTCCAAGTTTTGGTGGTAAAACCTAAAATTTCAACTTTGACACCACAACGTTCAAGAGTTTGTGCCAAAATATCAGCACAACTTGCAGCAACGCTAATGGGGCGTCCGCGCATTGAGCCAGAATTATCAATGAGGAGTGAAACAACTGTGTCCCGAAATTGGGTGTTGCTTTCCATTTTAAAAGAAAGGGGTTGCATGGGGTCAATAATTAGACGTGGAAGCCGTGTTGTATCAAGATATCCTTCTTCAAGGTCAAAGTTCCAGTTGCGATTTTGTTGCGCCATCAAGCGGCGCTGGAGACGGTTTGCTAAACGTCCAACGATGTTTTGCAGATGATTGATTTGCTTATCAAGATAACGGCGTAAGTGATCTAACTCGTTTTCAGAACAAAAATCTGTTGCTTCCAAAATTTCATCAAATTGACGGGTGAAGATTTTATAATTGCCAAGTCTTTGCATTTGTTCCGAATCAGAAAAAAGGTGTTTGGGTTTGCTCGGCTTTTCTTGCCAAGGTCCATTTTTTTGCTCGCCGTCAGCTTGATCATTGTTGTTTGATTGTGTCGCTTGTGTTTTTCCATCATCTTGCACATCACTTTCTTGTTCAGTGCTGGTTTGTTCTTCACTTTGAGCGTGTTTTTTGTTTTTACTCTCTTCTTCTCTTTGGTCTTGAGGTTCACACGCATTTTTTAATTTTTTATTGTTTTCACTGTTAGAAGCTTCAGCTTGTTGCACTGTCATTTTGAGTGTAACAAGCATTTGGCGAACAATCTGTGCAAAAGCTTGTTGGTTGTAAATATGATGTGGGAGTTCATTGAGTTGTGATGCTGCTTTTTGTTCGAGTTCTTTACGCCACAATTCTAAGACAGAACCCGCTTCTCTTGGAGCTGCGCGCTTTGTTATTTTTTCACGCAATAAAAGTGCAATCGCTTCTTGGATGGGGGCTTCACTTTGGTTGCTAATTTTATGATAATGGGCTCTTTTGTATTTATCGGCGAGCATGACATCAAGATTTTTTGCAAGTCCCTCCATGGCTAAAGTACCAATTGCTTCAACACGTGTTTGTTCGAGGGCATCAAAGACAGCACGTGCTTCTGATTCTAGTGGAGAAAATTGCATGTGAATGCGGTTGTCATGCCATGCTTTGCGCAGAGCCATGGAATCACCTAGTCCGCGGGTAATAGTGATGTCTTTATTCGTTGCGTATTGAGGTAATTCTGGTAAACGCGCGCAACTTTCGCTTAAAGATGGTCGGTTATGACTAAAGGAAACTTCAAGGTTGTTTGTGCCTGCAATCGCACGCATACAGGTGGAAAGTGCTTTTTTAAAAGCTTCAGCATTAAGAGTGTTGTTGGAAGAATCTTTTGCCGGATTTTTGTTGTCGCCAATATCGGTAGCCATGAGTGACAGATTCCTTAAGGCGAAACACCATGAATGAGTGATTCGGGAAGCTCTTGTCCAAAGGCGCGTTGATAAAATTCTGCAACAGTGGCACGTTCGAGTTCATCACATTTATTGAGAAAGGTTAATCGGAAGGCAAAGCCGACATCTTGAAAAATTGTTGTATTTTCTGCCCAAGTAATGACGGTACGTGGACTCATGACAGTTGAAAGATCTCCATTGATAAAAGATTGGCGTACCATATCAGCAACATGAACCATTTGTGAAATTGTCTTTTTTCCCTCAGCCGTTTGAAAAGATTTGACCTTTGAACAAATGATATTAACCTCTTTATCATGGGGTAAATAATTGAGTATCGTAACAATAGACCAGCGGTCCATTTGAGCTTGATTGATCTGTTGGGTACCATGATAGAGACCGGTTGTATCACCAAGACCAATGGTGTTTGCCGTTGCAAAAAGACGAAATGCTGGATGGGGAGAGATGACACGGCTTTGATCAAGTAAGCTTAGTTTTCCAGAGGTTTCAAGAACGCGTTGGATAACAAACATAACATCGGGACGCCCCGCATCATATTCGTCGAAAACAAGAGCAATATTATTTTGATAAGCCCATGGCAAAATGCCCTCTTTAAATTCAGTGATTTGTAAGCCATCTTTTAAAACGATAGCATCTTTTCCTACAAGATCGATACGACTTACATGACTATCGAGATTAATGCGAAGACAAGGCCAGTTAAGACGTGCAGCAACTTGTTCAATATGCGTTGATTTCCCTGTACCGTGATAGCCAGAAACCATTACACGGCGGTTAAAGGTAAAACCTGCGAGAATCGCTAAAGTTGTTTGCTGATCAAAAAGATAATCAGGATCGATATCAGGAACATGGGGACTTTTTGTGCTAAAAGCAGGGACTTTCAGATCTGTTTCAATATGAAATAGATCGCGAGCACAAAGTGTAATATCGGGCAAATTTTCAACGGTAAGATTTGTCATTATGTTTCTGGAAGGGAGAGGACGCTATTTATTCATTAGAAACGATACAAGAGTTAAAGTATTTATGCAATGCTCTATAATGAGAGCCTTAGATATTGAAGAAAGATTTTTTTACGTATTCTATAATGTTTTGCAAAAAAAGTAACATTTTGCGCAAATAATGATGGTCTAAATGAAAATAGACTCATATAAGCGCATGTTTTCAGCACAAACCAGACTTTTTTAGCAAATTGTAAGCATGTAAAACATCACGAAAGCGCTCTTCTGAAGCACGATTACCACCATTGGAATCAGGATGGTGCTTTTTTACCAACTCTTTATATTTCATTTTGATGTCTTCTGCTGAAGCGTTTGCCTGTAGTCCCAGTGTATCAAAAGCTTTTGCTTCTAAGGGCTTTAATTTTCGTGAGAACTTATTGTTTGAATGCTGCCCAGTAAAAAGCGTGAAGGGATCGCGCATGCGATTTTGATAGGCAGCTGTTCCAGAGCGAATCTTTGCATAATTCGCGGCTGTTTTTTTCGATGTACCATTGCTCAGATCTGTAGGCCATGTCGGACGATGTCCTGTGAGAGCATCCTTTTGAAATTTTGCGATATCTTTATTGCTAAGACCAGAGAAGTAATTAAAATTTTTATTATAGGCGCGTACGTGTTCAATACAAAAATATAAATATTGTCCTTCGTGATTTCGACCTGCTGGTGCTTTATGGGACCCTGTTTTTTCACAACCTTCCCACTGACACTGTTGTGCTTCTGGCTCAGCTTTTTGTTTTTTATTTGAGCTTATGCGAATTGAATCGAATAATTTAGATGTTATTGTCATATTATTGGTTTATGCAAAATTGATTAATTTTACAAGAATTGACTTTTGAAAAATTTGTTTTCACACTTATTCTATTATGAAAAAGGTGTATTTTTGCACGTTCATTTTGTTTGAGGAATGAAAAATGTTTATAGAAACAATAATTCAGAGAAAGCTTCAGGATGCTTTTCATCCGCAAAAGCTTGAAGTGATTAACGAAAGTCATCTTCATGAGGGGCATCCTCATAATGAACATGCTTTTGATGGTAAAGGAGAAACACATTTTCGAGTGAAAATTTTATCTTCTTCTTTTTCTAATATGACACGCGTAGAAATACATCGAGCGATTTATAAAGTTTTACAAGAAGAGTTAGCTACTTGTGTTCATGCTTTGGCACTTGAGGTTGAAACACTCTAATTTTTTGATGAGACGTTTTTAGGAACGGGGATGGGCCTTTTGATAGATTTTTAACAAATGGTCTGTATCGACGTGGGTATAGATTTGTGTGGTGGAAAGACTAGCGTGCCCAAGAAGTTCTTGAATCGTGCGCAAATCTCCCCCCCGTGATAAAAGATGGGTGGCAAAAGAATGGCGCAGTGTATGAGGCGTTGCAGTTTCTGGTAAACCAAGGCTTGCACGTAAATTACGGACAGCTTTTTGAATAATGGCAGGCTGTAGGGGACCGCCTCGCGCCCCACGAAATATGGGTTGGTTATCCAATAAAGGATATGGGCAACATTTGAGATAATTTTGTACAGCTTCGTAAACAATTTTGATGAGAGGAACAAGGCGTGTTTTGCCGCCTTTTCCTGTTATAAATAAACTTGTTTTTTTAGGATCAGAAAATTGTTCTGGTGTGAGGCTTAAGGCTTCTGATATTCGCATTCCACAGCCATAAAGAAGCATGAGGACAGCAGCATTACGAGCGCTAATCCAAGGTTCATTTTCCAGTTGATTTTCTTGTTTGACTATGTGAAGTGCTGATTTTATCGCTAAAGGTTTTGGGAGCAATTTGGGGTGTTTGGGGCTTCGGATAAGTTGAGCCGCGGGAACATTGACGATTCCTTCACGTGATAAGTATTTGAAAAAAGAACGGATGCCTGCCACCCCTCGGCTTAAAGAGCGCGCACTTATATTGTTTGTACGCCGATAAGCAAGATAAGCACGCAAGTCACTGATGCGTAAATGAGCAAGATCTGTAAGGGTTGGTGTATGGCTTAAGTGTTGACAGAGAAAAGACAAAAATTGCCGCGTATCACGTTCATAGGCTTGCACTGTTTGTGCTGACATACGACGTGTTTGGGTAAGACACTCTAACCAATTTTTCCTTGCGTTTAAAATTGCATGGTCTGCTGGAATGAGAGGAATATTTTCATCTTTTCTCTTGTCGTTTTTGATGGGCATTATCTAGTTGAGAGTTTCTTTCTTTTTAGATTTTTCATCGTTAGAATGACCATTCTTGTTTTGGGGTTGCTCTTCACGATTGATAAGTTGCTTTTCACCTTTGAGAGAGAGTATTTTCACAAGATTGTGTGTTGACATCAAATGCGCAAAAATTAATCCTAAAAAGCCATTTTTATGAAGTTTGGCAAGTTGGCTTGCTGATAATTTATTCAATTTTTCTTCATCAACAACCCAAAAATGTTCCAATTGCGCTGAGAGACCTTTATCGTTTTTCACATTGATGGATTTTTGGCTTAGAAGATCCATTTCTACAAGAGCATCAATAAACTCAGAGGTTTTCTCCATAGCGATTTTAAAACTTTCAAGAAAGCGAATACGTTCTTCCATAAAAGGAGAAATAGAGCCATCGGAATTAAAAAGTTCTGTTCCTGCAACTTCATTAAACATACCGGACTGTTGATCAAAGCAGACAGAAAGTTCTTTTTCATTGCTAATTTGTGCCAAAACAAAAGGATAGCGACGGACAAAAGCTGGAACATAAGTATTGTTTTTCCAACTTTTATCAGAAGCGATATAGTCATTTTCATCATTAGAAAGACCGACAAGAGCTGCGGATGTGTAGTGCCGTTTTTTTTGTTCATCTTCGGCGCACATAAATAAAATAGGATAGTCTAGCGCTGCTTGAAAATATTCAGTACTTGCTAAAGGAACCCAATGAGTATCCTTGGCAAAAGACATATCAGTTGGAGGAGCAAATTTTAGATTTTTATGGGAAATTTTGTTGATTGGTGTGATATCTTTGTAAAATAGCATAATATTTGCCATAAGACTTTCTCCTTTATTAATTTGTTTTTTGTTACCAAGAAAGGTCTTTTAGAAGATTGTCTCATATGGCAACAAGATTGAATAGAAAACTATAAGATTGAAGGGTTCATTTTTGAGAGATAATATTTTTGCATGAAGTATAATAAAGAAAAGCTTAAAAATAAAGTCTATCTTGCCATTATTGGTATGCCTCATGGTATAAAAGGAGATGTTTTTGTTAAAATTCTAAGTGCTGAGCCACAGCGTTTCAAGTTTTACAGCACTCTTTATGATGATATGGGGCGTTCTTATGAAATTGTAACTCTTCGCATACAAAAAAATAAGGCGATTGTACGTTTTAAAGGGGTAGAAAATCGTAATGCGGCTGAGTCTTTAAAAGGGATTCGCCTTTATGTGACGCGTGATCAATTAATTGATGATTTGATGGAGGATGAGTTTTATCAAGTCGATTTAATAGGCTTGTGTGTCCAAGATTGTGGGGGGAAAATCTTAGGTGAAGTGTGTGGTTTTTTTAATTTCGGGGCTGGTGATTTGCTTGAAATACGTTTGAATACAGGTAAAAGAGTTCTTATTCCCTTTAGTAAGGCGGCGGTACCAGAAATTTGTATGGATTCTGGTTTTCTTGTTGTTGATCCCATGGCCGCTGGTTTAATTGATGGGGGAGACAATGATAAAAAGGAAATAGCTTGAATCTAAAAATAAAGATGAAGGTAAAAAACAACAGATGAATTTCGTCAATAAAAAGTGGAATGTGTGAAAATATTAAAAATGCTCTTTTGAGCAGATATTGTAAGCACTTTATCTCGAAATAGTCCTGAATTTTTAGAGTCTTTTTTAGTGCAAGTATTTAGAAGGATCGTATTGAATATGGCGCAGATCAAGAAGACTCAGATTAACGCTATAGCGTTAAAAGTCTTGTTTGTGCTATTTTTGCTATTAAGAGTCTGTTTAAGAAAATAAGGATAAGAAATAAAATGAAATTTCAGGCGCGCGTTTTAACCCTTTATCCTGAAATGTTTCCTGGTTTTTTAGGGTATTCTTTAGCAGGGCAAGCTTTAGAGCGTGGAATTTGGTCACTGGAGACGGTACAGATTAGGGATTTTGCTTTAGACAAACACCATAGCGTTGATGATAAACCTGCTGGTGGGGGAGCTGGTATGGTAATGCGGGCGGATGTATTGGCGGCTGCTCTTGACTGCTGTCCACAGGATTCGCCAAGATTGTTGATGAGTCCACGTGGGCGTCCTTTTGACCAAGCTTACGCGCATAGCTTGGCTCGTGATACGGGTGTAACGTTAGTTTGTGGACGTTTTGAAGGGGTTGATGAGCGAGTCATAGAGGCACGAGAACTAGAAGAAGTCTCTATTGGTGATTATATTCTTTCAGGGGGTGAAACAGCTGCATTGGTTATCTTAGATGCTATTATACGTCTTCTGCCTGGAGTGATGGGGAATGCAGCTTCTGCAAGGTGTGAAAGTTTTGAAAATGACTTGCTGGAACATCCGCAATATACCCGCCCTTCTCTTTTCGAAGGGCGGGGTATTCCGCCTGTATTGCTCTCAGGTCATCACAAAGCGATCGCAGATTGGCGTCAAAGCCAAGCCGAATTGTTAACACGTCAACGTCGCCCTGATCTTTATGCGCGTTATAATAAAAATCATCAGAAAACTTGATTCATATGATAAGGTGGTGTATTGCATGGCTCTCTTTTTAGAGAGTTTTTTATAAAAGGTTTTCTGTAGTTCCAAAATTAAAATGAAGGAATGGTGTATTCGCTCCTGTGTAAGACATAGCCTAAAGAGCTCCTTATTCTTAATAAAGGCTTTTTTGGTAAGAGTTGAGCGCTCTGACTGTTCGATAAAGAACATGAAGGATAAAAGAAATGAATATTATCGCACAGCTTGAAGCTGAACAATGTGCAAAAATTGAAGAAAAGCGCCAATTTCCAGCATTTCAGCCAGGAGATACAGTCCGTGTTATGGTGCGTGTGACAGAAGGTACACGGACGCGTGTTCAGGCTTATGAAGGTGTCTGTATTGCGCGTTCAGGCGGTGGGTTGAATGAGACCTTTACAGTACGCAAGATTTCTTATGGTGAAGGGGTGGAGAGGGTATTTCCTGTTTATTCTCCTTTGATTGAAGGTGTTCAGCTGGTGCGCCGTGGTAAAGTGCGCCGTGCAAAACTCTATTATCTACGTGGCTTGAGAGGTAAAGCTGCACGTATAGCTGAAAAGAGAGATTATCGGAAAAAAGCTGAAAAGGTTGTTGAGAAAGTAGAAGCAGCATCTGTCAGCACAGATGTTGAAAAGCAAGTTTCTGAGTAAAGATTATATCGGTTAAACTTTATGCAAAAGCGGCTTTTATGCCGCTTATTTGTGTCTTTCTTGATTCGTTTTGCCTTTTAAAAGGCTTGGAGTGGACATAAAAATGTTCAATCTATCAATTTTTCCTCTTTTTATTCTTAATTATGGGTGCAGTTTAAGAGACTATTGCGTATATCGTGAATACTCAAAAGGATAAGTTTAATCTGAAAAAATGTCTGTTTATATTTGGAAAAGATTTTAGACCTTTGACGTGAAGATAAAAGTGTATTAGATTAAGGCGAGTTTTGCGGATCATATCCAGGGAGTAATCGGTTTTTTTATGCGTGACCTTTAATCCGTTATTTGAGACAACCGACCTGTAATATCGGTATCTTGAGATGCCAAACAAGTAAAAACGAGAGAGTATGTTTAGTCGTTTTGCGCGAACTTTCTCGTTCATTGCGGTTGCAAAAACCAGGTCAGGATATTTTATGATAAACCAGGTCAGGATATTTTATGATAGAGACAACTAGGATAAAAGAGCGCCCTCGTTCCCCTCATATAAGTATTTATCGTTGGACAATTACTATGGCCATGTCCATTGCACACCGCATTACGGGTATGGCACTTTATGTTGGAACGGTTTTTCTTGCTGTTTGGTTAATTGCTATTGCGTGTGGCGAGGAGACATTTAGAACAGTTTACGAAATTTATAGTTCTTGGTTTGGATTGTGTATTTTGTTTCTTTATACTTTGGCAGGGGTTCATCACATGGTTGGTGGTGTTCGCCACATTGTTTGGGATCTGAAGCCTTGCCTTTTGGCAAAAGAAAAGGCAACAGTCACTGCTTGGGCGACAGTGTTTATTTCTCTTATTGTTACTTTTGCGATTTGGATTATTGGATATACCGTTGTTTAGCTGGGGGTGAAAAGAGACATGAAAAAAGATTTTCGAACGGAACTTGGAAAAGTACGGGGGCGTGGCAGTGCTCATGAAGGAACAGAGCATTTTTGGCTAGAACGTTTGACGGGGTTTATCAATCTACCACTTTTGATATTTTTTATTGTTCTTATTCTTTCGCTTGTGGGAAAGGATTATAGTATTGTGCGTGCAAGACTTGCACATCCTATTGTTGCTATTTTGATGGGATTGATGACTTTTTCGGTCCTTTATCATATGAAACTTGGTATGCAGGTAGTGATTGAAGATTATATTCCACGTGAAGGTTTTCGGATATTCTTTTTGACGTTAAATATTTTATTTTGTTTTCTCATAGGTGGTATCATTATTTTTTCTCTTTTGAAAATTGCATTAGGGGGTTAAACAAGTATGGCGGGTACAGGATCATCTCTGGGTGCTAAAGCAGGTAACGCCCCTTATCGCACTGTAGATCATAAATTTGATGTTGTTGTTGTTGGGGCAGGTGGTGCAGGATTACGTGCGACACTGGGTATGGCAGAACAAGGATTAAAGACAGCTTGTATTACGAAGGTTTTTCCAACGCGCTCACATACGGTTGCAGCACAAGGGGGAATTGCTGCATCGCTTTCAAATATGGGACCTGACAATTGGCAGTGGCATTTATATGATACCGTGAAAGGTTCTGATTGGTTGGGCGATACCGATGCAATGGAATATTTGGTGCGTAATGCTCCTGCTGCTGTGTATGAATTAGAACATTATGGCGTTCCTTTTTCGCGAACGCAAGAAGGCAAAATTTATCAGCGTCCTTTTGGTGGACATACGACACAATTTGGTGAAGGTCCGCCTGTTCAGCGTACTTGCGCAGCAGCTGACCGTACAGGCCATGCCATTTTGCATACGCTTTATGGACAAAGCTTAAAGCATAATGCGCAATTTTTTATTGAATATTTTGCACTCGATCTCATCATGACGGATGGGGTTTGTACGGGGGTTGTGGCATGGAATCTCGATGATGGTACAATACATCGTTTTTCTGCCAAAATGGTTGTTCTTGCAACCGGTGGTTATGGACGCGCTTATTTTTCTGCGACATCGGCGCATACCTGTACGGGTGATGGTGGTGGAATGATCGCACGTGCTGGATTGCCACTTCAGGATATGGAGTTTGTGCAATTCCATCCGACAGGGATTTACGGTTCTGGCTGCTTAATTACAGAAGGAGCTCGTGGTGAAGGAGGCTATTTAATCAATTCTGAAGGTGAACGCTTTATGGAGCGTTATGCACCTTCCTTTAAGGATTTGGCTTCACGTGACTTGGTTTCGCGTTGTATCACACTTGAAATTCGTGAAGGGCGTGGCGTTGGACCTAAGAAGGATCATATTCATTTGGTTCTCAATCATATTGATCCTGCAATCTTGCATGAGCGGTTACCAGGGATTTCAGAATCAGCACGGATATTTGCAGGGGTGGATGTAACAAAAGAGCCTATCCCCATCTTGCCAACGGTTCATTATAATATGGGTGGGATTCCTACCAATTACTACGGGGAAGTTCTCAATCCAACGGCTGATTCGCCTGATCGTATTCAACCAGGGCTGATGGCGGTAGGAGAAGCAGGATGTGCTTCTGTTCATGGTGCTAACCGCTTGGGGTCAAATTCATTAATTGATCTTGTGGTGTTTGGTCGTGCTGCTGCCATTCGCGCGGGTGAAGTTATTGATCGGAATGCAGAAATTCCACCCATCAATGAAGAAGCTGTTGACGAAATTATAGCGCGTTTTGATCGTTTACGTTTTGCACAAGGGGCAATACCAACAGCTGTATTGCGTGAAAAAATGCAACGCACGATGCAAGAAGACGCAGCAGTCTTCCGTACAGAAGATTCTTTGAAACAGGGATGTCAACGGATGAATAAAATCTGGGGGGAATTGTCGGATCTCAAAGTCACAGATCGTTCTCTGATATGGAATTCTGATTTGGTTGAAACATTAGAGCTTGAAAATCTTATGGCGAATGCAATCATGACTGTTCATTCTGCCGAAGCACGTTCAGAAAGCCGTGGCGCTCACGCTCGTGAAGATTATCCAGAGCGTGATGATAAAAACTGGCGTAAACATACGATTTCACATTTGTCAAAAGAGGGTAAGGTGACATTATCATATCGACCTGTCCATGTGGACCCGTTAACATCTGAAGCTGATGGTGGGATCGATTTAAAGCGCATTGCACCTAAAAAACGGGTTTATTAAGGGGAGAATGAAATATGGTACAAATTAAGCTTCCCAAAAATTCTCAAGTAAAACCGGGAAAGGTTTGGCCTAAACCTGAAGGTGCTACAAAGCTGACGGAATTTCACGTGTATCGTTGGTCGCCTGATGATGAGGAAAATCCTCATTTAGATACTTATTATGTGGATCGTTCTGCTTGTGGTCCTATGATTCTTGATGGGCTTTTGTTTATTAAAAACCATATTGATCCAACTTTGACACTTCGTCGATCATGCCGTGAAGGCATCTGTGGTTCATGTGCGATGAATATTGATGGAACCAATACATTAGCTTGTACCAAAGGGATGGATGATGTAAAACATCCCATTAAGGTCTATCCGTTGCCTTCCATGCCGGTTGTTAAAGATTTGGTTCCTGATTTAAAGCGTTTTTATGCACAACACCGAGTCATTGAGCCTTGGTTGCAAACAGTTTCTCCTGAACCTGCAAAAGAATGGTTACAAAGTCACTCCGATCGCCAAAAAATCGATGGCCTTTATGAATGTATTTTGTGTGCGTGTTGTCAGACTTCATGTCCAAGTTATTGGTGGAACGGTGATCGTTATTTGGGGCCCGCTGTTTTGCTTCAAGCTTATCGCTGGATTGCGGATTCACGTGATGAGATGTGTGGTGAACGTCTTGATAATTTAGAAGATCCTTTCCGCCTTTATCGTTGCCATACGATTATGAATTGTGCGCAAACTTGTCCAAAGGGATTAAATCCAGCGAAAGCAATTGCTGAAATTAAAAAACTCATGGTTGAACGCCGCCTCTGAAAATTTACTGATTGATCAAAATAAAGCGCAAGGTGGAAAATTGTATCTCCTTTTAGCAATTAAATCTCTAAAAGAAGATCGGCTGCTTATGGGAGCGCAGTAGCTATAATCATTCTAAAAGTGAAGTAATCCCTAAAAATTAAGCAATCCTTGTAGAAGCAATACTTGCAATGACTGAGCAGAAAACTCATAGTTGAATATTATCTTTGAAATTTGACCGATTAACGAACAGTAAAAAGAAAAATAGAAAATTGTGCGTGTTTTTGTGCCTCTTTGAGGCTTAATCTCTAAAAATTTATTGGCTTCTATGAGGTGGTTAGTATAGTTATTATTGCCTTTAAAAAGGCATTAGTCTTTCGAGTAAACTATACTTTAAATAGCGTTCTATGTAAAAACAATAAAATCAATATGCCATGTGTTTTTATTTTTATTAAATTCGCATCATAATTTATACTTTGATGCAGATTCAAGTAATCATTTTTTATAAAAAATGATTACTCTGTATAAATATAGAACAAAAAATAAATGCTGATACAAATATTAAACGCATGTAAATTATCTAAATGAAATACAAAGGAGTGATCATTATGACAATTCGTCATTTTACGACACATTTATTGTAATATCGAAAACATTGCTAATATTCAAGGATTAGGAATTTTTGATAATATCACTATATATTTAAAGGTCATATTTTTTATTTTAAAGATTGGATTGTTAATCGCATTAAAAAACAAAATTTATAGTTCTCAAAAAATGGAGAACGTAAAATCCTTCTCTATTGTAGAGATAGATTATATAGTTAAGGGGGTAGTAATTTAAAAATATTGTAACATCATAGATTTAAATTCACTAAAGAGCAAATAAGACGTTTTTAAAAAATATCAAATTTATAGTTTTTTCTAAAAATTTAGAAAAGGCTAGTGAGAATTCTAAGAACACGTGTTGCGAATGTGGTACAAGGGATGTTTATAGGTTCGTTTGAGTTGAATGAATTCAATCATCAAAGAAAACATGTTGTATTTTTATGAGTTTCGTGGGTTTTTATTTTATATGTTTTTATCTATAAAAAATAGAGATTTCTAGATTTAGGTCTTATTTATTATGTTAGGGGATTTCATTTTTTCTTGTATATATGCTGAAGAAAGTTATTTAAGCAGTAAAAGTGTTTTTTATTTTATTTTTTAGCATAAAAGATATTTCTTAACATGAAAGAGAGGTGTCCAAGTATTAACGGTATAATCAGCCATTGTTTTGGTATTTATTCTGTTGTGCTGTAAAACACTATCTTATTTAGGATGTGGTAATTAGAGTGGTTAGAAGGTGAAATCTGCTAGGTGAGGGGGCGGATTGTTTGCAGATCAGTGGCGTGTTAAGAGGCTTCGTCCTTTGAGGTGTGATAGGTGGAGTCTGTTAGCCAATTACGTAAACTAGAGCGAAATCTACGTGGACAGGTTTTTAGTCTAATCTCTCTTATATATTGTGATAGGAAATTCACATTAATAAGGACTACGACCGGTTACAGAAAACAGAAATCATTGCGAAAAAACAAGCGTGCTTATTTTAAAATTTTTAATATTTGTGATCATAATGGCATGTGAAATCTCCTGTAGTATCACGCAGACCGTTCGTATTCTCGAGCCAAGAATTGTTCATATATCCTCTTCAATCTGATCTTCACGAATTGATGCAAGAGATGGGTACGAACACCTGTAAGAATAAGCAGATGCAAAGCCAGTTGTATCATTATTGTTGCTTTGCAGAGTGTTTGATAAAAATCTGGAACATTTCTCCAATTCATTGCCGGTTTATTAATGACTTTATGGCGTTGTTTTTCTAAAAGAGCTTTTGCTGTTGCAGCTTTTACTTATCAAATGGGAGTTAAGAGTATTATGTATCTCTGTTGACGTAATCTTTGAAAGTTGCTATACAGCCGCCTAATTTGAGGGGAATATGAAGCTGTAAAGGTGCAAACCAGTTTCCATTTTTAGCATCATTTTTTAATTCTGCTTTACGACTTTCAAAAGCATCTAGAGTAATGTCTTTTAAATAATAGAGATTACGCATTGCTTCACGCTTTTGTTTCTCTCGTTCTTTAATAAGATCAAAACCCTTATGTAAAACAGAACGCCCCGAACCAAATACACTTTGCTTGTCAATTTGCACGCTTGTTTTTAAGAAACCTTTCTTTAAGGTGCCTAAGCTTATTTCACTACAGAGTTCGTGGATGGTATAATGGTAAAGCCCCGATGAATAATATAAAATTTATAGAGCATCTCCATTTTTACACTTCATAAAAGAACAAGTTGGGCGCCATTAGACACTTTGCAAACTCCCAATGTTGTGACAATTTTTGGCATTTTGGATGGTTTATAAAAGGCATTTTTAGTGCTTTTTTGTACAGTTTCATTCTATACGGCTTTATTTACTTATAATGTGCAAGAGACATGGTTTTGGTTAATAAACAGCTTTGAAATGAGAGAATCCTACGGTACTAAGATCTTTTATCCAACACGCAAAATAATGAACACTCTTTATAAGACAATGTGATGCATCTTAAGAAGAGTGATTGTAGATCTGTTCTTTTAGGAATTTTTGCTTTTTGTGGTGCAGAGAAGAGAGCAGGAATATTCAGAGTAGAGCTTACCTTATGGAATCTATGGATATCGTCTTTAGGAGAGGGACATAAGCCACGTGATATGGTTAGCAAAGCTTGCCTAAGAGAAATTTGGTTGTTTACGAACAACTGGAGGTTAAGAATCTTTCTTCGTCCGAAGAAGACGTCTATATACCACTATACTTTTTATTACCAAATAGAACGTGGTTTATGGATGCTAAATCGAAATGATAATTTATTTCGTATGAGGTTTTCCGTATTTGGAGATTGTTTGGTTAAAAAACATATTTATTAATCACTTGAAAATAGCGCTTAGAATTTTTAAACGATAAGTTTTGGTCTTGATGACGATAATTATTTGTGATGATCGAAAGTACCTATTTTACGAAGCTTTCATTGATAGGCGAATCAAAATTTATTCTTTTCTTTTGTTTAAATATTTATTTTGCAGCTATTTTTTCTTTTTTGCATCAAAGATACTTTTTCAAAAGGTAAATGGAAAGAATGATCAAAGGCAAGAGAATAAAGAGAGCCTTATGTATAATTTGGTTTTCTCGTAGAGTTGTTGTCTATTAACTTTTTTCTTTTTTTCTTCATGAAGAGTGTAGAAAATCCATTGGAGAAGCAAAGAGAATAGGAAAAGTTAAATAAATAGCCGTAACAATTAGTTACGGCTATTTTTGTTTGCTTCATATTACCGAGAGAGGAAGCTCCCCTTAAGCGATTTTTGATTTAGCAAAAATCGGGTCGTAAAAGACTTCAGAGAGTTTTCTATCTTTAAAGAACAACACTACGTCAACTGTTGTATAGAGAACGATTTTTATCATTTCTAACTCGAGTTGCCGGCCAATTTCTGATCTTTTAATCAAGGTGGCACATCGCTCAAATGTCTGCAAAGCGCTGTTAGCATGCGTTGTTGTAATCGATCCGGGATGACCAGTGTTGAGCGAATTGAGATATTCCCATGCTTCATTGCCTCGCAATTCAGCGAGAAAAATTCTGTCAGGCGACTGACGCATACACGCATCTAGGCATTCTTCAGCTGAAACACGGCCTACATTGTTACCATAAATCATATGTACATGATTGGGATGATTGGGTAGAAAAAGCTCATGAACATCTTCAATTGTGATAATACGCTCCTCTACAGGGACCTTTTCAATTAAAGAGCGAGCAAATGTTGTTTTACCAGATCCTGTTTTGCCTGCAATAATAATGTTGCGTTTGTGAAGGACGCATTCTTCCAAAAATTCAAGAATTTTTCCCTCACGTTTACTTTGTAAGAGTTGAACTTCAAATGGTTCCAACCGTGTGAAGTCCTGCCTCGATAACAAGTTATTGGCTTCTTTTGCTGAAGGCTTATTAAAACTTACATCAGAAAAATCGTCAAATGCCCCTTCTTCTTTGAGTTCTTCTAACGTTTTAACTATGAGAGAATGTTTACGAATTACAAAGGAAAGAGCACCATCAACAACAGCTGGTGTTTGTATAATTGTACCACGTTGTCCACCAGGCAAGAGCACATAATTAATACTTCTGGGAGCCATACCGTTATAAACGATAATAGCTGTAATAAGCGTTTGCAAAAAAGTGGTTGTTAACTCTGGTACGCTGTGTAGTTGCCAACCCTTAAAGCTTTTCGTCCATACTTCACAGGGGCGGCAAATCGATAATTCAGTGATCGTGGGATCTTCTAAAAAACAATCAAGCGGTTGCAGAAGCTGAAAAACTGCTTGATCTTTTTGTATCGGGTTAACGTGTGACGAGACTGTAGACATCGCTGAAATCCAGATCACGAGCAACAAAAATATTTACTCGTTCGCCTTGGTTTTTGTAAAGTGTTGGTGTGATATTGATGGAATTTTGAAGAACATCGATTGCTATAGATTCAGCATTCTGAGCTCCTTTATTTTGTGAGTTATCTTTATTTTCTTTGCTGCTTTTACCAACTTTTCCTCTTACCCATTCTCCTAAATCACCGATAATGCTTACCATAATTGCACTACCAAATCGTTCCCAAAAATGTCTGTCAACCCAGCCACCAATACCCGCTTCACCCAGAGGACCTGTGCCTGGTGAGTCAAGATTGACAACAACACCAGAAGGCGTTTCAATGCGTAACCATTGCACAAACACGCGCGTTTGTCCTTGTTGTATGCCACTTTGGTAAAAACCAACAACTTTAGAACCACGGTCAAGCAAAACAACACGTCCACTCGTGGAATAAATATCGCGTGTTAAATGACACGTCGTCATTCCGGGTTGTGATGTAATGATTTTTGTTTCTAACGTACAATCTATTTGCGTTCCTTGTGTAATCAAAAAGTCACGGTTACGAAGTTGCATCGCATGTGATTGACCTAAACGCACGGGCTGAAGGTTATCAAATAATACGCCATTACCTCTATCATTATTCGATGCTTTATTATTTGTATCTGTAGATCCTTCGCTACCACCGTTGTTAAGGCTAGAACTGAGCATACGTTTGCGTGCTAATTCTTCAGAATCTTGGAGCATATGTGGAGGAATGGCTGTTTGAAGAAGTTTACTCAATGCCGGTGGAATATCCAAGTTTGAATCTTCTGTTTGTGTTGATTTTTCTGCTTCTTCTACAATCTTTGGCTCTTCTATAATCCGAGGGACATAGTTTGGTATAATTTGCTGTACTATTTGTTGTGGTTTTTCTTCCTCAACCTCCACGGTATTACGCATTTTAAAAGCTTTCCAAGTCAAGGCAATCGGTATCGCTACTATGACAATAAGTCCTACCATTAACAATGCACGGGTACCTGGAATTGTTGGACGACGTTCAGAACCTAGTTCGGACCCTCCATAGGTACCTTCAATATGTTTTTGTTCGACGTTGTCCAGTTTTGTACCTTTTCCCTCTCCTTCCTTATTGTCAAACATCATTTTCCTCCTTTATTGATACGATAAACCACCGAAGATACTGTCCCTGTTGTGTTTGGTACGCCATTGGGGTCATAGGCTTCATTAAAAACAGCTAGAGCGCGTTTACCAAGCCGTATAAGCCATTTAGGATTGACCTTATGAACGGCGATAATATCATTAGAACTGCCGATAACGGTGCGTGGTATTAAGCTTTCATTACCTTCAGCATCTACGACATAAATCGATGGCATATCCATGTTAGCGGGAAATTTAAAGTAAGTAATACGCCCATTGTCCCAAGCATTTATCGGAGCAATATCTTGGTGACCACTCATGGTATAACTGAGATTATAGCCGTTGACGCTTTGGTGAAAACCACGTTCAATCGCAAGGCGTCGATTGTTTTCTTCTGACTTTTCATCGTTTGAATCGGGATAATGGAAAGCCAATTCATATGTTGATCCCGCACGGTCATTCCGAAATTGTAGTCGGAATTTATAACTCCGTTTGTCGGTTACAACGATGAGATTGGTATTGGCAAGTTCTGCTTTTGGTTTAATAAAAATATGCCGCCCTTTATGAGCAAAGGCATAGGCTTCAGAATCACCAAAGGCATGAGTTATGTACTGTTCACCTTCTTCAAGAATAATATGTGTTGCCACACCAAGAACTGTTTCAATTTGAACCACATCCGCTTCGTTATATGTTATATAGCGAATGCGGTGATCATATTGTGAATTTGATGGACTTTTGAGCGCCTGCACAGGTACCGTATAAAGAGAAGAAAACGAAGACAATAGAACAACGAACGCAAGTTTTTTCATAACAATCAATTCCTTAATCATTCAACAGTATTTCTGGGTCAGAACGGTAACTTGTTACTTGAAAACCAAGGGGGTTAAGCAATCGATCAGATGATTTCATGGGTGCACCAACATAGGTGTAACCAATTGTTGCAATTTGGTGCTGTTTTGGTCCAGTAGCAGCACCGTTGCTGTCAAGTTGCTGAGTCGTAAAACGTACAGTTGCTTGACCTAGTCCATTAGGCTGGATTGATCGTACTTTAACTGTAATACGTGCTTTGTTGGAAAGCACTTTGTCCCGTGCATTTTCTCCATCATAGATTTTATAATATTCTTGTTGAACAGATGCCGCACTTAAAAGTGCTGTTGTGTCATAGTTCAGTTGAATAGTATCGTAGTCGTAAGTTTCGCGGTTAAGTACATATTGGTTTAGCCAATATCTATCTACAACTTCACCATAGCTTTCTTCGTGTTCACGCATGATTGAGATAACATCAACTGCACCCGTCGTATTATCAACGCGCAATACTAAGGGAGTTGGAGCTGGTTGAGAAAATCCAACAACTCCACATATCATACCGAATAAGCCAAAAAGACCCACAGTACTCGCAACACGCCATGCCGTTCTGCGCGACCTTATAAATTCATTGATAAGATCACGTTCTAAGCCACGGCTTTCTTCATAATAACTTCTAAGTTGTTCGGCTTTCACTGGTTTTGCTTGTTTTGTTTTCATCTGTCTCCTCGCTTGATTTCGGCAGGGATTGTTTTATTAATAGGCACGCGGTTCCTGTCATTGGGCTGTTTTAGCTTTGGTGCTAATGCACAAGCCGATAAAAGGTTTGCAATCAAAATTATAAGAATGATCGACTTCATTTTAATATGACTCTTTTTTACTGTTATACACATTCTGATATTTGTTGTCATTATTATAATTTCGACACCAAAGTAAAGTGTATAGTTTACGATAATTTATCTTTTCTTAATTTCATTTTTTAATTTATGAAAATAGCTCAATTTCAGTGCGAATATTTTTTACTTTAGGATTGGATATTCTTGTTATTTTGTCATATGGATATTAAGGGCATCTGTTACGGGAACCATTGCTTTTTATCTCAGCTAGTTTTTATGTCTCCATAGATGTCCGAATGTAATGCCTTTTGCGAGAGAATTGGCCATGCTTGATAGTTTGAGTAACAGCATGATGGATATAATGGACAAGATGAGAGCTCCTCCAAACATGAAGCTTACATTCTGGTCGTAGTCGAGTTTCATATCGCTCAAATAGTTTGCAAAGATATTCATCATCAGATTAAATACAGTTGCTAAGAGTAGAAAGAGGATTATATAATTGGCGACTTGTACAATCCATTGCTCAAAAAAGCGATAAGTTGGTTGCCAGAGTAGAGCAATAATGAAGATTGGCCCCCATCCTACGAGAAGTGCAAGTGCGATTTTTGTCAGAAGGACGAGACCCCCACCGATTGCTACGACGAGGCTTGTTGCTAGCAAGATGAGGATTCCTAAGAGACTGTAAAGCAGTCCATTGGCTTCGAAGAAGACGGTTTCTTGGAAAAGACGGCCTGCATATTGGAATCCTCCGCCTGCTGTTTTGTCAAGTAAATTCATTAATTGTTTATCATCGAGTGGGTTTGCGATGAGCGCTTTTGATAACTCATAGGGCATTTGTGTTATTAAATTTGTGATTTCTGGTTGATAAAGTCCTGTGGTAAGAGCTATTGAAGTAATAATACTTATCCGCAGGAAACGGTTTACGAATCCGGAAAGTGGCATATCGATAGCGCCACGGATGATAAGCCATCCGTAGATGATGAAAGCGATAGTGATTCCAATTGAAACGAAGGGTGTAATTGTAACAATTGCTTTTGAGGAAACATCCGTGACATATGTTTTTGTTATCTGATCAATTTTATTGAAAAGTTGCGTGAAAACTGTAAAGTTCATGGAATTCCTCTTTAACGAATTTTCAATTTTTTATCACTTTGGAACATAGATACATGCTAAACGCCTCATTTTCATTTATACATTACCTAAGTGTTTTCAGCATGATATCTTGGCTTTGATAAAATCTTTGTGCTTCTCTTAATTGTTCAGAGAGTACTGAACCTTCTACATTGGTTTTTGTTTTCATGAAAAAAGCAAATGTTGTAAAAAGCTTTATTGGTTAGACCTTATTATAGGCATATTTTTGTAGTTAGAGGCTACAATTTTTCTGTACAATTTACGTTTTTGTATTTCGATAAGAGTCTCTTCGTCATCGCTTAAATTTCTGACCATTTGTAGCTTTGTATATTCATTTTGGATCATGGCTGACATGGTCTTGATGCGTGTTTGCAGTTCGAAAACTTCTTTGAGATCTTTTGTTTTATTTATCTTATCTAAGAAATCGTCCATTTGTTTAAAGCGGTTCTCTGCGTCTTGAAAAGTTTGAAAACTTACAGCTTTTTCGACAATTCCACTATATTTAAGACGCGTATTAATTATTTCGCGCATTTTATAATACGGCAACTTCTGGAAGCCGTACCTTTTCTCTTCGAGAATAATCTCATTAAATCTTTTTTTAAATTCCCCAGTAGCTATGGCTTGGTAGTTTGTCTGTGTTTTTGGGTAGATAGAAGGCAAATCTTGTATGAAAGAATTCTTGTTTTCTCCTATTGTTGGTTTTTGTATCCTATTTCCTGTTATAGACTGATGAATTTTTTTCGCGTTTTCGATCTGGTTTTCGTTTGTTTTAATTTGTTGTTCTAACAACTTAATAATTTCCAGATATTCTGCTTTTGAAAAAGGACTTTTAACAGTTGAACCTTGAGTCCCAGAACCCCAACTAAAGTTAGACGTTAGAGTTAAATTTATCATCCCCAAAAGGGTAATCATTCCTGTTATAATAAATCGCTTTTTCATCTGTCTCCTCGCTTAATTTCGGCAGGGATTGTT